>NZ_BAAAHH010000026.1:0-132852 GCF_039525175.1 Actinocorallia libanotica
ACCCGGCGGGCGCCGCGCGCCCCTCGGCGGGCACCGGCTCCCCCGGCACCCCGGGGACGGCCTCCACGTGCTCCTCGACGCCCCGCGCCTCGGTCGGCGGCCCCGCGGGGCCGTCCTCGGTCCGCACGCCCCCCGCCACCAGGACGCGGGTGAGCCAGGGCCCGAGCAGCAGCCCGCACAGCGCCCCGAGGAAGGGCAGGACGACCGCCTGCGCGGCGAGGAGCGTCACCGTGCCTCCTGCTTCGTCTCCCGCAGGGTGTCCTGCCGGTCCACGTCGATGTTCTGCCGGTTGCGGTACAGCAGCAGCACGATCGCCAGGCCGAGCCCGACCTCGGCCGCGGCCACGACGATCGTGAAGAGGGTGAGCACCTGGCCGCCGTGCAGCGCGTCGCGCAGCCACACGTCGAACGCGACGAGGTTGAGGTTGACGGCGTTGAGCATCAGCTCGACCGACATCAGCACGAGGATCGCGTTGCGCCGCGCCAGGACCCCGTACACGCCGACGGAGAACAGCAGCGCCGAGAACACCACCGGATAGGCGACCGACATCAGCGCCCCCTCCCCTTGGACAGCACGATCGCCCCCACGAGGGCCGCGAGCAGGAGGACCGAGAGGACCTCGAACGGCAGGACCCACTCGCGGAAGATCGCCTCGCCGAGCGCGTCGCCGGAGCCTCCGCCGGGCTCCAGGTCGATCCGGGCGTCCTTGAAGCCGCGGACGAGCAGCGTCACCAGGACGGCGGCCGTGCCGACCGCCACGGCCAGGGCGGGCAGGCGGTTCCCGGAGTCCAGCCCCTCGCCCGGCCCGATGGGCGCGCGGGTCAGCATGATGCCGAACAGCAGCAGCACCACGATCGCGCCGACGTAGATGAGCACCTGCACCCAGGCGACGAACTCCGCGGTCAGCACCAGGTACATCCCGGCCAGCGCGCCGAACGTCACCACCAGCCACAGCGCCGCGTGGACGATCTGCCTGGTCGTCACGACCAGCACGCCCGCCCCCACGGCGACGGCGCCGAGCGCGGTGAACACGACTTCCGCTGTGGTCAACGCAGCTCCTTGGGCGGGTCGGCGTTGGGCTCGTGCGCCTGCGGCGGCGGCACCGTCCACATCCACTCGCGCAGCCGCTCCCGCTCGTGGGTCAGCTCGGCGATGTCGTAGGCGGCGTACTCGAACTCCGGCGACCAGAACAGCGCGTCGAACGGGCACACCTCGACGCAGATCCCGCAGTACATGCACAGCGAGTAGTCGATCGCGAAGCGGTCGAGGACGTTGCGCGAGCGGGGGCGCGCCGAGCCCTCCGCGGGCATCGTCTCCTTGTGGGAGTCGATGTAGATGCACCAGTCGGGGCATTCGCGGGCGCACAGCATGCAGACGGTGCAGTTCTCCTCGAACAGCGCGATCACGCCCCGGGAGCGGGGCGCCAGGTCCGGCGCCGCCTCCGGGTACTGGCGGGTCCCCGAACGCCTCATCATCGTCCGCAGGGTGACGGCCAATCCCTTGGCCAGGCCTGGTTTCACGCTCCGGTCACCACCTTCACCACACCGGTCAGCGCCAGCTGGCCCAGGGCGATCGGCACCAGGTACACCCAGGCCAGGCGCTGGAGCTGGTCCTCGCGCAGCCGGGGGAAGGCGACACGGAACCAGATCACCACGAACGCCAGCAGGAAGACCTTGATCAGGGTCCACAGGAAGCCGGGCAGCAGCGGTCCCTGCCAGCCGCCCAGGAAGAGCACGGTGGTCAGCGAGCAGACCACCAGGATCCCGGCGTACTCGGCGAGCAGGAAGAACGCGAACCGCAACCCGCCGTACTCGGTGTACGGGCCGAAGATGATCTCCGAGTCGGCGACCGGCATGTCGAACGGCGGCCGGCGCAGCTCGGCCAGGCCCGACAGGAAGAACACCGCGGCGGCCGGCGCCTGCCAGGCCAGCCACCACCACTGCCACGCCTCCGCGATGCCGCCGAGGTTCAGCGTGCCCGCGGCCATCGCCGCGGACGCCGCCGCCAGCACCATCGGCAGCTCGTAGGAGACCAGCTGGGCCGCCACGCGCATGCCGCCCAGCAGCGAGTACTTGTTGGCCGACGACCAGCCCGCCATGATCGAGCCGATCGCGCCGACGCCCATGACGGCCAGCGCGAAGAACAATCCGAGCGACAGATCCACCGCGACCTGTCCCGGCCCGACCGGGACCACCGCGAGCACCACCAGGTAGGGCACCAGCGCCACGCCCGGCGCCAGCAGGAAGATCCGCCGGTCGGCCGCGGCCGGGACGGTGTCCTCCTTCTGGGCGAACTTCACGCCGTCGGCCACCAGCTGCGCCCAGCCGTGGAAACCGCCCGCGTACATGGGGCCGAGCCGGCCCTGCATGTGCGCCATCACCTTGTGCTCGGCCTGGCCGATGACGAGCGGGAGGGTCAGGAAGGCGACGGTGACCAGCGCCAGGGCCACGACGTCACGCATTCGGCCCCCAGCCCTGCGGCACTCCCGGCGGGAGGTTCTTGCGCCGTGACGGCGCGCCGCCGCCCTCGCCCGGCTCCTTGGCCCCCGGCCACGCCTTGGCGACGCGGGCGGCCAGCACGAAGTCCTTGCGCAGCGGATGGCCCTCGAACCCGTCGGGCAGCAGCAGCGGCTTCAGGTCGGGGTGGCCCTCGAAGACCACGCCGAACATCTCGAACGTCTCGCGCTCGTGCCAGGCCGCGCCCCGGTACACCCCGACGGCCGAGGCCAGCACGGGCTCCGCGCGGGGCACCAGGGTGCGCAGCAGGAGGTGGTGGCGGCCTTCCAGGGAGTAGACGTGGGCGACGATCCGGAAACCGTCCTCCAGCTCGTCGACCCCGCTCAGCCAGTCGAAGAAGTCGCAGCCCAGGCCGTCCCGCGCGAACTCCAGCGCGTCCGTCCACAGCGCCGCGGGCACGTCGGCGACCGGCTGCCCGAAGGCGTCCTCGGTCGTGACCTCGGGCCCGAAGCGGCGGATGAGCTCCGCCTCCACCTCAGTCGTCGTCATCGGACATCCCCGGAATGATCGAGTAGTCCACGACCTCGTTCGGACGGGTGCCGCCGAGCCGGATCCGCTGCGTCCTGGCGGTGCTCGCCGCGCCTTCGGTGACCACCGTGCTCCCGGGCTCCCGCGGCTCCGGCTCGACCACGGGCATGCCCTGCGTGGGCAGGTCGGCCTCGGCCAGCATCTCGGGCACGGGCTGGAGCGGCCGCTGCAGCACGCTCGGCCGGTGCTCCCAGGAAGGCGGCTCCGCGGGCCCGGGGCCGGTGTAGCGCTCCCCGAGCGACTCGCCCGCGATCTTCTCCTGGAGCCGGACGATGCCGTGCAGCAGCGCCTCGGGCCGCGGCGGGCAGCCCGGCACGTACACGTCGACGGGGATGATCTGGTCGACGCCCTTGGTGACGCAGTACGAATCCCAGTACGGGCCGCCGCAGTTGGCGCACGACCCGAAGGAGATGACGTACTTCGGCTCCGGCATCTGCTCGTACAGGCGCTTGACGGCCGGCGCCATCTTGTCGGAGACCGTCCCCGACACCACCATGAGGTCGGCCTGGCGGGGGCCGGGCGCGAACGGGATGACGCCGAGGCGCATGAAGTCGTGGCGGGCCATCGAGGCGGCGATGAACTCGATCGCGCAGCAGGCGAGCCCGAAGTTGAAGACCCACAACGAGTAGCGGCGGCCCCAGTTGAGCACGAATTTGACCGGCTTGGGCGCCAGCCTGGACAGCGGTCCCACGGTCGGCTCGGGGAGGTCCACTACACCCATGTGAGCACCCCCTTCTTGTAGGCGTACAGCAGGCCCGTGGCCAGGAAGCCCAGGAAGACGAACATCTCCCCGAGCGTCACCGCCCCGTACCCCCGGGCGCTGAAGACGGTGGCCCAGGGGAACAGGAAGATCGCGTCCACCGCGAACACCACGTACAGGTACGTGAACACGTAATAGCGGACATGGGACTGGGCCCAGCCCTCCCCCACGGGATCGACGCCGCACTCGTAGGTGGTGAGCTTCTCGGGGGTGGGCCGGGAGGGCCGCAGCAGCCGGTTGGCCGTGAGCCCGCCCGCGACGATCCCGCCGCCGATGAGGAACAGGACGGCGACGAGAACATAGGAGCCGTAGTAGTCGCGCACCAGGGAAGCGTAATCCGTCGTGGGGAACCGCCGCCGCGCGTCTTGCGTCCGTCTTTACGGATCTAGGCGACAAACATAAGGTCTGTCCAGGAACGCAGGTAATACGGGGTGGTGCGGGTACATGGCGCAGGGATCTGACCAGCCGAATTGGCAGCCTCCCGGGCAGGACTGGAGCCCGCCCGGCCAGCCGCACGCCCCGCAGCCGGATCCGGCCGCCGGACCGGGACAGCCCGGACCGGGGCAGCCCCCCCAGGGCGGGCAGCCCCCGCAGGGGCCGCAGACGCCCCCGCCCCACTGGCACCAGCCGCCGCAGCAGGCCGGGTGGACGCCGCCGCCGTTCCAGGGGCCGGGCGGCCCGGGAGCGCCGGGCGGCCCCCCGCCGTTCGGCCAGCCCGGCTACGGCCAGCCGCCCGGCTTCGGGCAGCCCCCCGCGCAGCCGCCGAAGAGCGGCAAGGGCGCGCTGATCGCCGTCCTGAGCGCGGCCGTGGCGCTCGTCCTCGTTCTCGCCGTGGTCCTGATCGTCCTGCTCGGCGGCGAGGAGGAGAAGAAGGCGCTCACCCCGCAGCAGAAGTCCTCGCAGACCGTGACGAAGCTGAACTCCCTGCCGGGTCTGCGCTACACCGGGACGTACGACGCCTCCGGCACGTCCGTCCAGACCGACCTGACGGTGACCCGGGCCGGGACGGCGGCCGGGAGCCTGACGGTCGGCGGCGACGTCATCGACGCGATGCTCCTGGACGGCGACCTCTACGTGAAGGCGCCGCAGTCCTTCTGGCGCTCCCAGCGGGAGATCGGCGACGACGTCATAGACGACTTCGCCGACAAGTGGGCCAAGGCGCCCGACTCGCTGCGCGCCTTCGACATCCGCAAGCTGCTCCTGCCCGCCGCGCTCGGCCAATCCCTCCAGCAGGCCCGGCCGCTGGTGCCGCCGTCCGGCGCGCCGTCCACCGAGCCCGTCGCGGGCCGCCAGGCGATCGTCTTCGAGGGCGCCGGCGCCCAGTACTACGTCGCCGACGCCGCCCCCTACCAGCTGCTCAGGGTCAAGACGGGCGGTGCCCAGGTCTTCGACTTCGAGGTGGCCGAGCTCACCGCGGACGCCGTCAACACCCTCTACACCGAGCTGAAGGACAAGGTCCGCAACGGCCTCGCGGGCGCCCTCGACCCCGCCGCCTCGATCAAGCCCGTCTCGACGGTCGCCCGTTCGGACTGCAACGCCTCGGGCTGCACCATCGAGCGCAAGTTCAGCAACACCGGGCCGACCGCCACCGCCACCTACGTCGCCAAGATCTGGTCGGACAAGGCCGGCGACAAGGAACTGGGCCAGTGCACCCGGACGCTTTCCGTGCGCGCCGGCACCACCACGCTGGAGTGCCGGGTGACCAGCGGCACCTGGAAGTCGTGGGTGCGCGGGATCAAGCCGGGGAGCACCAGCCGCTACTACTTCAACTCCTGGCTGAAGGTCGAGTCGGTCTCCAAGAGCCGGGCCGAGACGCTGGCGGGCAAACTCGAGGCCGAACAGCAGGGCGCGTAAGTACCCCACCCTCGCGGTTCGGTACATTGGCCACGACCGATATCCAGGTCGGCGAGCGAACCGGAGGGCCGTGGTGATACGTCCTGTATCGCGGGGTCCTCACGACGCCGCCGGCCGGCTTGCAGAGGCTCACGGCGCAGGGTCTCAAAGCCTGGAACCGAGATGGATGAGCCATCTCGACTGGGTCGTACCATGAACACAAGCCCAAGTAGCCCTCCTGTCACAGGACCCTCACCTGGGACGAGGCTGCGCGTCGAGGAAGGTCTTCCTCTGTGACCAAACAGGTCCAGCAACTCGACCGCGTCATCATCCGCTTCGCCGGCGACTCCGGCGACGGCATGCAGTTGACCGGCGACCGCTTCACGGCGGAGACGGCCGAGTTCGGCAACGACATCTCCACGTTCCCGAACTACCCGGCCGAGATCCGCGCCCCCGCCGGAACCCTTCCGGGGGTCTCCAGCTTCCAGCTCCACTTCGCCGACCACGACATCCTGACGCCCGGTGACGCCCCCAACGTCCTGGTCGCCATGAACCCCGCGGCGTTGAAGGCCAACATCGGCGACCTGCCCAAGGGCGGCGATGTGATCGTCAACACCGACGAGTTCACCAAGCGCAACCTGGCCAAGGTGGGCTACGCGGCCAGCCCCGTCGAGGACGGCTCCATGGCCGACTACCGGGTGCACGCGCTGCCGCTGACCTCGATGACGGTCAAGGCGCTCGAGGACTTCGACCTGTCCAAGAAGGACGCCGAGCGGGCGAAGAACATGTTCGCGC
Source organism: Actinocorallia libanotica (assembly GCF_039525175.1). NCBI lineage: Bacteria > Bacillati > Actinomycetota > Actinomycetes > Streptosporangiales > Thermomonosporaceae > Actinocorallia > Actinocorallia libanotica. Next base: position 6,432 of record NZ_BAAAHH010000026.1, read on the forward strand.
TCGGCCTGCTGTCGTGGCTCTACCACCGCCCGGTGGAGAGCACGATCGCCTTCCTGGAGAAGAAGTTCGCGAAGAAGCCCGAGATCATGAAGGCCAACATCGCGGCCTTCCAGGCGGGCTGGAGCTTCGGCGAGACCACCGAGGACTTCGCGACGTCCTACGAGGTCAAGCCCGCGGCGCAGGAGCCGGGCCTGTACCGGCAGATCACGGGCAACACCGCGCTGGCCTGGGGCCTGGTGGCGGCCGGCGACCGCAGCGGCCTCGACCTGTTCCTGGGCTCGTACCCGATCACCCCGGCGTCCGACATCCTGCACGAGCTGTCGAAGTTCAAGAACTTCGGCGTGCGCACGTTCCAGGCCGAGGACGAGATCGCGGCGATCGGCGCGGCGCTGGGCGCCTCCTTCGGCGGCTCGCTGGGCCTGACCACGACCTCCGGACCGGGTGTGGCGCTCAAGGCCGAGACGATCGGCCTCGCGGTCGCCGTCGAGCTGCCGCTGCTGATCGTCAACGTGCAGCGCTCGGGCCCGTCCACGGGCCTGCCGACCAAGACCGAGCAGGCCGACCTCATGCAGGCGATGTTCGGCCGCAACGGCGAGTGCCCGGTGCCGATCATCGCGCCGCTGTCCCCGGCCGACTGCTTCTACGCGGCGGTCGAGGCGGCGCGGATCGCGGTCAAGTACCGCACCCCGGTGTTCATCCTGTCCGACGGCTACCTGGCCAACGGCTCCGAGCCGTGGAAGCTGCCCGAGGTCGAGGACCTGCCGGTGATCGAGGCGAACTTCGCCGAGCCGCTGCAGGAGGACTTCCAGCCGTTCAAGCGCGACCCCGAGACCCTGGCCCGCCCCTGGGCCGTCCCGGGCACCGCGGGCCTGGAGCACCGGATCGGCGGCCTGGAGAAGGCCGACGGCTCCGGCAACATCTCCTACGACCCCGACAACCACGACCTGATGACCCGGCTCCGCCAGGCCAAGGTCGACGGCATCGCGAACGACGTCGAGCCGCTGCGCGTCGACGACCCGGACGGCGACGCCCGCGTGCTGGTGCTCGGCTGGGGCGGCACGTACGGCGCGATCTCCGCCGCCGTGCGGCGCGTCCGCAAGGCCGGCGGCAGGGTCGCCCAGGCGCACGTGCGCCACCTCAACCCGTTCCCCGCGAACATGGAAGAGGTCCTGAAGTCCTACGACAAGGTGATCGTGCCCGAGATCAACCTCGGACAGCTCGCCACCCTCCTGCGCGCCAAGTACCTGATCGACGTGGTCGGCTACAACCGCGTGCGCGGCCTGCCGTTCAAGGCCGAAGAGCTCGCCGACGTGATCCGGGATGTGATGAACGGATGACTCAGAGTAGTAGTAGGGTTGACGTTGACCGTCGCACCCTGCTCCCCGCGCAGGCGGGGGTGTTCCGGACTTCAAGACGGACCACGAGGTTCGGTGTTGCTGATTCGAGGGGTGTGACGGTCCATGAATGAAGCGTTGGCGCTCGTTCCGAAGTCCGACGTGAAACTGTCGGCTCGCGACTTCAAGACCGACCAGGAGGTCCGCTGGTGCCCCGGCTGCGGTGACTACGCCATCCTCGCCGCGGTGCAGGGCTTCATGCCCGAGCTGGGGATCAAGCGCGAGAACACCGTGTTCATCTCGGGCATCGGCTGCTCCTCGCGGTTCCCGTACTACATGAACACCTACGGGTTCCACTCGATCCACGGGCGCGCCCCGGCGATCGCGACCGGGCTGGCCTCGGCCCGCCAGGACCTGTCGGTGTGGGTGATCACCGGTGACGGCGACTCGCTGTCCATCGGCGGCAACCACCTGATCCACGCGCTGCGCCGCAACGTCAACATCAAGATCCTGCTGTTCAACAACCGGATCTACGGTCTGACCAAGGGCCAGTACTCGCCCACCTCGGAGGCCGGCAAGGTCACCAAGTCCTCGCCGATGGGCTCGCTGGACCACCCCTTCAACCCGATCTCCCTGGCGATCGGCGCGGAGGGCGCGTTCGTGGCCCGCACGCTCGACTCCGACCGCCAGCACCTGCAGTCGGTGCTGCGGCAGGCGGCCGAGCACCAGGGCGCGGCGCTGGTGGAGATCTACCAGAACTGCAACATCTTCAACGACGGCGCCTACGAGCCGCTGAAGGACGCCGACCAGCGGGACGACATCACCGTCCGGCTGGAGCACGGCCAGCCGATCGTCTTCGGCAAGGACCGCGACAAGGCGCTGATCCAGGACGGCTTCGGCTTCCGGGTCGGCGCCCCGACGGACCCGGGCGTCATCGTGCACGACGCCCACGACCCGGACCCGTCGCTGGCGTTCGCGCTGTCGCGGCTGGACCAGCCGGCGTTCACGCACGTGCCGATCGGCGTGTTCCGCTCGGCGCCGCGCCCGTCCTACGACTCGCTGCTCAACGAGCAGGTGAACGAGGCCAAGGACAAGCAGGGCCGCGGCGACCTCGCCGCCCTCCTGTGCAGCGGCGACACCTGGCGCATCGACTAGGCGCGCGCTCGTCGGGAAGGGTCCGGACCCCGTGTCCGGGCCCTTCCCGCTTTCCGGCGATCTTTCTGCGAGACTGGCGGGGTGCGCAGACAGCCGAAGACCACGCTGCTGGCCGCGATCCTCGTCATCGGGCTGTGCTCCGCCGCGGTGGCGGTGAGCGGCGTCCTCGTCGCGGCGGCACGCCAGAGCCGGGTCGAGCTGGCCGCGCCGCTGCTGCTCTATCCGGTCGCGCAGCGGACGAACGGCGCCTGCCCGGCCGGCACCCGGGGCATCACCGGGCCCGAGCCCGCCTGCTACCAGGTCACCGAGGGCATCGTCATCCGCAGGGTGGGCGGGACCGAGGTGCGGGAGCTGCGGGACGGCAGCCACGGGGTGTCCCTCCGGCTGGTGGGCCCCGACCGCGCGGCGTTCGCCGACCTCACCCGGGCGCAGCGGGGCAGGCAGATCGCCGTGGTGATCGGCGACCAGGTGATCACCGCGCCCTGGGTGGACGCTCCGATCACCGGCGGCGAGGTGCTCATCACCGGCCGGTTCACCCGCGCCGACGCGCAGAAGCTGGTGGGCGACCTCACCGGCGGCCGGAGCTGATCCCACCGCAACGCTGAACTCCCCTTGGGCTTGCCGGGTGATCTTTCCTGGCATATCCCCGTCGTGGAGCACATCATCGACGACGAGAACGACCTCGGGCTGCTCAGCGAGGTCGGCGAGGAGGCGCAGGCCGACGCTCCGGTCCTGCGCGCCATGGCCGCGGTGGCGGCGGGCGGCCTGCTGGCCGCCGTTCTGGGCCTGGCGGGGCTGCGGGTCGTGCGGCGCGGGTGGTCGCGGCGCCGGCGGTGAAGCGGGCGGTCGCGGCGCCGGCGGTGAACACGGCGCGGCGGTGACCGGACGGTTCTCTTGATCTCCGGCTTACGGGTCACTCGCGTACGATCTCCGCCATGAGGCGGCGATGGGTCGCGGGCGCGGCCGCGGTCGGCGTGCTCGCTGCGGGCGGGGGTTTCGTCCTCTCCGAGGACGGCGAACCCGCCGTCCGGCGGGAGGCGGTGCGGATCCCGGTCGTCGACGGGCCGAAGGACGACCAGAAGGTGACGCTGGACGCGACCTTCTACCGGCCCGTCGGGGTGGCGAAGGCGCCGGCGGTGCTGCTGGCGCACGGGTTCGGCGGCAGCAAGGACTCCCAGGCGGGGGAGGCGCGGCGGCTCGCCCGCGAGGGTTACGCGGTGCTGACGTGGTCGGCGCGGGGCTTCGGGCGCTCCGAGGGGCAGATCGCGCTGAACTCCCCCGACTACGAGGTCAAGGACACCCGGCAGCTGATCGACTGGCTGGCGAAGCGGCCCGAGGTGCGGCTGGACGGGGAGGGCGACCCCCGCGTCGGCATGGCGGGGCCCTCCTACGGCGGCGCGATCTCGTTGCTGACGGCGGCCTACGACGGGCGCGTCGACGCGATCGTCCCGTCCATCACCTGGCACGACCTGTCGCAGTCGCTGATGCCCGGCGGGGTGTTCAAGAAGTTGTGGGCGGGCCTGTTCTTCACGGGCGAGTCCGACGGATCCACAGCCTGTGGACGGTTCCTGCCGTCCGTCTGCGAGATGTACCAGGAGGTCGCGCAGACGGGGCGCCCCACGGACGAGGCGTGGAATCTCCTCCGTGCGTCCTCGCCCGCGACCGCGCCGCCCGTCAAGGCGCCGATGCTGCTCGTCCAGGGGCAGAACGACTCGCTGTTCCCGCTGGACCAGGCCGACCAGAACGCTCGGGCGGCCCAGGGGCCCGTCTCCGTCGTCTGGTTCCAGGGCGGCCATGACGGGGGCGAGCAGGAGACCGGGCGGCTCTCCGGGCTGACGTCCGACTGGTTCGACCACTACCTCAAGGGCGAGCAGGACGTCGTGCTGCCGCCCGCCTTCACCGTCACGCGGGGCGGCGGGGTCGACTCCCGCAACGGGAGGCGCGCGATCTCGGCCGCCACCTCCGCCGCCTATCCCGGGCTGGAGAACGCCGCGCGGGAGCTGCCTTTGGAGGGCGGCGAGCAGACCGTGCAGAATCCGGCGGGCGGGGTGCCCGCCTCCATCACGGCGCTGCCCGGCCTGGGCGCACTGAGCGCGCTGAGCTCCCTGGGCGGGGTGCCCGGACTGGACATGGCCGGGCAGAACGCGGCCTTCACCACCGAGCCGCTGGACGCGGCACTGCGGGTGACGGGCACGCCCCGGGTGCGGATCAGGACCGACCGCGAGGCGACGCTCTTCGCCAAGCTCTACGACGTCGCCCCCGACGGCGGCGCGACCCTCGCCCGGCGGCTCGCGACGCCCGTCCGTGTCGACGGCGAGGCCGAGGTCGTCCTGCCCGCGCTGGACCACGAGTTCAGCCGGGGGCACCGGCTCCGGGTCGTGCTCTCCACCACCGACTACGGGTTCGCGGGGCCGGCCGAGCCGCTGACATACGAGATCTCGGCGGTCTCCGGGCTGTCCGTGCCGTCCGTGCCCGGCCTGTCCGCGCCGGTGCGGCGGCCGCCCCTGTGGGTGTGGATCGCGCCGGTCGTCGCGCTGGCCGTGGCCGCGGGGCTGCTGGCGCGGCGGCCGCGCAGGGCCGACGACGACTTCGACGAGGCGTCCGCCGACGTGCCGTTGCGGATCACGGGGCTCACCAAGACCTACCGCAACGGCTACAAGGCCGTGGACGACCTGTCGTTCCGGGTCGAGAAGGGCCAGGTCCTCGGGCTGCTCGGGCCCAACGGCGCGGGCAAGACCACCACTCTGCGCATGCTCATGGGGCTGATCCACCCCGACGGCGGGCAGATCCGGATCTTCGGCCACCGGGTGGGGCCCGGCGCGCCGGTCCTGGCCCGGCTCGGCTCGTTCGTCGAGGGGCCCGGGTTCCTGCCGCACCTGTCGGGGCGCGACAACCTGGAGCTGTACTGGCGGGCCACCGGGCGTCCGGCCGCCGACTCCCACATGGCGGAGGCGCTGGAGGTCGCCGCGCTCACCGACGAGGCGCTGGCGCGGCCCGTCCGCACCTACTCGCAGGGCATGCGGCAGCGGCTGGCGATCGCCCAGGCGATGCTCGGGCTGCCCGACCTGCTGGTGCTCGACGAGCCCACCAACGGGCTCGACCCGCCGCAGATCCGGCAGATGCGCGAGGTGCTCGTCCGGTACGCCGAGAGGGGGCGGACGGTCATCGTCTCCAGCCACCTGCTCAGCGAGGTCGAGCAGACCTGCGACCGGGTCGTGGTGATGACGCGCGGGCGCAAGGTCGCCGACGGGCCGGTCGCCGAGATCGTCGGCGGGCGGGGCCTGGAGGACGTCTTCCTGGAGATCATCGGGAGTGGGACATGAGCGGGCCGCTGCCGCTGCGGGTCGAGGCCGTCCGGCAGTTCCGCCGCCGACGGACCCTGGTCACCTTCGGGCTGCTGCTGCTCCTGCCGTGGATCCTGGTACTGGCCTTCCAGTTCGGCGGGGATGGCGGGGACGAAACGGACGGGCGGATGAGCCTGGCCGACGTGGCGACCACCGGCGGGCTGAACTTCGCGCTGTTCTCCCTGTTCGTCTCCACCGGGTTCCTGCTGGTGGTCACCGTGGCGCTCTTCTGCGGCGACACCGTGGCCAGCGAGGCGGGCTGGTCCTCGCTGCGGTACCTGCTGGCCGCGCCCGTGCCGCGCGACAGGCTGCTGCGGCAGAAGCTGGTCGTCGCGCTGGGGTACGCCGCGGCGGCCGTGCTGACGCTGCCGCTGATGTCGCTGCTGGCCGGGACGCTGGTGTTCGGCTGGTCCGACATCACCCTGCCGACCGGCGGCACCTTCCCCGCCAGCGCCGCCTTCGAGCGGATGGCGATCATCGTCGGCTACTCGCTCGTCGCCCAGCTCGTCGTGGCGGCGCTGGCGTTCCTGCTGTCGGTGCTGACCGACTCGCCCCTGGGCGCGGTCGGCGGCGCCGTCGGCCTGGTGATCGTCAGCAACATGCTGGACGCGGTGACCGCGCTGGGCGACTGGCGCGACCTGCTGCCGACCCGCTTCAGCTACGCCTGGATGGACGCCCTGCAGCCGGACATCTCCTGGAACGGCATGATCCAGGGCGCCGCGTTGTCGATCTCCTACGCCGTGGTGCTCTTCGCACTGGCGTTCCGCCGCTTCCGGGCCAAGGACGTCACGTCCTGAGACCGCCGTCCCCGGGGCTGTGGGCGCCCCGGGGACGGCCAATTGGTTTGGAACGTTTTTTCCCGCTTCACCCTGGGTATTCCCCGAGGAAGCCCGGGAGGGTCACCGCCGATCCCCCATACCGGCTCCCAGCCCCGCAAGCGTGTCGTTTCGAAGTGGATGCGACCTGACCCCAAGACACCATACGATCGCTCCGAGTGAAGCCAGCACCGGAAAATCGGATGAACGACCACCTGACGTCGCATAAGCTCACCAGAACCTGGCGGTTCTCCCGCCTCAGGTGACGATTCCGGCGGTTCACCGCCGCCGGATGAGGGGAGATGATCGAAATGGCACGACAGCAGCAGATCGTCAAGCTTCCACGGGTGCCGCGCAAGCCCCAGTCCCTGGACCTGCGCACTCCCTCAGGCCGGATCCTTCCCTACTGATGACCGGACGGCCTCCCCGAGGCCGGCCAGCCGAGTCCCGCACCACGGGCAGAAGGCGATCGGCACCGCCATCCGCCCCTCACCCCGCACGACCAGACCCCACACGCCGAACTCCGCCGAGTGCACCACCAGGCGGTCCGGACACAGGTACGGATCGTCGTGCCGAGGGCAGCCCCGCTCCAGCTGAGCCCGCATGCGCTCGCAACAGATCCGCATCCCCCGACCCTACTTCAGCCCCTTCCGAGCCGCCGCGCCAGCCCCCGCCCGTCCGGAGAGGCCCGGCGCCCGCCGGAGACCGTCCCGTCAGGGGACCGGCCGCCCGCGCTCCCCGAGCCCCGGCCGCCGGTCCCGCGGGGAACCGCCGGGCGCGCGGCCGCGTCCCACCGGCATGAGCTGGATCGTGACGATCTTGCCCCTCGCCGGAGTCGCCCTGGGATCCCTGGGCACCCTGGTCGGCCAGTACCTGTCCACGCGTGGAGACACCCGCCGCGAACGGCGGGAGCAGCAGAACGCGCAGCGCACGGAGCGCAAAGAGGCGATCCTGGAGTTCCTCTCGGCGGCCCAGCGCGCGGAGTTCACCGCCGACGAGATCACGTCCGGAGGCGCCCCGGAGGAAGCGGAGATCCGGGAGCGGATCCACGCCCTCTGGCTGGCCAAGAAACTGCCCGAGCTCGTCTGCTCGCCCGAGACCGCCCAGGCCGCCCACGACTACACCCTCGCCCTGCACACGCTGCTGCGCGGCGACCCGCCCCCTGAGGGCGCTCCCGCCAAGAGCGAGCGCCGCCACGCCTTCCTGGAGTCCGCACGCCGGGAGCTCGGCACCGCGAGTGCCCCGCTGAGACGGAGCCTCGACCCCCATGAACCCCCTCCGGCGATCTCCGACCGCTGATCCCTCTCTCCGCGCCGCCCGGAGGAGCGTCTCCGACGCCCCGCGGAGGCGGAGTCTCCCAGCGGGCTTCAGACGGGGGCCGTCCGGTGTTCATCCGCTCGTTCCGGGCCGCTGCGAGGGTCGGTGGCGGATGGAGAACGAAGCGGGAGAAGTGATGCGACGACGTGTGCGGTGGACCGCCGGGCTGGCGGCGGGGGCCGTGGTGTTCGCCGGGATGTCCGGGATGGCGACGGCCGGGGCCGGTCCGGAGGGCCGGCTGTTCCAGCGGCTCGCGACCTACCCCGTGCACCAGAACGGCGGCGGTGACGGAGAGGCCGTCGCGGAGATCAGCGCGGTCAGCCGGGACGGGCGGACGCTGGTCTACACCGACGCGCCCGGGAAGCGCGTCGGTTTCCTGGACCTGAGCGTCCCCGACCGGCCCAGGGGGCTGGGGACGCTGAGCCTGGGGGACGCCGAGCCGACGTCGGTGGCCGTCGTGGGGGCGTACGCGCTGGTCGTCATCGACACGAGCGAGAGCCACACCCGGCCTTCCGGGCGGATCGCCGTGATCCGGATCAAGGACAGGAAGACCGTCCGGAGCATCGAGTTGGGCGGGCAGCCGGACTCGATCGCGGTGGCGGAGCGATACGCGGCCGTCGCCATCGAGAACGAGCGGGACGAGGAGGCGACCCCGGCCGGAGGCCAGGAGGGGGACCTCCCGCAGGCGCCCGCCGGATTCCTGCAGATCCTCGACCTCAAGGACGCGGACCCGGCCCGGTGGGGGCTGCGGAAGGTCGCGTTCACCCGGGCCGACGGGAGCGCGCTGCCCGCGTTCATCGAGGCCGGGCTGGACACCCCGCAGGACCCCGAACCCGAGTACGTGACGATCAACGGACGGGGCAAGGTCGCCGTCACACTCCAGGAGAACAACGGCGTCGCCATCGTCGATCTGCGCACCGGGCGTATCGAGCGTGTCTTCTCCGCAGGCAGCGTCACCGTGACGGGCGTCGACACCGAAGAGGACGGCGAGATCTCGCTCACGGGCACCGTCGAGGACGTCCCCCGCGAGCCCGACGCGATCTCCTGGATCGACGACCGTACGCTGGCCACCGCCAACGAGGGCGACTGGAAGGGCGGCAGCCGCGGCTGGACGGTGTTCGACGACCGCGGGAACGTCCTCTGGGACGCGGGGAACACCTTCGAGCACCTGGCCGTCCGGTACGGGCACCACAACGACGACCGTGCCGGCAACAAGGGCAGCGAGCCCGAAGGCCTCACCGTCGCCACCTACAAGGGCCGCCGCTACGCCTTCGTCGGCTCGGAGCGGTCGAACTTCGTCGCCGTGTACGACGTGGAGCGCCCGTCTCAGCCGCGGTTCGTGCAGTTCCTGCCGACCAACGCCGGGCCCGAGGGCCTGCTGGCGGTGCCTTCACGCGGCATGTTCATCGTCTCCAGCGAGACGGACGACGCCTCCGCGGGACTGCGGGCGGGCGTCCAGGTCTTCCGGCTCGGCAAGCCGGAGGTTCCCGGCCTGACTTCCGCGTCCCAGAACGGGTCGCCAATCGGCTGGGGCGCCCTGTCGGGGCTCTCCTCCATCCCCGGCAGCCGCGACGGCCTGTACGGCGTCTGGGACTCCGCCTACAAGCCCACCAAGGTCTTCACGATCGACACGGGCGAGAAGCCCGCGACGATCACCAGGGCGCTGACCGTCACCAAGGATGGAGCTCCCGCCTCCTACGACGCCGAGGGCATCGCCGCCCGCCCCGGAGGCGGCTTCTGGCTCGCCTCCGAGGGCGCCAAGGGGCCGGACAACCGGCTCGTGCGCCTCGACGCCTCCGGTGCCGTCCGGCAGGAGATCGCGCTGCCCGCCGACCTCGCCTCCCGGCTCGGCTCCCAGGGCCTCGAAGGCGTCACCGTCGCGGGCTCCGGCACCTCCGAACAGGTCTGGGTGACCCTCCAGCGCCCCCTCGCCGGCGACCCGGCGAACGTCGTCCGCCTCGGCCGCTACACGCCCGCCACCGGCGCGTGGGCGTGGTTCGGCTACCCGATCGAGCCCTCGGCGAGCACCGCGAACTGGAACGGCCTGTCCGAGATCACCCACGTCGACGGCCGCCTCCTGCTGGTCGAGCGCGACAAGGCGTCCGGCCCCGCCGCCGCCCACAAGAAGGTCTACGCGGTCGACCCGCCCGCCAAGGCGCCCGGCGCGGGCCTGCCCGTCCTCACCAAGCGCTCGGCCCGCGACCTCCTGCCCGACCTGCGCGGCCTCGGCGGCTGGACCCAGGAGAAGGTCGAGGGCCTGGGCGTCACCGGCTCCGGCCGCGTCTGGATCGCCACCGACAACGACGCGGTGAACGACGCCACCGGCGAGACGGTCTTCTTCTCCCCCGGCACGGTGAGGTCCGCCTTCAGGCGCTGACCTCCCTTCCCCGGCCCCCGCCCCCTCTCCCTCGGGCGGGGGCCTTCCCCTTCCCCGGCAGGCCGACCAGGAACAGGGTGAAGGCGCACAGTGCCCCGCCGAGCCACAGCGGAGCGCCGGCCGCCGAGGAGTCGAAGGCGAAGCCGCCGAACAGCGCTCCGAGGGAGATCGACAGGTTGAACACCGAGACGAAGAGGGACGACGCGGCTTCCCGGGCGTCGGGAGCCGCCCGGTTCATCCATGTCTGGAGCGTCACCGGCACGGCTCCGTAAGCCAGGCCCCACAGCGCCAGGAGCGCCGCGGTCCGGGCCGTGCCGCCGGGCGGCAGCGCCATCAGGGCCATCACCGCGGTGAAGGCCGCGGCGACGCCGGTGACGGTGCGCCGCAGGTGCCATGACACCAGGGCTCCGGCGACGAAGTTCCCCAGGAGCCCCGCAACGCCGAACACCAGCAGGAACACGCTGATCATGCCCTCGTCGACGCCGTCGCCCTGAAGGATCGGGCGGACGAACGTGTAGGCGGCGAAGTGCCCGGTGATCAGGAGGAACGCCATGCCGAGTCCGATCCGGACACCGGCGTTGCCGCGGAACAGGGCCGGCAGGTCCGCCAGGGCGACCGACCGTTCGGCGGGGAGCTCCGGCAGCAGGAACAGCAGGAAGAGCAGCGCGGCGAGGCCGAGGACGCCGACCGCCGCGAAGGCCGTGCGCCAGCCGCCGAGCTCGCCCAGCAGGGTGCCGGTCGGCACGCCCAGGACCGAGGCGGTCTCGACGCCGCCGAAGATCACCGCGGTGGCCCGGCCGACGTGCCGCTCGGGCACCAGCCGCAGCGCGATGCCCCCGGCTATCGACCAGAAGCCGCCGACGCTGACGCCGATCAGGAAGCGCGCCGCCAGGACGACCGCGAAGTCCGTCGCGAACGCCGAAGCCAGGTTGGCCGCGCCCATCAGGCCGATCAGGACGACCAGCACCAGCCTCCGGTCCACCCGGCCGGTGGCCACGGTGACCAGCGGCGCCGAGAACGCCGCGACCAGGCCGGGGACGGTCACCATCAGGCCGGCCGTCCCCGGCGAGACGTCCAGTGCGTCGCCGACCGGGGTGAGCAGCCCGACGGGCAGCAGCTCGGACGTCATCAGGGCGAAGATGCCCAGCGTCACCGCGGCGACGGCGAGCCAGCCCTTCAGCGCCGAGCGGCCGTCCCGAAGGTCGGCGGTCACTCGGTGCCCAGGGTCTTGCGGGTGGTGACGTTCATCCGGTTCCAGGTGTTGGCGGTGAAGATCACCGCGATGATCTGGGCCAGTTCCCGCTCGGGGAAGTGCGCGGCGGCACGGTCGTACACCGCGTCGGAGACGCCGCCCGGCAGCAGGGTGACGGCCTCGGTGAGGGCCAGGGCGGCGCGCTCGCGCTCGGTGAAGACCGGCGAGTCCTCCCAGGCGCCGAGCTGGTGGATCCGCTCCTCGGTCTCTCCCGCCTTGCGGGCGTCCTTCGTGTGGTAGTCGATGCAGTAGGCGCACCGGTTGAGCTGCGACGTCCGGATCTGCACCAGCTCGACGAGGATCGGGTCGAGCCCCTTGCGCGCCGCCGCGTCCAGGGCGTAGACGGCCTTGAAGACCTGGGGGGCGGTGGTCGTGAAGTTCATGCGCTGACTGGTCATGATCACAACCCTAGGAGCGTGAGAAGCCGGGAGTATGGTGCATTTCCATGGCAGAAACATGGGTCAATCAGGCGGGCGGCGATCTGCATCTGGAGCTGCGGGGAGCGGGCGGCAACCGTGCGCGCCTCATGGACGCGCTGCGCGAGGCCATCCGCTCGGGGCGGCTGCTCCCCGGCACCCTGCTGCCCCCCTACCGCTCCCTCGCCGTGGACCTCGGCATCGCCCGCAACACCGTCGCCGAGGCCTACTCCGAGCTCGTCGCCGAGGGGTGGCTGACCGCGCGCCAGGGCTCCGGCACCCGCGTCGCGCGGCGCGCCGCCCCGCTCCGGCGGGAGGGGCCGCGCGCGTCGGCGGCCGCGCCCGTCCGGCCCCGCCACGATCTGCGGCCCAGCTCGCCGGACGCGTCGGCCTTCCCGCGCTCGGCCTGGCTGGCCTCGGCCCGGCGGGCGCTGACCGCGGCGCCGAGCGAGGCGTTCGGCGTGGGCGACCCGCGCGGCCGCGTCGAACTGCGCCGGACGCTGGCCGAATACCTCGCCCGCGCCCGCGGCGTGCGCACGGACCCCGAGCTGATCGTCGTCTGCTCGGGATTCGCCCACGCGCTGCGGCTGCTGGGGCGGGTCCTGCCCGGCCCGGTGGCGGTCGAGTCGTACGGGCTGGCCTTCCACCGCGGGATCCTGGCCGAGGCGGGCGTCCGCACCGTGCCCCTGGCCATCGACGAGCACGGCGCCCGGGTCGGCGACCTCCCGGAGACCGGCGCGGACACCGTGCTGCTCACCCCCGCCCACCAGTACCCGACCGGCGGCCCCCTGCACCCCGAACGCAGGGCCGCGGCCGTCGACCGGGCGCGCGCCACCGGAGGGCTGATCCTGGAGGACGACTACGACGGCGAGTTCCGCTACGACCGCCAGCCCGTCGGCGCCGTCCAGAACCTGGACCCCGACCACGTGGTCTACCTGGGCTCGGCCAGCAAGAGCCTCTCCCCCGCGCTGCGCCTGGGCTGGATGGTCCTGCCCGACCGCCTGGTCGACGGCGTCACGGCCGCCAAGGGCGAGCGCGAGCCCTTCTCCAGCGCCCTGGACCAGCTCACCCTCGCCGACTTCATCGCGTCCGGCTCCTACGACCGGCACCTGCGCCGCATGCGCCAGATCTACCGCCACCGCCGCGACCGGCTCGTCTCCGCCCTCGCCGAGCACGCCCCGCACATCCGCGCCACCGGCATCGCCGCCGGCCTCCACGCCGTCCTCGACCTCCCGCCCGGCACCGAGGCCGCCACCCTGGCCCGCGCCGCCCGGCACGGCCTGGCCCTGGACCCCCTGTCCCCCTACCGCCACCCCGACAGCCCCATGCCGCCCCGCGACGGCCTGGTCGTCGGCTACGGCACCCCGCCCGAGCACGCCTTCCCCGCCGCCCTGGACGCCCTCTGCCACTGCCTTCCGTGATTTCTCCGCCCGATAATCGACCTGTGTCAGGCGACACATTAATCGGAGAATTGTCAATTCACTTCCCTAAAGGGCCGCGAAGAACGGTCGCCGCTGCTAAAGTCCCGACCATTGATCTTCCCAATCCCCCCTTTGGAAGGACTTTTCCATGCCCAGATCACGGTCGACCGCCGCCCTCCTCTGCTTCTTCCTCGGCGTTCTGGGCGTCCACCGCTTCTACGTGGGAAAGACCGGCACCGGCCTGCTCCAGCTGTGCACCTGCGGCGGCGCGGGCGTCTGGGCCCTCATCGACTTCATCGTGATCCTGACCGGCGGCTTCCGGGACAAGGAAGAACGCCCCCTGGTCTGATCCGCCTTTTTCCGGAACCCGGGAATCACCGCTTCCCGATTCGGCCGGCCCCCGCCCCTTCCCCTTCGGGCGGGGGCCTTCTCGTTCCCCGGACACACCGACCGCGAAAAGGCCGAATTCACGACGGCCCGTCGGCGAGCGCCTCGACGAGGGCCGCGGCCAGCGCCTGCTGGCCGCGGAGGGAGAGATGCAGGCCGTCCTCGAGATGGGTGTCGACTCCGGGACGCCGGGCGAGGGCGGCCACCGTGTCGACCGTGGTGTCCGGCAGGGAGGTCAGGAACCGGGAGACGGCGGCGAGGTCGGTGTTCCTCCAGTGGAGCCGCGCCCGCCGGAAAGGGGGATAGGCCGCGACGCGCGCCTCGTCCACGGGCGAGGGAGTGAGCCACACCCAGCGCGCGGAGAAGCGGCGGGCCGCCTCCTCGCGCAGGACGCCGAGGTTGCGCTCGGTCTCGGAGAGGCTGACCACGGTCGGGCCGTCCGGGCCCGACCGCTGGACGTCGTTGCCGCCGAACATGCACAGCACCCAGTCGGGCGCCTGGAAGCCCAGTGCGGGCAGGGCGGCCAGGGCCTGGGTGGTCGTCTGGCCGCCCACCGCCAGGTTGACCGGGGTGATGCCGTCTTCGGGCCGCCGGAGGAGAAGCAGGTGGCGCAGGATCTCGAACCACGACAGCAGGTCGTCGGTGGTGCTCTCGCCGAGGGCGGCGATCCGCTGGCCGGGAGCGAAGGGCAGGCGGTCCACCTTCGCCGCGAAGCCCGGCTCGGCGAGCAGTTCCCCGGCCGCCTCCGCGGCGCGGTCGGCGTGGGTTCGGCGCAGCCGCCGGTAGGAGCCGACGTCCAGGCCGAACAGGGCGGCGAGCCGCTCGTCGTCGAGGACGCCCAGGTATCCCAGGATCTTCTCCGGGTGTTGGAAGCGGATGAGCCGTTCCGTCAGCGGGGCGTTCACGCGGTCACCTTCTTCTGACAGGTGCGGGGCAGCAGGAAACCGGAGGCGATGAGCCAGAGCAGCGCGGGGAAGCGGGCCAAGGGCAGCAGGAACGCCGCGTCGGAGACCAGCAGAGCCAGTGTGGACAGCTCGGCGAGCAGGGCGATGGCGAGCCCGGTGAACGCCAGAGCGCGCGGCAGCAGGCCCGCCAGCCAGCCGGGTACGGCGATGCCCGCCACCAGCAGGCCGACGAAGACGACGTTCCCGACGCCTCCGGTGGCGAAGGCCAGGTCTTGGAGCGCCCGGACCAGGGCGGGCTCCGCGAGCACCTCGGGACGCGACAGCACCCAGGAGAACAGCCCGGACAGCGCGAGCATCCCCGCACCCAGCAGGCCTCCGGCCAGGGCGATGGTGGCCCCCGGCGCCCGGACGCCGAGGTTGTGCAGGCGGGCGGAGGCCGTAGCCGCGTAGATGGCCAGCGGGACCGCGGACGCGAAGTGCAGGAAGCCGTTCACCTTCACGGCGTCCCGGTTCTCCGTGAAGTGCCGCAGGATCTCGGCTTCCGCTCCGAAGGGCGACGGGAAGGTGCTCCCGTCCGCGAGGACCGTGCTAACGACGATCCCCATGAGGAACAACATCGTGGTCACGACACCGAGGACGCCCAGCGGCGGGCCTCCCTGCGCCCGATGCGGCTGATGTGCCATGAAAACTCCTTCACATTGGTGAATAATTCATAGCACAGAACTATTCTCTGCGACTACCATCGCCTCATGAGCACGCCAGCAGGACCGGCCGGCGAACCGGCGCCGGGCTCTCGCCCCAGAGGCATCGCGTTCCTCCTCTCCCAGGTCGGAGCCCACGCCGCGCAGCGCTTCGCCGAGCGCGTGGGCGAACTGGGCGTCTCGCCCTCCGACGTGGGGCTGCTGCGCCTGATCTCCGCGGAGCCCGGCCGCAGCCAACGCTCCCTGGCCGAAGACCTGGGCGTCGTCCCCAGCCGGGTCGTCGCGCTGGTCGACGCGCTGGAGCGCAAGGGACTGGTCGAACGCCGCCGCAGCCCCCGGGACCGCCGCAACCAGGAACTGCACCTCACCGCGGAGGGCGCCCGCGTCATGGCCGCGATGCCCTCCCTCGCGCCCGCCCACGAGGACGAGATCTGCGCGCCCCTCGACCGGGAGCAGCGGGCCCTGCTGGCCTCCCTCCTGGAGGCCCTCGCCGCCCACCACGCCCTGGCCCCCGGCGTCCATCCCGGCTACCGGCGGCCCTCGTCCTGAACGGGCCGCCGCCGCGCACCGGGACTCCCTCCCGGGAGTGAGAGGCACCTCGCCAAAAGGCCGCTCTCCGGGCGGGGGGCGCGCGATCCCTTTACGATCATGCGAGATCCCCCTTTCCCTCACAGAATGGATCATCGTGCCTGAGCTCGTATGGGGACGTGTCATCGGTGCCGTCGTCGTGGTGGCGGTCATGCTGGGCCTGGGCCTGGCCATCCGGGTGGTGCTGCGCCGGCTGATCCGGCGCGCCGAGGGCAACAGCTGGGTCTGGGACGACCTGATCCTGCGGCTGCTGTACGACCTGGCGGTCGTCCTGTCCGCGACGGCGGGCGCCTGGGTCGCGGTGCTGGTCCTGCACTTCCAGCCGAGCGTGCGGACGGTGATCGGGCAGGTCCTGGTCGCCCTGGTGATCTTCGCGGTGACGCTGGCCGCCGCGCGGCTGGCGGGCGGCATCGTGGGCTCGATCGCCCTGGCCCGGTCGGGCATCTCCCAGTCGGTGACGATCTTCGCCAACATCACCCGCACCATCGTGTTCGTGGTCGGCACGCTGGTGCTGCTGCAGAGCCTGGGCGTGTCGATCACCCCGCTGCTGACCGCCCTGGGCGTCGGCGGCCTGGCCGTGGCGCTGGCCCTGCAGGACACCCTGGCCAACCTGTTCGCCGGCGTGCACATCCTGGCGTCCAAGACGATCGTGCCCGGCGACTTCATCCGCCTCAGCACCGGCGAGGAGGGCCATGTCGTCGACATCAACTGGCGCAAGACGACCGTCCGCACCATGTCCGACAACCTGGTGATAGTCCCGAACGCCAAGTTCGCCGCCGCGATCCTCACCAACTACCACCAGCCCGAGCAGGACATGGGCCTGCTCATCCAGGCCAAGGTGGGCTACGACAGCGACCTCGAACACGTCGAGCGGGTCGTCATCGAGGTCGGCAAGGAGGTGATGACCGAGGTCGAGGGCGGCGTCCCCGACTACGACCCGCTGGTCCGGTTCCACACCTTCGGCGAGTGCAGCATCGACTTCACGGTCATCCTGCGCACCCGCGACTTCACCGACCAGTTCGTCGTCAAGCACGAGTTCGTCAAGCGGCTGCACACCCGGTTCCGGGCCGAGGGCATCTCCATCCCCCTGCCCACCCGCCACCTCGTCTTCCCCGACTCCCCGGCGTCCGTCCCCGCGCCCCGCTAGTCCGGCACCTTCCGGCGGGAAGCCTCCGCGCGCTTCCCGCCACGGACTTCCCACGCGAAAATCCCGGGCGGCGGCTCCGGTTCCCACCTCCTTTCACCAGCTCTGATATCAGTTCAAATATCGATCTTTCTTCTATATCGATATTGGACATGATCTGTCGGCCTCTGGTCTGCTCTCCCGCAGAAGATCGAGAGCGAGGAGCCCGACATGTACGAATCCCATCCCCGGCCCCGGCTGCGCGCGGCGCTGGGCGCGGCGGTCCTGGCCGCCTCGGCGCTGCTCGGCGGAGCCGCCTACGCCGCGCCCGCCGCCGACCACGGCACGGCGTCCTCCACGGTCGTCCAGAGCGGCCTGGTCGTGCGGGACGACCTCCAGGCGGTGTTCCGCGACGCGGGAGTGCGCGGGACGTTCGCCCTCTACGACGTGAAGCGGGGGCGGACGACCGTCGTCGACCTCCAGCGGGCGCGGCAGCGGCTCATCCCCGCCTCCACGTTCAAGATCCCGCACAGCCTGATCGCGCTGGAGACCGGCGCCGTCGCGGACGAGCACGAGGTGATCCCCTACGGCGGCGAGCCGCAGCCCTTCCCTGAGTGGGAGCAGGACATGAACCTGCGGGACGCCGTCCGCGCCTCCAACGTGCCGGTGTTCCAGACGCTCGCCCGCCGGATCGGCGCCGAGCGGGAGCGGCGGTGGGTGAACCGCCTGCACTACGGCGACCGCGAGATCGGCGCCGTCGTGGACCGCTTCTGGCTCGACGGCCCGCTGGAGATCTCGGCGGTCGAGCAGACGCGGTTCCTGTCCCGGCTGGCCCGGCAGCAGCTGCCGGCGTCCAGGAGCAACCAGCTGACGGTGCGCGACATCCTGAAGGTCGAGGAGAAGGACGGCTACGCGCTGTTCGCCAAGACCGGCTGGGGCATGTCGACCGACCCCGGGCTCGGCTGGTGGGTCGGCTGGGTCGAGCGCGGCGGTAGCCTGCACACCTTCGCCCTCAACATCGACATCGAGGCCGACGGGGACACCGCCAAGCGCATCCCGGTCGCCCGCACCCTGCTGCAGGCCCTCGACGTCCTCCCCCGAGCCTGACCACGTAAGGACCCCGACGCCGTGAGCACCGCACCCGCGTCGCGCGCACGCCGGGCGCTCGCCGACCACCGCGTGATCGCGGTCGTCGTGGCGATCCAGCTGGCCATCTCGCTCGGCTACTACGCGGTGATGACACACGTGGTCGCGCACCTGCACCACGACCTCGGCCTGCTCGCCGGTGTCGTCACGGTGGTGCTCACCGTACGCGTCGCGGTCCAGAACATGCTGTTCCTCCCGGCCGGAGTGCTCACCGACACGATCGGCCCAGCGCGTACGGGAGCGCTGGCCTGCGTCCTGCGCGCGGCGGCGTTCGCGCTGCTGGGCGCCGCCGAAGGCGTCGGGGGCCTGCTCGTCGCGGTGGTGGTGATGGCGGTCGGAGGCGCGCTGTTCCATCCGGCCGCCCAGTCCGTGCTGGCCGGGACGGCGCCGTCGCACCGCTCCCGCGGCTTCTCCGCCTACGTGATCGCCGGTCAGGTGGGAGCGGTAGCCGGGCCTCCCCTCGGGCTGCTCCTCCTGGCCGGCGGGTTCGGACTGCTGTCAGCGGTGACGACGGGCGCGTGGGTGGCCGGAGCCGTGCTGTTCCTCCTCCTGCTCCACAGGCCCGCGCCTCATCCGGGCGGATCTACCGACCGTGTCCGGCCGAACGTACGGGGCTTCGCCGCAGGGGTCTCGGCGGTGTTCCGGGACCGGGGCTTCCTCCGGTTCGCGCTGATCGCCGCGCCCAGCACGCTGCTCACCTCCCAGGTGACGACCGTGATCCCGTTGAAGGAGGCGGACTCCGGCACGACGACCCTGTTCTTCTGCGCGGTGGCACTGGTCACCGCTGCTATCCAGCCGTGGTGCGGCCGCCGAGGCGACCATCCCCGGCTGCTTCGGAGCGGCCTGCTCTGCGCGGGAGCGGGCTACCTCGTCCTGCTGGCCACGCCTTCCGACCATCGCAGCCGGATCGCCGTGCTGCTGGCGGCCGCCGTCCTTCACGGCCTCGCGGCCGGGATCATGCAGTCGGCGCTGTTCCAGGCCGTCGCGCGTTGTGCGCCATCCGGCAGGTTCGGCGCCTACACCGGCCTGCTCAGCTTCCTCTCAGGGGCTTTCTCCCTCGCCGGAGGGTTCGTCATCGCGCCGCTTTTCAACATCGGAGGGTGGGGCATGGCAGCCGCCATGACCGTTCTCGGGCTGCTCGCAGTGCTTTCCGCACTCGCCCTGCCTGCACCGGAGCAACGCAAGGCGAGTGTCCTCGAAGCTACGGGACGGGTGTGACGGTGTGTTGCGCACCGGCCGGTCCGGCTGGAAGGCGAACCGTGAGGGTGCGAGTGGCGGCGTCGTAGCCCCACGCCGACGTGGGCAGGGTCTCGCCGTCGGCGGTGACCGCGCTGGGGCGTTCGGCGTCCCGCAGGCTGACGGTGTAGGCGCGGGTGCTCACCGCGCCCGGGTACGCGCCCTGGCGTGCGCCGATGGTGAGGGTGCCTGACCTGTAGGTGATCCGGGTCGTCGTGTACTCGTCGCGCTGGTACCCCTGGCCTTCCCCGGCATCCTCGTACAGCGTGAAGGCACCGTCGGCTCCGGCGCCGACGACGAGAGTCACCTGGTCGAGCGGGTTCTGGGAGGCGTTGTCGGCGTAGCCGGTCCGTTCGGCGAAGACGCCTCCGGCGCGGACGAACAGCGGCATGGTCTCCAGGCCAGAGACGACGGTGCGGGTACCGGGGCCCTGGTAGGTGCGGCCGGTGAAGTAGTCGGTCCAGCGGCCCGGCGGGAACCACACCTCCGTCCGCGCCGTGTCCCCGCTGTTCGGCTCGGTCACCGGGGCGACCAGCAGCGCGTCGCCGTAGGTGTACTGCGTCGGGTTCTCGTACGCCTCCGCCCGGTCCGGGTAGTCGAGGTAGAGGGGGCGGACCATCGGAAGGCCGGTGTCCCGTGCCTGCCGGGCGAGCGTGTAGGTGTAGGGAAGCAGCGCCTCCCGGAGCTGGAAGAACTTCGTCGCGGCCCGTTGCGCCTGCGTGCCGTAGTCCCAGGGCAGGCGTTCTCCGTTGGAGGAGTGGACGCGGAAGACCGGCTGGAGTGCGCCGAGTTGGATCCAGCGCGTGTAGTAGTCGTCGTCCAGGTGCTTCTTGCGGAAGCTGCCGATGTCGTGGCTGACGTACGGCATTCCGACGGCCGCCTCGGCATGGCTCATCTCGGCGGCGAACGCCAGCAGCGGCCAGGTCGACTCGGTGTCTCCGGTGAAGTGCACGGTCGACCGGTGCTCCGCCCACGGCCCCGACGCGTACACCGGGGAGCGGCCCTGCCCGGGTATGCCGCCGACCAGCGCGCTTCCCATCCGGGACAGGACGTGCCCGCGCCGGCCGAGGCCGTTACCGTGCGCGGCGTAGAGGTGGTTGATCCAGGAATCCGGGGTGATGCCGGGGGTGGAGACCTGGGAGTCCTCGCAGCACCAGTCCAGCCACCAGTTGTCCACGCCCTGTCGCTCGAAGGGGCGGTGCAGGGCGAAGTAGGCGTCCACCTGGTCCGGATCGCTCCAGTCGAAGACCTTGCAGACGTTGACGCCCGCCAGGCAGAACGAGTTTTTGAGCCCGCCCTTGGCGATCCCGTCGGCCTCGGCGAGCCGGGGGTCGTTCAGCGGGATGCTGGGATGGACGTTGAAGTTCAGATTCAGGCCCTGCTCATGCGCCCATCCGGTGAATTTCTCGGGGTCGGGGAAGAGCTTTTCGTTCCAGTTCCAGCCGTTCCAAGAGGAAGGAGACTTGAAGTCGGTGTCCACCGAAAGGGTGTCCAGCGGCACCTTCTCGTCCCGGAACCTGGTCAACAGCTCCTGGTAATCCTGCGCGCTGTAGGCATGCCACCGGGAGAACCAGACACCGAAATGGGACCGGGGCGGCAGGACGGACGGACCTGTCAGCGCCCGCAGATCGGCCAGCGCCTGCCGGTAGTCGCGGCCGTAACCGAAGAGGTATCCGTCCTGATAAGGCTCGCCCCCGTGATCAGGCCGCCGGGTGATGCGGTTCGCCGCCTGGTCGAACAGCACGGTGCGGCTGTCGTCGAGCAGCGCCCAGCCCTGACGGGAGAGAATGCCCGGTTCCAGCGCGGCAGGACCGGACTTGTAGTCCAGACCGCGCCGGTATCCCCCGAGCTGCGGATGCGGCGGATACGCCGCCCCCGCGGGCACGACCGCCAGATTGTCGACGTTGACGTGCCCGGTGTCCCCGTCACCCCGCTCCAACGAGACCACCGCGTCGCCCTTCTCCAGGCGCACGGCCGTCTCCGCGACACGCCAGGTGTCCCAGTCCCCGGTCCGCGGCAACGTCAACCGCGCGACCCTGGCGTCCCCCACCCGGACGCCGAGCGTCCGTGTCCCGTCCTTGAGGTCACCGCCCCGGGCATTGGCATAACGCACCATCAGCCGATACTCCCCATCGGCCGGAACATCCACGAGCCGGAACGAAGCGGACGCCGCCTTCTCCTCGAACCCGGCCGCGAACCCCGCCCCCGTGAACCCCTTGTGGTCCCCCTCGACCACGGCCCCCCGCCCCTCCTCGGCCTCGCAGCGCGTACCGAAGGAGCAGACCCGGTCCCCGGCCGCCCACGAGGGCCGCCCGACCCCTCCCGCGACCTCGACCCGCAGATTCGAGGTGGTGAAGGCCCCCGACCCCCGCCGGTACCGCAGCGTGAGCCGGTCCGTGCGGATCACCCGCTCCCCGCCCTCGACCCACGTCCGGAACCGGGTCGGCACGGCCCGCCGCCGCGCCACGTTGAACGTCGCCCGATCCTCGAACTCCCCGTCCCCCGCGTACTCCACCCGGATCAGCGTCGAGCTCAGCACCTGAAACCGCGTCCCGCCCTCGACCACCGACGGGACCTCCGCCGCCCCCGCCCCTCTCCCCAGCGCCCCCAGCACCGCCCCCGCGAGCAGCACGACCCCGGCCCCGGCAACACGGCGGCGACGCCTCATAGAGCACTCCCGCACATCGCGAACGAATGACGCAGAAGCTAACCGCCCCCTGGACATCCGTCCAGAAACCCCCGCATCACAGCTCGATCACAACCCTCTCAGTCGAAATACACCACCATCCGCACCCCGTCCGCCCCGAATCGCCCCGCCAACGCCTCCATCACCCGAAAAACATGCTCCCAGTCGCTGCCAGCCCCGATGGCCTGCCGCCGCGTGAACCGCTCATAACGAAGCCGCGCCTCCCCCACGCTCCACTCGCCGTACTCCGCCACCGCCGGGCCGTCCCCCACCGGCGGAACCCCGAACCGCTCGACCAGCGAAGCCGGCCACACGTCGGACACCCAATACAGCCGGTGAAGGCCCGCCCCGGGAAAGTCCACGGCCGTCACCAGCCCCCGCGACCCGACCCCGACCGGCACCGCGTCCATATCGATGTCCCGCAGTTCCCCCCACGTCGCCCACGTCGGGCTGTGCCATTCATCAGGGAACATCGCGAACTGTCGCAGAACCCCCGCCGAAACGTCATCCGGCAGCCCCCGAGCAGGCACGACAGGATCCCACCCGGCGATGTTCCGCACCCCGAACAAACACCCGAAGGCCGTGTAGTCACTGTCAAAGCACAAAAGCGACAGGTCCAAGGCGAGCACCCACGGCCCTTCGCCACAAAAATCCTCATCGCCATGAGGATCCAGCACCTCGATCCCGCCATGAATATCCGTGGACACATGCCCTCCTCAGCGACGATCGAGAAAGAACCTTGGGGCGCACCCGACGACCCCCGAGCCGTCTCCCGCAGCAGCCATGCCTCTTGTCGAGTCAGGAGGGCGGCATTCCGTTCAGTTCCGCCAGAATCTGCTCCCAGGAGGGCATGCGCGCCTGAGGAGGGGCATCAGGATCGAACAGCACGCGCACGCCCATCGACCGCAGCTCCTCCAGGCTCCGGGAGAAGGCGGTGTGCCGCGCCAGTTCCGCCTGGAGGCACGGGACCGCGAGGATGGGCAGACCCGCACCGCTGAACTCGCACAGAAGCCCGACCGCGAACGTGTCGGTGATCCCCGCCGCCCACTTGTTGATCGTGTTGAAGGTGGCCGGAGCGACGACCATCGCCGAAGGCGGCGGCATCGTCTTCGGCTCCCACGGCATCCGCCACTCACTCCGCACCGGCTCATCCAGCACGTGCGACAACCGGTAATGATCGAGAAAGCGCATCCCGAGCGGCGTACCGATGACCTGGATCCGCCCCCACCCCGACGAGCGCGCCAGCGAGACCAGCTCCGCCACCCCAGAAGCAGGCGGAGCCGCACAAGCGATGATGTACAGGACCCCGCGCTCCGCTTGCGAGGCGCCCGGCGAAGAGGCCGCCGCACCCTGATCGAAATCCTCAGCCATACAACCCATGATCGAAGATCCCGGTGGACACGAGATCACCGGGACGGGGTTTCCCCCTCCCAGGACCCCACGACTTGAACCAGGCTGTACTGCTCGTCGTCGATACCTGCGAGGGCGACATCCGGGCAGCAGGAGGCCGAGTGGAACAGCAGCACCTCAACGAAGACGCGCGCCGGACGCTGGAGAACCTGCGTGCCGCCAGGGCGGAGCGGCTGGCCAGGGAGGAAGCGGCCGTCAAAGAGGCCAAACGGACCTCAGGCAGAGAGCCCTTCGACATCGAGGTCCTCCAGCGGTACTACGACCCCAGCCTCGACATCGGCGCACGCCCGATCGCGGCCGGCGACATCAAAGAGTACGAACGCAAGTACTACCTGCAAGCCCCCGAGGAGATCAGCACACTGGAGCGGTTCGCCGACTACCTGCTCTTTCTGCACCAGAACGACGCCAGCTGACCCGCCCCACGTCCACAAGCCCGTTCCGCAGTGACCGGCACCCGGAGTCGGAGCCTGTTTCAAAGCCGGAACGGGCTCAGCACGTTCGCAGGGGCAGGACGTCGGCCGCGTCCTCGATGTCGACCCCGTCGGCCACGGTGAGGGCCAGGTGGGCGAAGGCGGGAGCCAGTTCGGCGAGCGCTTCGAGGGGATCACCGTCCGTCTCGTGCTCCTCGATCCACAGGCTCTTGATCTCCAGGCTCTCCAGCTGGGGCAGGATCGGGGATTCGGCGAGCGTCCGGAGGGTGGCGAAGTCACCGGCGTCGAACTCCGCGCAGCTCAGATCGAGGTGCCGCAGAGCCGGATAGCCGACCGGATCGAGCTCGTCGAGCTGCTCGACCGGGCACGCCGTGCCGAAGACGTCCGAGCCGATCTCCAGAGCCAGCGTGACGACGCCGGGCGCCCTGCGCGGGAAGACCGCGCCGTCGGCGAGCACCGCGCCGCGCAGTCGCAGCTCCGTCAGCGAGGCCAGCGCGTCGCCGTCGATGTCGTCGAACAGCAGCCCTCCCTCAGCGGTCAGCTCCCGGAGCGCCGGCAGCGCCTCCCACAGCCCGCTGCCCGTGTCATCGGCGAAGCCCTCATGCAACCGGCCCAGCGGATCGAACGTACCCCCGGTCGACGTGGTGCCGTTCTCGTACAGGTAGGTGAAGTCATGACCGAAGTACATGCTGGTCAGCTGCTCGCGCCGCCGCCCGGCCAACGCCCGCGCAGCACGGCGCGCGGAGTGGTGAAAGTCGGTGAGGTGCAACTCCAACCCGCGCAACCCGGCCGAGGCCGGGTCGGTGAGCAGCGCCTCGATCAGCGCCGCCTCCCACTGCTCCGGGTCGCTCGCGTCCGCACCGAGCCTCTCCACCAGCGCACGACGCCCGGACGCCGTCTCCGGCACCAGCCGGAACACGGCCTCCTCGATCAGGCCGCCGGACCAGGTGAGCCGCCAGGACCCGTCGGCACGCAGCCCGTCAAAATCGATCACCGCGGCATCATAAGCGGCGGATACGACACCCCGCCCACCATCACCACACCATCGGGCGACTCAAGCCCGCAGCAGCCGTCGGAACCTTTGGCCTCGGAGGAGTACTGCTGTTGGCAGTCCTGCGGAGAAGGGGTTAATTCCGGCGATCAGTCGTACTCGACCGTCACCGGGATCTCGTACTCGGCCGAACCCTCGACAGGCCGTTCCCCGGCCCTCGGGTACTCCACCGCATCACCATCAACGATCTTTCTGCTTCCCAGAACCTCACGCAGCACGACCTTGTACGCCCGGGGAATACCGATCAATATGCAAGTACCGTCGCTGGAACGGACGATCACCGTTATCTCCACCGTATCCGGCGTCTCCCGGACCTTGACCTTGGCGGATTCCTCGCAGGCACCGCCGAGAGCCGAGATCAACACGGTGCGCTGGTCGGGCTCGACCCAGGCCGCCACGTCCGGGCCGGGCCGCAGTTCTCGGCCGCCCCAGCCGAACGCCGAGCAACCGACCGTGAACAACAGGCCGAGAAGAACCCAAGACCGCCCCATCCGAGGAGTCTCCCACCCGCACGAAGCCCTCTGCCTCACTCCGCCGGAGCGACGCCTATCGGGCAGGAGAGGCCGGTGCCGCCTATGCCGCAGTAGCCGTTGGGGTTCTTGGCATCGGACAGGTACTGCTGGTGGTAGCGATTGCCGGGTGTTCTGGCCTGATTCATGCGGCAGGGGTACGGAGTTGTACAACGAGTTCTGCGCCAAGGGCGTTGGCGAGGCGTTCGAGAACGGGCAGTGTCGGAACGGTACCGCCGGCTTCGAATCTGGCCACCGCCGACTGCGTCATCTCAGCGGCATCGGCGAGTCGGCTCTGGGTCCATCCGCGTTCCTCTCGTAGGACACGAACGGTACGCCCCAGTTCGTAGGCCAACCGGGTGGCCGCATAAGCCTCAGCCGCTCCGGGTTCGGCCATACGCCGATCCCGCAACGTGTCCCATTCGGACCGCTCACTCATCGGCCTCCCCCTTCCTCCGTGTCCACCGTATGGGCTTCAGCCACGCACAGCCTCAACGCTCGACGAGCCCGCGCAACTTCTCGATCTTCTCGCATGCGGGTCTTGTGGAACACTGTGAGCAGAATGATCCTCCTGCCCGAAGCCATCCAATACGTCACGCGTACAGCTTCGGTATCGAGATGGAACCGCAGCTCTCGTAGCTTCCCGTCGAGCTGCCGCGTATACGGCTCGCCCAGCAGTACCCCTTGCTCGGCCAGCAGCTCGATATAGAACGCCGCGGTGGCGAACTGCGCGGTCGGCAAGCGCTCCAGCCATTCCCGCACCTCCGGTTCAAGCTCTACAGTACCCCAGCTCATAGCATCAATGCTATAGAGCAGGTTTGGGACCAGGCAGGACTTCCACGTAAGAAGGCCGAACGGGGATGTCGTGTGCGCTTCATCGTCGGAACCCGTATCCGCATCACGCTGGACGAACTGTCCAAGCTTTCGGACGCGACCAGCATCGAAGCCTGTTTCAGCGATGGCCACCTTGCCATGAGCATGTTCGACCGGTTCGCCTTCCCCGCCACCGAGCTGTGGGAGCACGGCAGACCGACCACGGACTGCCGGTACCGGGTCAAGAGATCGCCGCAGACTTGCCCACAGCTGGATCAGGGAGCTGCAAGAACCAGGTCAGCCATCCGGATCAAGTCTGTGACGTACTTCCGCCCTCCCCCGCCGGGAAGTTCCGGCAGGAGGTCCCGGAGGAGGGCGGCCGAGGCGGCCAACGCCTCAAGCTGCCAAGGAGTGGGAGGACCGCCGTCCACAGTGGTACATACAGGCCCGGCTCACTCCGCCGGGGCGACGCCTATCGGGCAGGAGAGGCCGGTGCCGCCTATGCCGCAGTAGCCGTTGGGGTTCTTGGCGTCGGACAGGTACTGCTGGTGGTAGTCCTCGGCGAAGAAGAAGTCGGTGGCGGGGGTGATCTCGGTGGTGATCTGGCCCAGGCCGGCGTTGGTGAGGACCTGCTGGTAGGCGGCGCGGGAGGACTCGGCGGTGGTCTGCTGGGAATCGGAGCGGGTGAAGATGGCGGAGCGGTACTGGGTGCCGACGTCGTTGCCCTGCCGCATGCCCTGGGTGGGGTCGTGCGACTCCCAGAAGACCTTGAGGAGGGTCTCGTAGGAGATGCGGGACGGGTCGTAGACGACGCGGACGGTCTCGGTGTGGCCGGTCCGGCCGGAGCAGACCTCTTCGTAGGTGGGGTTGGGGGTGTAGCCGCCCTCGTAGCCGGCCGCGGTGGACAGGACGCCGTCCAGCTGCCAGAACTTGCGCTCCGCGCCCCAGAAGCAGCCGAGGGCGAACTCCGCGACCTCGGCGCCGTCGGGATAGGGCGGGGCAAGGGGGCCCGTCAGCACCGTGTGACGGGGGGCGACGGGCATGGGGTTGTCCCTGCCGGGCAGCGCCTTCTCCGGTGTGACCATCTCAGTCTTCGCGAATCCGAACACGTTGTCAGACTAACCCGTCCGGACCGCCTTCCCTCCCGTCCGGGGGGGTGCGATGGGGACAGCACAGCGTGACATGAGCGACTCTGTCGTTACTCATTACCGATTGATAACCTGCGCAGCATGGAATCACGCAAGGGGCTGGTATACGGCTTCACGGCCTACGCCCTGTGGGGCCTGTTCCCCTTGTACTTCCCCCTCCTCAAGCCGGCCGGCGCGGTGGAGATCCTCGCCCACCGCGTCGTGTGGACGCTGGCGGCCGTCGGGCTCCTGCTGGCGGCCGCCCGCAACTGGGCGTGGCTGCGCCGCATGACCCGCCGCCAGTGGCTGCTGCTGGCCGTCGCCGCGGTGGTGATCGCGGTCAACTGGGTCACCTACATCATCGCGGTCAACTCCGGGCACACCATCGAGGCCTCCCTCGGCTACTTCATCAACCCGCTGATCACCGTGCTCATGGGCGTCCTCCTGCTGCACGAGCGGCTGCGGCCCTGGCAGTGGGCGGCCCTGGGCGTCGGGGCCGCCGCGGTGGCCGTGCTGACCGCCGACTACGGCAGGCCCCCGTGGATCGCGCTCGTCCTGGCCCTGACGTTCGGCACCTACGGGCTGATGAAGAAGCGCGCCGCCATGCCCTCGGCCGAGAGCATGGGGATCGAGGCCGCCGTCCTGGTCCTGCCCGCGCTGGGCCTGGTCGTCTGGACGCAGGTCCAGGGCACCGCCGCCTTCGGCCACGCGGGCACCGGGCACGTTCTGCTGATCATGCTCCTCGGCGTCGTCACCGCCGTCCCGCTGATGCTCTTCAACGCCGCCGCCCAGCGCCTGCCGCTCACCACCCTCGGCCTGCTCCAGTACGTCGCCCCGGTGCTGCAGTTCCTGGTGGGGCTGCTGATCCAGCACGAGGCGATGCCGCCCAGCCGGTGGATGGGTTTCACCCTTGTTTGGGTGGCGTTGTCGGTACTCACCTGGGACGCTCTACGTGCCACCCGTAAAATGCGCACCGGAGAAGCCGTCACCACCGCCGCCTGAGGCACTTGCACCGGTCGGTTCTCTTCGGCAGGCTTACCGCACGAACCACCCCGACTGTCCGGAGTTTCCGCCAAGTGAACAAGGTACTCGCGAGCTTGGTGTCCGGCACCGTGCTCACCACCGCGCTCGTCGTGCTGCCGCCTCCCGCCCCCGCGGAGGCCAAGGGGATCAGCGTCACGGGTTCGCCCGCCCGCCTCACCCTGAAGATCAAGAAGGTGTACCAGTCGAGGCCTCTGTGGTGTGCTCCGGCCGGGGCCTCGATCTCCCTGGCGCGGCTCGGCATCAGCGTGAACCAGAAGACGCTGGCCAAGAAGATGAAGACCCGCTCCCCCTACGGCACGTACGACTACGACGCCATCCGGGTGCTCAACTCCTACGCCGGGCAGAAGGGCTACCAGTTCACCCTCGCCTACGATGCGAACAAGCCGGGGCGGCTGGCCAAGCGCGTCGTCCACAACGTCGGCGTGCTGCGCAAGGCCGTGCCGCTGCAGGTCTACATGAAGCGCCTGCCCTGGTACAAGGGGCTCATCGACGGCAACCCCGGCCATCTGATCATCGCCTACGGGTACGACAAGAAGGCCAAGACCGTCACCGTCTGGGACCCGTACAACTACTACTTCAACGGCGGCAGCCACGTCATCCCGCTGAAGAGGCTGGCCAAGGCCACGCAGTCCACGGACGGCGCGGCCGGCATGTTCTACCTCACCAAGGGCTGAGCCGGGGACCGGACGGCGCTCAGCCCGTCCGGGACACCACGTAGTCGCACAGGCTCGCCAGCGCCGCCCGCGCCGGGACGTCCGGCAGCGTGAGGAGCTCGGCACGGGCGTCCTCCGCCCAGCGCCGGGTGTCGGCCTTGGCCCGCGCCATCGCCGGGTGGGCCCGCAGCAGCCGCAGCGCCTCGGCGTGGTCGCCGTCGTCGGTGATCGGCCCCGACAGCAGCTCGCGCAGCCGGGCGTCGGCCGGGTCGTCCCCGGCCAGGACGTGCAGCATCGGCAGCGTCCGGATGCCCTCGCGCAGGTCCGTGCCGGGCGTCTTGCCGGACTGGTCGGTCTCGGAGGCCACGTCCAGGATGTCGTCGGCGAGCTGGAAGGCGACGCCGATCTTCTCGCACGCCGAGGTCAGCGTGTCCACGACCGAGGACGGGGCACCGGCCATCATCGCCCCGAACTGCCCCGACGTGGCGATCAGCGAGGCGGTCTTGTCCGCGACCACCTGCAGGTAGTGCTTGAGCGGGTCGCCGTCCGCGGGGACCCCCACGGTCTCCTGGATCTGGCCGCGCACCAGCCGGGCGAACGTGCGGGCCTGGATGCGCACCGCCTCGGTGCCCAGGTCGGCCAGCAGGTCCGAGGCGCGGGCGAAGAGGTAGTCGCCGGTGAGGATCGCCACGGTGTTGGTCCACCGCGAGTTGGCGGACGCCTGGCCCCGCCGCAGCGGAGCCTCGTCCATCACGTCGTCGTGGTAGAGCGTCGCCAGATGGGTCAGCTCCACCACGACGGCGGAGGGGACCACTCCCGGTGCCGCCGGATCGCCGAACTGCGCGGCCAGCAGCACCAGCATGGGCCGGAACCGCTTGCCCCCGGCCGTCACCAGATGCTGGGACGCCTCGGAGAGCAGCGACTCCTCGCTGTCCACCGTCTCCAGCAGCAGGGACTCGACGTCCTCGAGCCCCCGCTGCATCTGCGCGGCGATCGCGTCGTCCACTCGCAGGCCGAACGGCACGGCAGCACCCACAGGAGTAGAACCCTTCTAACGCACGAAAAGCTGACCGGCGGCCTGTCCGGCCAGGTCCAGCAGCGGCTGCGGCAGCACGCCGAGTACCACAGTAGCCGCAAGACCCAGGGCCACAGCCGCCGCGGTGGCCGGTGCCACCACCACGGACGGGCCCTCCGGCTCCGGATCGCTGAAGAACATGAGCACGATCACACGCACGTAGAAGAAGGCGGCGATGGCCGAGCTGAGCACGCCGACCACCACCAGGGGCGCGGCGCCGCCCTCGAAGGCCGCCCGGAACACCGCGAACTTCCCGGTGAACCCGCTGGTCAGCGGGATGCCGGCGAAGGCCAGCAGGAAGAACGCGAAGATCCCGGCGACCGCCGGGGAGCGCTTGCCCAGGCCGGCCCAGCGGGACAGGTGCCCCGCCTCGCCGGAGGTGTCGCGCACCATGGTCACCACCGCGAACGCGCCGATGGTCGTCGCGCCGTAGGCGGCCAGGTAGAACAGCACCGAGGACAGGCCGTTCTCCGAGGTCGCGATCACGCCGGTGAGCAGGAAGCCCGCGTGCGCGACGGACGAGTAGGCCAGCATCCGCTTGATGTCCGTCTGGGTGATCGCCACGATCGAGCCGACGACCATCGTGATGATGGCCACCGCCCACATCATGGGCCGCCAGTCCCAGCGCATGTTCTCCAGTGCGACGTAGAACACCCGCAGCAGCGCGCCGACGGCCGAGACCAGCGTCCCGGACGCCATGAGCGCGGTGACCGGGGTCGGGGCGCCCTGGTAGACGTCGGGCTTCCAGGAGTGGAACGGCACCGCGCCGATCTTGAACAGCAGGCCGACCGCCAGCAGCGCCACGCCGCCGTACAGGAGCGCCTCGGTGGCCTCCTGCGGCTGGACCCGGCCGGCGACCTCCTCGGGGACGATGGTCTGCCCCGTCTGGACGACCTGCGCGATGTCGCCGAGCGACATGCTGCCCGAGTACCCGTACAGCAGCGCGATGCCGAACAGGAAGAACGCCGACGAGAACGCGCCGAGCAGGAAGTACTTGACCGCCGCCTCCTGGGAGAGCAGGCGGCGGCGCCGCGCCAGCCCGCACAGCAGGTACAGCGGCAGCGACATGACCTCCAGCGCCACGAACATCGTGAGCAGGTCGTTCGAGGCCGGGAACATCAGCATGCCGCCGACCGCGAACAGGGTGAGGGGGTAGATCTCGGTGTGCACGGACCCGCCGGCCGAGGCGCGCGCCTCGGCCTCGGTCCCCGGCAGCGCCGCGGCCTGCGCCGCGAACGCGTCCTGCCGGCGGTCGGCGATGAGCAGCATGCTGAGCATCGCCAGCACCAGGATCGTGCCCTGGATGAAGAGGGTCGGCCCGTCGATGCCGAGCGCGCCCTCGGCCGCCACCTGGTGCGGGTCGCTGTTGATCGCCAGGATGACGGTCCACACGAACGCCGCGCCCAGGCCGGCGAACGCCAGCGGCACCTGGATCCTCGGCCGCCACTTCCGGCCGAAGACCGCCTCGACCAGGACCCCGAGCACGGCCGTGCCGAAGACGAGCAGCAGCGGCGCGACGAGGTCGTATTCGACGTGCGGTGCGGGGATGCTCCCCGCGGCGAGAACTGAACCGGTCACGGCCTCACTCCCGGGTTGGTGGGAGCCTCGGCGACGGTCGGCCGCGGATCCTTCTGGTCCACGACGGTCAGCGTGCGCTCCACGGAGGGGTTGATCACCTTGAGGATCGGCTGCGGGAAGAAGCCGAGCGCCACGATGATCGCCAGAATCGGCCCGATCGCCACCAGCTCACGCCGGGAGAGATCGGAGAAGCTGACCAGGGACGGGCCGCCGGCGACCCGCTGGTAGACCCACAGGATGTAGATCGCGGCCAGCACGATGCCGAAGGTCGCCACGACCGCCGCCACCTGGTAGCGGGAGAACGTGCCGACCAGGACGAGGAACTCCGAGACGAACGACGACAGGCCCGGCAGCGCCAGCCCCGACAGGCCCGCCACCAGGAAGGTCCCGGCCAGCACCGGCGCGACCTTCTGGACCCCGCCGAAGGCGTCGATCCGGGCCGAGCCCTGGCGCGAGATCAGGAACCCGACGACCAGGAACAGCGCGCCGGTGGAGAACCCGTGGTTGACCATGTAGAGCATGGCGCCGGACTGGGCGGCCGTCGTCATCGCGAAGATGCCCAGCACGATGAACCCGAAGTGGCTGATCGAGGTGTAGGCGATGAGCCGCTTGAGGTCGACCTGGCCGATGGCCAGGATCGCGCCGTAGATGATGCTGATCACCGCGAAGGTGATCACCACCGGCGTCGCCCACTTCGCCGCTCCCGGGAACAGCTCCAGGCAGAACCGGATCATGCCGTAGGTGCCGATCTTGTCGAGCACGCCGACGATCAGCACCAGCGCGCCGGCCGGCGCCTGCCCGGCGGTGTCCGGCAGCCAGGTGTGCACCGGCACCATCGGCGCCTTGATCGCGAACGCGATGAAGAAGCCGAGGAAGAGCCACTTGGCGGTGCCCGGGTCGATGTCCAGCCCGGTCAGGTCCGACAGCAGGAAGGAGTTCCTGCCGCCGACCACGTACAGGCCGATGACGGCGGCCAGCATGAGCAGCCCGCCGAACAGCGAGTACAGCAGGAACTTGACCGCGGCGTACGAGCGCTGCGGCCCGCCGTACCGGCCGACCAGGAAGTAGACCGGGATGAGGATGGCCTCGAAGAAGACGTAGAAGAGGAAGACGTCGGTCGCCGCGAAGACGCCGATCATCATCGCTTCCATGAACAGGATCAGGGCGAAGTAGCCCTTCACCGAGCGCTCGGGGACGTTGTCGGTGGACGCCCCGCCGTAGCGGTCGGCCGGCGTCCAGCTGGCCAGCAGCACCAGCGGGACGAGGATGACCGACAGCAGGACGAGCGTCAGCGAGACGCCGTCGAGCCCGAGCGCCCAGTGCACGCCGAAGGACTCGATCCACCAGTACGTCTCGGTGAACTGGAAGCGCTCGGTGGAGGTGGTGTCGTAGCCGGAGGCCATGACGATCGCGTAGACCGCGACGGCCACCGAGACCGCCAGCGCGACCAGCTTGGCCAGTTGGTCCTTCCCCTTGGGGAGCAGGCCGACGGCCAGCGCCCCTAGGGCGGGAAGGGCGATGAGTGCGGAGAGCATCAGATCCTCACCACCAGCAGTGCGGCGACGAGGAGACCCGCGCCGAGGAACATGGACAGGGCGTACGACCGGACGTAGCCGGTCTGCAGCCGCCGGATCCGGCCGGACGTGCCGCCGATGAGGGCGGCGAGACCGTTGACGACCCCGTCCACGCCGCGGTTGTCGAAGAACACCGCGAGGCGGGTCAGCCACTGGCCGGGCCGCATGAACAGCGACTCGTTGATGGCGTCCCCGTACAGGTCCTTGCGCGCGAACGTGGTGAGCGCCGAGCCGTGGGGCGCGGTCTTGGGCACCGGGCGGGCGCCGTACTTCACCCAGGCGACGACCACGCCGATGACGACCAGCACCAGGGTGATCGCCCCGTTGAGGGTGATCAGGTGGTGCTCGCCGTGCGGGGTGCGGGTGACCGGCTCCAGGAACGACGCGAACCTGCCGCCCAGCATGAGGAAGGCGCCCATGCCGGCCGAGCCGACCGCCAGGACGACCAGCGGGACGGTCATGATCGCGGGCGACTCGTGCGGGTGCACGTCCGGGTCCCAGCGCTTCTCGCCGAAGAAGGTCATGAACATCAGGCGGGACATGTAGAACGCGGTGATGGCCGCGCCCGCGATCGCGCAGAGGCCCAGGACCACGTTCTGGTCCCAGGCCGCCTCGATGATGCCCTCCTTGGTGAAGAAGCCCGCGAAGGGCGGCACGCCGATGATGGCGAGGTAGCCGAGGAAGAACGTGCCGAAGGTGATGGGGAGCAGCTTGCGCAGCGCCCCGTACCGGCGCATGTTCACGTCGTCCTCGGTCGCGTGCATCACCGAGCCGGCGCCCAGGAACATGCCGGCCTTGAAGAAGCCGTGCGTGATGAGGTGGGCGATGGCCACGACGTAGCCGACCGGGCCGAGGCCCGCGGCGAGCACCATGTAGCCGATCTGCGACATGGTCGAGCCGGCGAGCGCCTTCTTGATGTCGTCCTTGGCGCAACCGATGATCGCACCGGCCAGCAGCGTGACCGCGCCGACGATGGCGACGACCAGCTGGGCGGTCGGCGACGCCTCGAAGATCACGCCGGAGCGGACGATGAGGTAGACGCCCGCGGTGACCATGGTGGCCGCGTGGATGAGCGCCGACACCGGGGTCGGGCCCTCCATCGCGTCCAGCAGCCAGGACTGCAGCGGGAGCTGGGCGGACTTGCCGCACGCGCCCAGCAGCAGGAGCAGGCCGAGCACGGTCATGACGCCCTCGGACACCGCCGGGTCGTCCACCATGCCGAAGACGCCGGTGTAGGAGACGGTGCCGAAGGTGGCGAACATGAGCATCATCGCGATCGCGAGGCCCATGTCACCGACGCGGTTGACGACGAACGCCTTCTTGGCCGCGACGGCCGCGGTGGGCTTGTGCTGCCAGAACCCGATGAGCAGGTACGAGGCGAGGCCCACGCCCTCCCAGCCGACGAACAGGCCGAGGTAGTTGTCGGCCAGCACCAGCAGGAGCATGGCCGCCACGAAGAGGTTGAGGTAGGCGAAGAACTTCCGCCGGTTCTCGTCCTTGACCATGTACCCGATCGAGTACACGTGGATCAGCGTGCCGACGAACGTGATGAGCAGCACGAAGCTGATCGACAGCTGGTCCAGCAGCAGGCCCATGTCGACGTCGACGGAGCCGGTCTGGATGAACTGGTAGAGGTGCACGCTCCTGGCGCGCTCCTCGCCCGGGTAGCCGAGCATCTGCCAGAACATGAGGAAGCCGAGGACGAACGCGCCGCCCGACAGCGCGGTGGCCAGGTAGTGGCCCCACTTGTCGGTGGCGCGGCCGCCCAGCAGCAGGATCGCCGCTCCCGCGAGGGGCAGGGCGATCAGCAGCCACGCGTAGGCCTGGAGCCCGGTGGCCGCGGTCAGATGTGTCTCCACGTCCGCAAGCCCCTCAGTACTTCAGCAGGCTCGCGTCGTCGACCGACGAGGACCTGCGGGAACGGAAGATGGTCATGATGATCGCCAGCCCCACCACGACCTCGGCGGCCGCGACGACCATCACGAAGAACGCGATGACCTGGCCGTCCAGGTTGCCGTGCATCTTGGAGAAGCTCACGAAGGCGAGGTTCGTGGCGTTGAGCATGAGCTCGACGCACATGAACACCACGATGGCGTTGCGGCGGATCAGGACGCCCACCGCGCCGATGCTGAACAGCAGCGCCGACAGGATGAGGTAGTGGCTCACTTGCCGACCTCCTCGACGGTCTCGACGGTCTCCTCGACGGCCTGGACGTCGGCCTCGATCGCCTCGGCCTGGCTCTCACCGCCGAGGTCGGGGTGCCGGTCGACGGTGTCGCCGCGGCCGGTGAGCACCGGGTTGAGCGAGCGCTCGGCGACCGAGCCGTCCGGCAGCAGCGCGGGCATGTCGACCGCGTTGTGCCGGGCGTAGGTGCCCGAGCTGGGCAGCAGGCCCGGGTGCTCCCCGGACTTGAAGCGCTGCACCGACAGCAGGCGCTGGCCCGCCTTGGGCGACACCCGCTCCTTGTGCGCCAGCACCATCGCGCCGAGCGCCGCGGTGATCAGCAGGGCGCTGGTCACCTCGAAGGCGAACACGTACCTGTTGAAGATCAGCCGTGCCAGGCCCATGACGTTGCCCTCGCCGTTGGCGGCGGCGAGGCCGGTGTCGGCGGGGAAGACCGCGCTCCCGATGCCGAAGACCAGCAGGCCGGCGAAGCCCAGGCCCGCGACCGCCGCCCAGATCCGCTGGCCGGAGATGGTCTCCACCAGCGAGTCGACGGTGGCGACGCCGACCAGCATCAGCACGAACAGGAAGAGCATCAGCACCGCGCCGGTGTAGACGATCACCTGCACGAGCGCCAGGAACGGCGCGTCCTGCACCGCGTAGAGCACGGCCAGGCTGAGCATGACCACGGCCAGCAGCAGCGCCGAGTACACGGCCTTGCGCTGGAAGATCATGCCGAGGGCGGCGGCCACCGAGACCACCGCCAGGATCCAGAACGCCACCATCAGAAGTCACCGTCCTTGGCGCCGAGCCCGAGGCGGTAGTAGTCCTCTTCGGTCTCGCCGAGCCGCATCTCGTGCGGCGGCTGCTCCATGCCCTCGCGCAGCGGGGCGAGCAGCATCTCCTTGGTGTAGATCAGCGACTCGCGGCTGTCGTCGGCCAGCTCGTACTCGTTGGTCATGGTCAGCGCCCGCGTGGGGCACGCCTCGATGCACAGCCCGCACAGGATGCAGCGCAGGTAGTTGATCTGGTAGACCCGGCCGTAGCGCTCGCCCGGGGAGAAGCGCTCGTCCTCGGTGTTGTCGCCCGCCTCGACGTAGATCGCGTCGGCGGGGCAGGCCCAGGCGCACAGCTCGCAGCCGATGCACTTCTCCAGCCCGTCCGGCCAGCGGTTGAGCTGGTGCCGGCCGTGGAACCGGGGCGCGGTGGGCTTCTTGACCTCGGGGTACTGGACGGTCTCCACCTTGGTGAACAGCTGGTGGAACGCGACTCCGAAGCCCTTCACCGGGTTCAGGAAGTCAGTGAACCCCACTTTCGACCTCCTTCTGCGGGGACGTCCCGTGGTAGTGCGGGGCGTCCATCGGGGGCACCGGGAAGCCGCCCGCGAACGGGTCCTCCCGCTCGGCCCTGGCCTTCTCGACGTCATCCGGTTCGGAGACCGCCTGCTTGTCCTTGCGGACCATGTCGTAGAGCACCGAGGCGCCCAGGGCCAGCGCCACCACGACCGCGGCGACGACGACCAGGGTGCCGGTGCCGTATCCCTCCCGGGTGAGCGCGCGCATGGTGGCGACCAGCATGATCCAGCCCAGGGAGAACGGGATGAGCACCTTCCAGCCCAGCTTCATCAGCTGGTCGTAGCGCACCCGCGGCAGGGACGCGCGCAGCCAGATGAAGAAGAAGATGAAGGCCCAGATCTTGACCAGGAACCACAGCACCGGCCACCAGCCCTCGTTGGCGCCGGCCCACACGGTGGAGATCGGCGCCGGGGCCCGCCAGCCGCCCAGGAACAGGGTGGTGGCCAGGGCCGAGAGGGTGGCGAGGTTGATGTACTCGGCGAGGAAGAACATCGCGAACTTCAGCGAGGAGTACTCGGTGTGGAAGCCGGCGACCAGCTCGCCCTCGCCCTCGGGCAGGTCGAAGGGGATGCGGTTGGACTCGCCCATCATCGTGATCACGTAGACCACGAAGGAGGGCAGCAGCGCCACCGCGAACCACCGGTCGGCCTGCGCCTCGACGATGCCGGAGGTGGAGAGCGTGCCCGCGAAGAGGAACACCGCCACGAACGACAGGCCCATCGCGATCTCGTAGGAGATCACCTGGGCGCTGGAGCGCAGGCCGCCCAGCAGCGAGTAGGGCGACATGGACGACCAGCCGGCCAGCACGATGCCGTAGACGCCGATGGAGGCCATCGCCAGCACCAGCAGGACCGCGACGGGGAGGTCGGTGCCCTGCAGCGGCGTGTGGTGGCCGAAGATCGACACGGTCGGCCCGAACGGGATGATGACGAAGGACACGAACGCCGGGATCGCGGCGACCACCGGGGCCGTCCAGAAGATGATCTTGTCGACGCCCGAGGGGACGATGTCCTCCTTCAGGGCCAGCTTCACGCCGTCGGCCAGGCCCTGCAGCAGGCCGAACGGCCCGGCGCGGTTGGGGCCGACGCGCAGCTGCATCCGGCCGATGATGCGGCGTTCCACCCACATCGACAGCAGCACGGTCACGACCAGGAAGACGAAGATGACCAGCACCTTGCCGAGCATCAGCCACCAGGGGTCCTGGCCGAACGCGGGGAGCGACGGATCGGGAGCCATCAGCCCACACCTCCGATCTTCACGATGCTGCCGGTCGTGGCGCCGAGCTCGCGCAGCAGGTTCTTGCCGGACGAGTTCGCCGGCAGCCAGATGACGCCTTCGGGCAGATCGTCGATCCGCAGCGGGACCGTGATCGCGCCCTCGTCGGTGGAGACGGTGACCAGGCCGTTCAGCCCGTTCTCCGCCGCCGTCTTGGCCGACACGCGGGCGACCGCGGGCCGCGCGGTGCCCTTCAGGTGCGGCTCGCCGTCCTGCATGCGCCCGTCGTCCAGCAGCAGCCGCCAGGTGGCCAGCACCGCCTCGCCCGCGCCGGGCGTGAAGGTGAAGTCCGCCAGCGTGCCCGGCGCGTCGGGGCGCTCGCCCCGGTGCGCGCCCAGGTCGGCCAGCTCCCGGCGGGCGGCGGCCGGGTCGGGCAGCCCCAGGTGCACGTCGAGCTCGTCGGCCAGGGCGCCCAGCACCCGCAGGTCCGACAGCGCGCTCGGCGTCTTCAGCGCCGCCTCGAACGGGCGGCCCCTGCCCTCCCAGTCCACGAACGTCC
Source organism: Actinocorallia libanotica (assembly GCF_039525175.1). Classification (NCBI taxonomy): domain Bacteria; kingdom Bacillati; phylum Actinomycetota; class Actinomycetes; order Streptosporangiales; family Thermomonosporaceae; genus Actinocorallia; species Actinocorallia libanotica. The sequence continues at coordinate 45,192 of NZ_BAAAHH010000026.1, forward strand.
CGGACTTCTCCTGGACGGCCGCGACCGGCAGCACCACGTCGGCGCGGTCGGTGACCGCGCTGACCCGCTGCTCCAGGCTGACGATGAAGCCGGTGCGCTCCAGGGCGCTCAGCGCGAACCCCGGGTGCTCCAGGTCGTAGGGGTCGACGCCGCCGATCAGCAGCGCCTCGATCTCCCCGGACGCGGCGGCGGCCAGGATGTGCGCGCCGTCCCGTCCGGGCTCGTCCGGCAGGCTGCTCACCCCCCAGACCCGCGCGACCTCGACCCGCGCCGCGGTGTTGTCGACCGGACGGCCGATCGGCAGCAGGCCGGGCAGCTCGCCGGCCTCCAGCGCCCGGCGCAGGTCGGCGCGGCGCGGCACCCAGGCCAGCCGGGCGCCGGTGGTCTGCGCGAGCCGCACCGCGGCGCTGAGCGCCCCGGTGGTCTGCGCGAGCCGCTCGCCGACCAGGATGACCGAGCCCTCGGCCGACAGGGCCTCGGCCGCCTCGCCGGAGATGCTCAGCGCCTCCGGCTCGCCGCCCGGGCCGGCCTGCAGCAGGCCGCCGTCGAGCTTGCGCAGCCCGTCCGTGGCGAACGGGGCGATCGACAGGACCCGCATGCCCTTCTTGCGGACGGCCTTGCGCAGCCGCAGGAAGACGATCGGCGACTCCTCCTCGGGCTCCAGGCCCGCGAGCAGCACGACCGGCGCGTTCTCCAGGTCCTGGTAGGAGACCTCGATGCCGTGCCCCGCTACGCCGTAGGCCAGGAAGTCGGCCTCCTCGGCGGTGTGCGGGCGGGCGCGGAAGTCGATGTCGTTGGTGCCCAGCGCGATGCGCGCGAACTTGGAGTACGCGTAGGCGTCCTCCAGCGTCAGCCGCCCGCCGGTCAGGACCCCGGCCTTCCTCCCGGCCAGACCCGCCGCGGCCGCGGCGAGCGCCTCGGGCCACGAGGCGGGCTCCAGCACGCCCTCGGCGTTGCGGACCAGCGGGTAGCGCAGCCGGTCCGGCTCGGTGGCGTAGGTGAAGGCCCAGCGGCCCTTGTCGCAGTTCCACTCCTCGTTGACCTGCGGGTCGTCACCGGCCAGGCGCCGGGTGACCTTGCCGCGCCGGTGGTCGGTGCGCTGGGCGCAGCCGGACGCGCAGTGCTCGCACACCGACGGCGTGGAGACCAGGTCGAACGGCCGCGCCCGGAACCGGTAGGCCGCGCCGGTCAGCGCGCCGACCGGGCAGATCTGCACGGTGTTGCCCGAGAAGTAGGACGAGAACGGCTTGCCGTCCGCCACGCCCACCTGTTCCTTGGCCCCGCGCTCGAAGAGGTCGATGAACGGGTCGCCGGCGATCTGGTCGGAGAAGCGGGTGCACCGGGCGCACTGCACGCAGCGCTCCCGGTCCAGCAGGACCTGCGAGGACAGCGGCAGCGGCTTGGGGAACGTGCGCTTGCGCTCCACGAACCGCGACTCGCCCCGCCCGTTGGACATCGCCTGGTTCTGCAGGGGGCACTCGCCGCCCTTGTCGCAGACCGGGCAGTCCAGCGGGTGGTTGATGAGCAGGAACTCCATCACGCCCTTCTGCGCCTTGTCGGCGACCGGGGACGTGAGCTGGGTGTTGATCACCATGCCGGGCGCGACCGGGATGGTGCAGGACGCCTGCGGCTTGGGGAAGCCCCGGCCGTTGCCGGCGTCGGGGATGTCCACCAGGCACTGGCGGCAGGCGCCGACCGGGTCGAGCAGCGGGTGGTCGCAGAACCGCGGGATCTGGATGCCGAGCAGCTCGGCGGCCCGGATGACCAGCGTGCCCTTGGGGACGCTGACCTCGAAGCCGTCGATGGTGACGGTGACCAGGTCCTCCTGCGGAACGACGCCCGTTTCAGAGGTGGCAGTCATCTATGCCCCCCACTTCGTGGACTTGGCGTGGTCGAAGGGGCACCCGCCGTGGGAGAAGTGCGCCAGGTACTCCTCGCGGAAGTGCTTGATCGAGGAGTGGATGGGGCTGGTCGCACCGTCTCCCAGGGCGCAGAACGACCGGCCGAGGATGTTGTCGGCGATGTCGTTGAGGGTCGACAGGTCCTCTTCGGTGCCCTGTCCCGCCTCCAGCCGCTTCATCATCTGCTTGAGCCAGTAGGTGCCCTCGCGGCACGGCGTGCACTTGCCGCAGGACTCGTGCGCGTAGAACTCCGTCCAGCGCAGCACCGCCCGCACCACGCAGGTCGTCTCGTCGAAGATCTGCAGCGCCCGGGTGCCCAGCATCGACCCGGCCGCGCCGACGGACTCGAAGTCCAGCGGCACGTCCAGGTGCTCGGCCGTGAAGATCGGCGTGGAGGAGCCGCCGGGGGTCCAGAACTTCAGTTCGTGCCCCTCGCGGATGCCTCCGGCCATCTCCAGCAGCTCGCGCAGCGTGATGCCCAGCGGCGCCTCGTACTGGCCGGGCCGCGTCACGTGGCCCGACAGCGAGAAGATGCCGAAGCCCTTGGACTTCTCGGTGCCCATGGAGGCGAACCAGTCGGCGCCGCGGTCGACGATCGAGGGAACCGAGGCGATCGACTCGACGTTGTTCACCACGGTGGGCCCGCCGTAGAGGCCCGCGACGGCCGGGAAGGGAGGCTTGAGCCGGGGCTGGCCCCGGAACCCCTCCAGCGAGTCCAAGAGCGCGGTCTCCTCGCCGCAGATGTAGGCGCCTGCGCCGGCGTGCACCACGAGGTCGAGGTCGAACCCCGAGCCGAGGATGTCCCGGCCGAGGTATCCGGCCTCGTACGCCTCCTCCACCGCCTGCCGGAGCCTGCGGATGACGTGCAGGACCTCACCGCGCACATAGATGAACGCCTGGTGCGCGCCGATCGCGTACGAGCTGATGATCACCCCCTCGACGAGCACGTGGGGGTCGGCCATCATGAGCGGGATGTCCTTGCAGGTGCCCGGCTCGGACTCGTCGGCGTTGACCACCAGGTAGGTGGGCTTGCCCGTGCCCTGGGCGAGGAAGCCCCACTTCATGCCGGTGGGGAACCCCGCGCCGCCGCGGCCGCGCAGACCGGAGTCCTTGACCGCCTCGACGATGGCCGAGGGCTCCATGCCCAGTGCCTTGCGCAGCGGCTGGTAGCCGCCGTTGCGCTCGTACGCCGTGCGCGTGAACGAGTCCGCCTGGTCCCAGTTCTTCGTGAGAACGGGGGTGAGCGTGGTCATGGGGCTTCCCAACCCTTCTCCTTGGCCAGCTCCACGCCGATCCGGGACTCGGGGCCGGCCTGGACGCCCTCGTGGGCGCGGCCGTCGTTGAACCCGGCCAGGACGCGGGAGGCCTCCTTGAACGAGCAGATGCCGCTCGCGCCGCGGGTGGGCGGCACCGGGCGTCCGGCGCGCAGGTCGTCGACGAGCTGCTTGGCGCTCTCGGGGGTCTGGTTGTCGTAGAACTCCCAGTTGACCATCATGACCGGCGCGTAGTCGCAGGCCGCGTTGCACTCCAGGCGCTCCAGCGAGACCTTGCCGTCCTCGGTGGCCTGGTCGTGCCCGACGCCCACGTGCTCGCTCAGCGACTCCCAGATCTCGTCGCCGCCGAGCACCGCGCACAGCGTGTTGACGCACACGCCCACGTGGTACTCGCCCATCGGCGCCCGCTTGTACTGGGTGTAGAAGGTCGCGACGCCGACGACCTGCGCGGGGGTCACCCCGAGCATGTCGGCGCAGAACTGCACGCCCTGCCGGGTGATGTGCCCGTCCTGCGACTGCACCAGGTGCAGCAGCGGCAGCAGCGCGCTGCGCGGCTGCGGGTAGCGGGCGATGATGTCCTTCGCGTCCTGTTCCAGACGCTGCCTGGTCTCCACCTCGTACGGGGAGCCCTCGGGGAAGTGACTCATCGGTCGACTCCTCCCATCACGGGATCGATGGACGCGACCGCGGCGATGACGTCGGCGACGAAGCTGCCTTCGCACATCGCGGCCGTGGCCTGCAGGTTGGTGAACGACGGGTCGCGGAAGTGCACGCGGTAGGGCCGGGTCCCGCCGTCGGAGACGACGTGCGCGGCCAGCTCGCCGCGCGGGGACTCGATCGCCGCGTACGCCTGGCCGGCCGGCACCCGGAAGCCCTCGGTCACCAGCTTGAAGTGGTGGATCAGGGCCTCCATGGACTCGCCCATGATGTGCCCGATGTGGGCGGGCGAGTTGCCCATGCCGTCGGTGCCGATCGCCAGCTGGGCGGGCCAGCCGATCTTCTTGTCCTCGATCATCACCGGGCCGTCCTTGGCCGAGCCCTTGGTGAGCCGCTCGACGCACTGCTCGACGATCTTCAGGGACTCCTCCATCTCGGCCATCCGGACGAGGTAGCGGCCGTACACGTCGCAGGACTCCTGCGTGTGCACCTTGAAGTCGTAGGTCTCGTAACCGCAGTACGGCTGGGACTTGCGCAGGTCCCACGGCAGGCCGGTGGAGCGCAGCACCGGGCCGGTGATGCCCAGCGCCATGCAGCCGGTCAGGTCGAGGTAGGCGATGTCCTTGGTCCGCGCCAGGTAGATCGGGTTGGCGTCCAGCAGCTTGCGCATCTGCTGGAACCGCTCGGGCATGCGCTTGAGGTAGTCGCGCAGCTTGGCGATGGCGGCCGGGCCGATGTCCTGGGCGACGCCGCCGGGGCGGACGTAGGCCATGTTCATCCGCAGGCCGCAGATCTCCTCGAACAGGTCGAGGGTGTACTCGCGCTCGATGAAGCCGTTGAGCATGACCGTGGTCGCGCCCAGCTCCAGGCCGAACGTCGCGATCGCCACCAGGTGGGAGGAGATCCGGTTGAGCTCCATCATGAGCACCCGGATGACGTTCGCCCGCTCGGGGATGCGGTCGGTGATGCCCAGCAGCTTCTCCACGGCCAGGCAGTACGCGGTCTCGTTGAAGATCGGCGCCAGGTAGTCCATCCGGGTGCAGAACGTGGTGCCCTGCGTCCAGGTGCGGAACTCCATGTTCTTCTCGATGCCGGTGTGCAGGTAGCCGATGCCGACCTGCACCCGCTCGACCGTCTCGCCGTCGAGGGTCAGGATGAGCCGCAGCACGCCGTGGGTGGACGGGTGCTGCGGTCCCATGTTGACCACGAGCCGCTCGTCGGTGTCGGTGTCCCTGGCGCCCTCGACGACCTCGTCCCAGTCGGCCCCGGCGAGGTTGTACACCTTGCCTTCGGCCGCTCCGTCGTCCGTGGCGCCCGCCCGGTACGCGTCGTAGGTGGTGGTCATGAGTACGACCTCCGCTCGTCCGGCGGCGGGATCTCCGCGCCGCGGTATTCGACGGGGATGCCGCCGAGGGGGTAGTCCTTGCGCTGGGGGTGGCCCACCCAGTCGTCGGGCATCTCGATCCTGGTCAGCGCCGGGTGGCCGTCGAAGACGATCCCGAAGAAGTCCCAGGTCTCCCGTTCGTGCCAGTCGGCCGTGGGGTACACCGGAACCAGGGAGTCGACGTGCGGGTCGGCGTCGGGGATGCCGACCTCCAGCCGGACGCGCCGGTTGTGGGTGATCGAGAGCAGGTGGTAGACGGCGTGCAGTTCACTGCCGGTCTCGGCGGGGTAGTGGACGCCCGAGACGCCGGACAGCAGTTCGAACCGCAGTCCGGGCGCGTCGCGCAGCGTCCTGGCCAGTTCCAGCAGCCGCTCGCGCCGCACGTGGAAAGTTACCTCTCCGCGATGAACCACGACCCGCTCGATCGCGTCAGAGAAACCGGACCGCTCCAGTTCGTCCGCGATCTCGTCGAAGTACTCGCCGTAGGGCCGGGGCGTCGATTCCAACACCGGCTGGGGTACCACCAGCCTGCCGTACCCGGAGGTGTCGCCCGTCGTGTTCGCCCCGAACATGCCCTGGCGCTGGACGATGTCGCTCATGACCGCGCTCCCGACTGGCCCAGCAGCGGCAGCTGCCGCAGCTTCGCCCGCTCCAGCTCCTGGACCTGCTTCTCGCGCTGCGCGCCCAGTTTCGTGTTCTGGATCTTGTCGTGGAGTTTGAGGATCGCGTCCAGCAGCATCTCGGGCCGCGGGGGGCATCCGGGCAGGTAGATGTCCACTGGTACGATGTGGTCCACTCCCTGAACGATCGCGTAGTTGTTGAACATGCCTCCAGAAGACGCACAGACACCCATCGCGATCACCCACTTGGGTTCCGACATCTGGTCGTAGACCTGCCGGAGGACGGGAGCCATCTTCTGGCTGACCCGGCCCGCGACGATCATCAGGTCCGCCTGTCTCGGCGATCCCGAGGCGCGCTCCATGCCCCAGCGGGAGAAGTCATGCCTCGGGTCGCCCGCCGCCATCATCTCGATGGCGCAGCAGGCGAGCCCGAAGGTGGCCGGCCACAGAGAGCTCTTGCGCGCCCATCCGGCGACCTGCTCGACCGTGGTGAGCAGGAAACCGCTGGGAAGTTTCTCTTCCAGACCCATGTGAATCAGTCCCACTCCAAGCCGCCGCGCCGCCAGACATAGGCGTACGCGACGAGGACGGTGACGATGAACAGCACCATCTCGATGAGACCGAAGATCCCCAGACCGTCGAAGGCGACGGCCCAGGGATACAGGAAGACGATCTCGATGTCGAAGACGATGAAGAGCATCGCCGTGAGGTAGTACTTCACGGGGAAGCGTCCGCCGCCGACCGGCTGCGGGGTCGGCTCGATCCCGCATTCGTAGGCCTCGAGCTTCGCCCTGTTCCAGCGTTTAGGCCCGGTGAAGGCCGCCATGATCACCGAACCGATGGCGAAGGCCGCCGCCAGCGCCGCCAGTACGACGATCGGGTAGTAGAGGTCCACGGGTTTACACACCTCCCTCATAGCTCGTGATGCATCTCACCCGTGTGAGCTGCATCATCCTAGTGAGAACGCGCATTGGTCCGTACCGGTGGGTTCAGTTGTGGGCAGAAATCAGGCGTTCGGCGCAATCCTGGTCATCGCGGTGATGACCCTGTCCATCGCGTCGCCGCCGCGCGGATCGGTGAGGTTGGCCAGGAGCTTCAGCGTGAACCGCATCAGCGTCGGGTGCGGCAGCCCGTGCCGGGTGGCGAACTTCATCACCCGCGGGTCGCCGATGGCCTTCACGAAGATCCGGCCGATCGTGAAATAGCCCCCGTGCTCCTCCTTGAGGATGCGGGGGTATTCGTACAGCGCCCGTTCCCGCTGGGCCGCGGTCGGTCTGGCCAGCGCCTGCACGATGATGTCGGCGGCCAGGTGGCCCGACTCCATCGCGTAGTCGATGCCCTCGCCGTTGAACGGGTTGACCATGCCCCCGGCGTCGCCGACCAGCAGCAGGCCCCGGGAGTAGTGCGGCTGCCGGTTGAATCCCATCGGCAGTGCCGCGCCGCGGATCGGCCCCGTCGCGTGTTCCTCGTCGAACTGCCACTCCTTGGGCATTCCGGCGGTCCAGCGGCGGAGCATCTCGCGGTAGTCGGTGTTCTGGAAGGACTTGGAGGTGTTGAGCAGGCCGAGCCCGACGTTCGAGGTGCCGTTGCCGCACCCGAACACCCAGCCGTAGCCGGGCAGGAGCCGCTCGCCGTCCCACAGCTCCAGCCAGGACTCCAGGTAGTCGTCGTCGTGGCGCGGGGTCTCGTAGTAGCGCCGGACGGCCACGCCCATCGGGCGGTCCTCGCGCTTGCGGATGCCCATGGCCAGCGCGAGCCGCGCGGAGTTGCCGTCGGCGGCCACGACCAGCGGCGCGCGGAACTCCCTGCCGTCCTTGGTGCGCACGCCCGTCACCCGGTCGGTGCGCTCGTCGATGATCGGCTCGGTGACCGTGGTGTTCTGCAGCAGCGTGGCGCCCGCCTTGACGGCGTGCTCGGCCAGCAGCTGGTCCAGGTCCATGCGGGGGCGCACCAGCCCGAAGTCGGGGAAGGTGGCGAGCTCGGGCCAGGGCAGCTCCAGCCGCACTCCCCCGCCGTAGATGCGCAGGCCCTTGTTGCGGATCCAGCCGGGGGCGTTGATGTCCACGCCCATCGCGATGATCTGCCGCACCGCCCGCGGCGTGAGCCCGTCCCCGCAGATCTTGTCGCGCGGGAAGGTCGCCTTCTCCAGAAGGAGAACCTTCAGACCCGCCTGCGCCAGGTAGTACGCGGTGGTGGAACCGGCCGGTCCGGCGCCCACGACCACCACGTCGGCGGCTTCGGGGGAATGCTCGCTCAACTTCCAACCCTTTTCGCTACGCTGCGGCAAGTGCGTTTGTGAACTACTTCACAAGCACCCTTAGTTGCGAGGCTACACCCGTTGCGCAAAAGAGGGACTGGCGAGGTTGTTACCAACCAGTAGTTAAGGTCTGCCTAACTTCACCAGGTGAAACATCCCGGTGACGCGGGGGTCACGGACCGCTCCGCTCAGGCGGAGACGTCCTCCGGCCTGCGGGCGCGGTGGATCGCGGCGACGCCGAAGGTGAGGTCGCGCCACTGGACGCGCTCCCAGCCCGCCTCGGCGACCAGCGCCGCCAGCGCCGGCTGGTCCGGCCACTTCAGCGTGGACTCGGCCAGGTAGTTGTAGGAGTCGGGGTTGGAGCTGACCTTGGCCAGCAGCGGCAGGCCCACCTTGAGGTGCATCCGGTGCCCGAGGCCCAGCAGCGGGTTGGTGGGGTGGCTGACCTCGCAGACCACCAGCCGGCCGCCCGGCCGGGTCACCCGCAGCATCTCGCGCAGGGCGGCCGTGGTGTCGGCGACGTTGCGCAGCCCGAAGGAGATGGTGACGGCGTCGAAGGAGGCGTCCTGGAAGGGGAGCCGCAGCGCGTCTCCCGCGACGAAAGTCACACCGCGCCTGCCCTGCTGCCGCCGCGTCCCGACCTGGAGCATGCCGAGCGAGAAGTCGCACGCGACGCATTCGGCGCCGTTCTCGGCCAGCGCGGCGGTGGACGTGCCGGTGCCCGCCGCCAGATCCAGCACCCGCTCGCCCGGACGCGCGTCGACCGCGCGGGCCACCGCCCGCCGCCAGGCCCGGTCCTGGCCGCCCGTCATGAGGGTGTTGAGCAGGTCGTAGCGCTCGGCCGTGTCGTCGAACATCGCGGCCACGTCGGAGGGCTTCTTGGTCAGGTCAGCGCGGGTCATGGGGAGCAGCCTAATCCGCGAGGGAGGCGTCTCCGGCGGTGCCCTGGCGCCGGGACCGCATCTTGGAGGTGAGGGCGACCGAGATCTGGTCGCGCTGGCGGGACAGCACGACGTAGCTCACGATGCCGGAGATCAGAAAGGCCAGGGCGAGGTTCAGCAGACCGCTCAGGCCGATCAGATAGAGGATCGCGGCGGTGGCCGCGACCAGCACGAGTCGCGCGAGTGTGTACAGGATGACTGAACGCATGGTCCTTCGAGGTTATCCCCAGGTCAGGAGAGCCCCGGTTCAGGGTGCCCTCAGGCGGGGAAGAGCAGCGCGGGATCCACGTTCCCGCCCGACAGGACCGCCACTCCCTCACCCGGGGGGAGCTCGTCGCGGCGGAAGAGGAACGCCGCCGCGGCGACGGCCCCCGCGGGCTCGGCGACCAGGTGGGTGCGCACCGCCAGCAGCCGCATCGCCTCGCGGATTTCCTCCTCGCTCACCGTGACGATGTCGTCCACGTACGCGGCGATGTGCCGGAAGGGCAGGTCGCCGACCCGGCCGACCCGCAGCGCGTCCGCCATGGTGCGCCGGGTCTCGGCCGCCGCCCAGGACACCGGGCGGCCCAGCAGGAAGGAGTCGCGCGCGTCGGCGGCCAGGGCCGGCTCGACGCCCACCACCCGGGTGTCCCGGTGCAGGTTCTTGACCGCGGTGGCCGTGCCGGCCAGCAGCCCTCCCCCGCCCACGGGCACCAGCACCACGCCGGGACCGGGGTGGTCGGCCATGATCTCCAGCCCGACCGTGCCCTGGCCCGCGATCACCCGCCGGTCGTCGAAGGGGGCGATGAGCTCGTAGCCGTGCGCCCGCGCCAGCCGCTCGGCCGTCTCCGTCCGCGCCTCCATCGTCGGCTCCACCAGGACCACCTCGGCGCCGAGCCGCACGCACTCGGAGACCTTGACCTCCGGCGCGTCGTGCGGGACCACCAGCACCGCCCGGATGCCCAGCTCCCGCGCCGCGTAGGCGACCGCCTGGGCGTGGTTGCCGCTGGAGTGCGCCACGACGCCCTTGGGGAGCGGGCTGCCCAGGGGCGCGGTGGTCATCGCCGCGTACGCGCCCCGTAGCTTGAACGCGCCCACCGGCTGCAGCGACTCGGGCTTGATCCACAGCGGCGCGTCCGGGTACCGCACGAGCGGAGTGCGCACCGCGACCCCGGCCAGTCGGCGGGCGGCAGCTTCGATCTCCGCCAGGGTGACCAGATCGGACATGCCCGGGAGCTTATCCCTCCGCGCGCCCGGCGCACCGGAGGCGGCGCCGCCCGCGGCCCCGCGCGACGCCCTTCTCCGACCCTCGTCTGAGGACGTTCGCCGTGGTCAAGTGCGGTGTCAGCGGCCCTGCGGAGACCGCCGCGGGACATGCCATTGTTACTTTACGAGATAATGCCTGTTCGGGGCGTCACTCAAAGTTATGTTTTCCGAAAACAAGGCATGAAACGGTCTCGACCCGGCACACTTGGAATCTATCCACCCGCGTCCAGAGCGGGACAAAAGGGGAGAGAATCCGTGGAAAGCACTAGTGAGCGTCTGTTGACCCCCGGTGAGGTGGCGGCCCTGTTCCGGGTAGACCCCAAGACGGTCACCCGGTGGGCGGCAGCCGGCCGGATCAGCAGCATCCGTACTCCGGGGGGCCACCGACGGTTCCGCGAGTCCGAGGTGCACGCGCTGCTGCGCGGAGACGAGCCGCTGGCGGAGGTCCGCTAGTCACCCACCGGCCCCGGCGGGGTTCCGGGACCGGTGGACTCCCCGGGCGGGGCGGCTTCGGGCAGAGCCGCCTTCCACTCCTCGAACTGCAGGCGCAGCGCCTCGTCGTCACGGCGCCACCTCTCGCGCATCCCGGCCGACTCCTCCTCGGTGAGCGCCTCGGCGGCCAGCCTCTCGTACTCCGGATCGTCCGGGCCGATCTCCACGTAGGCCTGCACGATCTCGTCCGATTCGGTGAGCTCGCCGTGCGGCACGAGAAGCCTCCCGTTGGCGAGTCTGATCACGTACATCCTCGTACCCCTCAGATTCCGTACCGGCGGTTGAAGAAGAGCATCACGTCGAGCGCCAGGCGGATGTTGCCGCCCAGCATGTCGACGAGGGCGGGGCGCTGGTGCGAGGCGATGGCGGCGAAGGCGTCGGCGAAGAACTCGCGCCTGCCGAGCACGCCCCGCTGCCGATGGAAGTCGCTCTGCAGGAACGGCGCGCAGGCGGCGTAGAGCCGCTGGAAGTCCGCGCCGTCGGAGACCCATCCGCCGTGCGGGTCGTCCACGTCGTCCAGGGCGTGGCCGATCTCGTGCATCATCACGTCCGGCGTGGGGGACGGGCGGTCCCCCACCACGACCTTGCGGTTGCCGTAGGCGCCGGCGCAGATGTCCCACGTGGCGCGCCCCGACGGCAGCGGCCTGCCCTTGAGCGAGCCCATGTCGTCCAGGTCGGGCACGCCGCCGGGGCCGACGTAGATGCCGGTGAGCGACTCGGCCAGCTTCAGCTTGAGCCGCTCGGGGAGCATGGCGAGGCTCTCCACCGCCCGGATCACCTCGGGCGGCGGCGGCCCCTCGGCGAGGTCCCACTGGCGGTGCAGGATCGCCTCCAGCGGGCCGCAGTGCAGCCTGCCGTCCCCGCCCCAGGGGTGGTCCGGCGGGTGCGCCGGCACCCGGAGGGAGTCCGCCGGCTCCTCCGGGGGCTCGTCCAGCTCATAGGCGCGGTAGTCCCGGCCCGGCGGGCGAAACCGCCCGCCGGTGTCCCTGGGCTGGGCCTCCCGGGGCCGGACCTCGGTGAGCGAGGCGCGCGTGAACGCGTCGGCGGACCTCCGGTGGCGACCCCAGCGCATGGCCTTCTCCGCTCCTCCTGGACACGTCCGTCCATTCAAGCGTGAAAAGGCACAAGATCACATTAAACGTCGGCGTACGAGTGCATGCCCTCGAGGAAGACGTTCACGCCGACCAGGTTGAACAGCAGCGCCGCGTAGCCGATGGTCGCCACGACCGCCGCCTTGCGGCCCTTCCAGCCCGCGGTCGCCCGCGCGTGCAGGTAGCCGGCGTAGATGGCGAAGACGATGAACGACCAGGTCTCCTTGGGGTCCCAGCCCCAGTAGCGGCCCCACGCCTCGTCCGCCCAGATCGCGCCGGCGATGATGGAGAACGTCCAGATCGGGAAGACGAACATCGTCGCCTTGTAGGCGAGGTCGTCCAGGGTCGTCGAACCGGGCAGCCGGTCGAGGAAGCCGGTGCTGGCCTTCTCCTCGTGCCGCGCCTTGGCCAGGTACAGCAGCGTGGCCACGAAACCGACGGTGAACCCGCCGGAGGCGATGATCGCGGCACTGACGTGGATGGCGATCCAGTAGGACTTCAGCGCCGGGACCAGCTCGCCGGGCGCCTGGTAGAGCCAGATGGTCGCCGCGCCCAGCCCGAGGATCACCGCGAGCATGACGAACGCGCCGAGGTAGCGCGCCTTGCTGCGGACCAGCAGCACCAGGAAGCCGACCACCGCGGCCAGGCAGATCGCCACCACGAACTCGTACATGTTGCCCCACGGCCAGCGGGACACCGACATGCCGCGGGCGACCACGCCGCCGGCGTGCAGCAGCCCGCCGAACACCGTGATGAGCACGGCGAACCGGCCCCAGTCGCGGCGCGGGACGTCCGGCTCGGCCGAATCCTCGGCTGTGTCGGCGGCCTCCTCCACGGGGGCTCCCGCGCCGGCCAGCGCCTTGGCCCGCGCCTTCGCCGGGCGGGGGGTGAAGGCCAGGTCCGCCGCGTAGCCCAGCATCGCGACCACATACAGCAGAACCGCGCCGAGCAGCATGTTGTTGCTCAGGTCGGCGAGTTCGGTGTCGACCACCGTGTCACTCCTTGATCGTTCCGGCGGAGGCCGGTGCGGGCTCCGGTTCCGGTTCCTCGGCGCGCAGTTCGCGCAGCAGGTCGTCGAACTCGACGGTGGGGGTGCCCAGGGTGAGGCCGCCGACCTCGACCACCGTACGCCCGTCCTCTCCGGCGCTCGCACGGACCCACACCCTGCGGCGCCGGGTCATCAGCGAGACCACCAGGCCGGCGATCGCCAGCGAGGCCGAGACCAGGGCCGGGACGCGTCCCGGGTCGTAGGTGACGGTCATCGAGGCGTACTCCTTGAAGCCGGTGAAGGTGATCTCGCCGGCCCCGTCGGGCAGCTTCAGCGTCTCGCCCACGGCCATCGCCTTGCGCTCGACCTTCACCATCTCCAGGTTCTCGGCGTCCAGCTCGTACACCGACTGGGGGTCGCCGGAGTCCATGTTGAGGTCGCCCTTGAAGGCGCCGACCACCGCGACCATGGGGTTCAGCGGGCCGGGGAAGGTGGACATGACCGAGGACCCGTCCGGGGTCGGCGCGGCGGTGGGCCAGAACATCATCTGGAAGCCCAGCTGCTGCGGCTCGGCGTCAGGCGCCTTGATGACGCCCTCGGAGGCGAGGTTCGCCGAGTCCAGCGGCAGGAACTGGACCGCGTCGTCGAAGACGACGTGCCCCGCGCCGTCGGTGACCTTGAAGGTCGGGGCGTAGCCGTGGCCCAGCAGGTAGACCTTCGCCCCGGCCACCTCCAGCGGGTGGTTCACCCTGACCGTCTCGGAGCGCTCGGCCGAGCCGGGCTTCTCGCGGTAGGTCATCCGCGCGTGGAACTCCCGCGCCTGGCCGGTCTGCGCGCCCGAGGAGACGAACTCCACCTCGAAGTCGTCCATCGTCGCCTGGAACGGCGCCAGGTCGTCCGGGTCGACCAGGTGGCCCGGGTGGAACTCGCCGTAGTGGGCGACCGAGTTGGAGAAGCCGGTCCCCTCGGTCAGCAGCAGGTTGCCCCGGTAGCCGAACAGCGCGCCGAGCCCGACGGCGAAGAGCAGGGCCAGCAGCGCCAGGTGGAAGACGAGGTTGCCCGCCTCGTGCAGGTAGCCCTTCTCCGCGGCGAGCGAGCCGTCGTCGGCGACCGTGCGGAAGCGCCGCCTGCGCAGCGTCTCGCGGGCCTGCTCCAGCACCCGCTCGGGCGTCTCGCCGGAGTGGAACTCCGCGTGCTGCGGAAGCCGCCCGAGGCGCTTGGGCGCGGACGGCGGCCGGGACCGCAGGTTCTGCAGGAGCTGCCAGGAGCGCGGCAGGACGCAGCCCGCCAGCGAGACGAACAGCAGCAGGTAGACCGCGGCGAACCACGGCGCGGCGAACACGTCGAACAGCGACAGCCTGTCCAGCCAGGGCCCGAGGGTCTTGTGCTCCTCCAGGTACTGCACGACCCGCTCCGGCGACTGGCCGCGCTGGGGGAAGATCGAGCCCGGCACGGAGGCCAGCGCCACCAGGAAGAGCAGGATCAGCGCCGTCCGCATGGACGTCAGCTGCCGCCATCCCCAGCGCAGCCACCCTGTCAGACCCATCTAGATCACCGTCCCGAAGCTGCCGATCCACACCCGCAGCTCGTTGTTCAACTCGGTCCACAGCCCGGTGACCAGCAGTACCCCGATCAGAACGAGCATTCCGCCGCCCAGCCGCATCACCAGCCGGTAGTGGTTCTTCACCCACCCGAAGACGGTGAGCGCCTTACGGTACGCCAGGGCCGTGAGCAGAAACGGCAGGCCCAGGCCCACGCAGTAGAAGAAGGAGAGCACGCCGCCGCGCACCGGTGTCGCCTCGGTCATCGCCAGCGACTGGATGGCGGTCAGCGTGGGGCCGATGCAGGGCGTCCAGCCGAGCCCGAACAGCAGGCCCAGCAGCGGGGCGCCCGCCACTCCGGGGCCCGGCATCCGGGCGGTCTTGAAGGTGCGCTGCAGGTTGACGAAGAAGCCCATGAACAGCAGGCCCATGACGATCGTCACCGCGCCCAGGACGCGGGTGATCACCTCTTCGTAGGTCTTCAGCCAGTGGCCCAGGCCGCCGAAGAAGAACCCGTAGGCCATGAAGACCAGCGTGAAGCCCAGCACGAACAGTGCGACGCCCGCGACGAGCCTGCCCTTGCGCTGCTCGGCCAGGTCCTCGCCGGTCATGCCCGTCACGTACGACAGGTAGCCGGGGACCAGCGGCAGCACGCAGGGGCTGAGGAAGGAGACCATGCCCGCCAGCGCGGCCAGCGGCAGCGCGAGCGCCAGCGTGCCGCCGGTGATGGTCTCCTCGATTCCCGCGGCGAGGATCATCTCTCGGCGACGATCTTCGCCAGGGCCGGGTCGAGCCGCGCCTTGCTGACCATGCCCGGGAACTGGACGGCGACCCGCCCCTCGCGGTCCAGGATCAGGGTGGTCGGCAGCGCGCCGGGGTTCACCGAGGAGAAGGACTGAGTGATCTTGCCCTCGGGGTCGAACAGGCTCGGGTAGGAGTTGCCGTACTTGCGCACGAACGCCTTGGCGCCGTCCCGGGTGTCCTTGATGTCGACGCCTAGGAACGCCACCTCGTCCTTGTTCTCCTGGTAGGTCGCCTCCAGCGCCGGGGCCTCGGCCCGGCAGGGCCCGCACCAGGACGCCCAGAAGTTGACGACCACGACCTTGCCGTCGTAGGAGGCGAGGTCGAGCTGCTCGCCCTCCAGGGTCTCGCCCTTGACCGCGGCCGGGCTCTGGCGGTCGTCGACGGGGACCGGCTCGCCCGGCTTGGCGGCCGTGCCGCCTCCGGAGCAGCCGGCGGTCAGCGTCAGCGCGACGGCCGCCAGGAAGGCGGGCATGGCGGCACGGCGGATCATCAGGGTCACTCCTCGGGCACTACGAGCTGTAGTACGTGACTGTACCCGGGCTCAGGCGCCGGGGATGCTCGGGTGCCTGACCAGGTGGGCGGCGGGCTCGGAGTACTCCACCCGCGCCAGCGCCTCGCCCTCGAAGACGAGGCTGGTGACGCTGGCCAGCCCGCACTGGCGGCGGCGCGGATCGTGCCAGAGCCGCACGCCCTCGGCGAGCCTGCGCGCGGTGTAGATCGGCAGCTGGTGGCTGACGCACACCGCCTCCCGGCCGCGCGCGGCCTCCCGCGCCTCCTGGGTGAAGGACCACATGCGGTCGGCGACCTCCTGGAAGGGCTCGCCCCAGGAGGGCCGGAACGGGTTGGTGAACCTGCGCCAGACCCGGGGGTCGGCCAGCCTCCCCATCCGGAAGACCTCGCCCTCGAACTTGTTGTCGGCCTCGATCAGCCGCACGTCGATCACCGGGCTCAGCCCGGTGGCGGCGGCCAGCGGCGCGATCGTCTCCCGGGCTCGGTCCAGCGGGGAGGTGTAGAGCGCGGCGATGTCCCGGCCGGCGAACCAGCCGGCCGCGGCCTTGGCCATCAGGTGCCCGTCCTCGCTGAGGTGGAAGTCCGGAAGACGGCCGTACAACACGCCTCGGGGGTTGTGGACCTCACCGTGACGCAGGAGATGAACGATGGTGGTCTCAGTCATGGCGGGAACAGATTACCCTCACGTCCCGGGCAAGCCGGTCTTCTCGGCCGCGGCCTTCGCGGCGTGCGGCAGCGCCTCGGCGATCCGCTCCAGCGCGGCGTCGTCGTGGGCGGCGGACAGGAACCACACCTCGTAGGAGGAGGGCGGCAGGTAGACGCCGCGGGCGAGCGCCTCGTGGAAGAAGGCCGCGTAGGCCGCCGAGTCCTGCTTCTGGGCGTGGTCGAAGTCCAGCACGCGCTCGTCGGTGAAGAACACCGAGAAGAGGTTGCCCGCGGTCTGCAGGCGGTGCGGGACGCCCTCCCTCGTCAGCGCCTCGCTCGCCCACTTCCCGACCAGGGACGCCGCCCGGTCGACCCGCGCGTACACCTCGGGCGTGCAGTTGCGCAGGGTGGCCAGGCCCGCGGCGGTGGCCAGCGGGTTCCCCGACAGGGTGCCGGCCTGGTAGACCGGCCCGGCCGGGGCCAGGTGGTCCATGACCTCGGCGCGGCCGCCGAACGCGGCGGCGGGCAGGCCGCCGCCCATGACCTTGCCGTAGGTGAACAGGTCGGCCGCCACGCCCTCCCGGCCGTACCAGCCCGAGCGGGTGACCCGGAAGCCGGTGAGCACCTCGTCGATGACCAGCAGCGCGCCCGCCTTGTCGCACAGGCGGCGCAGCAGCTCGTTGAAGCCGTCGATCGGCGGCACCACGCCCATGTTGGACGGGCACGCCTCGGTGATCACGCAGGCGATCTCGCCGCCGTACTCGGTGAACGCCTCCTCGACCGCGACGGCGTCGTTGTAGGGCAGCACGATCGTGTCGGCCGTGGCGGCCCCGGTGACGCCGGGGGTGTCGGGCAGGCCCAGGGTGACCACGCCGGAGCCGGCCGCGGCCAGCAGCGCGTCGACGTGCCCGTGGTAGCAGCCGGCGAACTTGACGACCTTGGAGCGGCCGGTGAAGCCGCGGGCCAGCCGGATCGCCGACATGGTGGCCTCGGTGCCGGAGTTGACCAGCCGCACCTTCTCCACCGGGGCGCGAGAGACGATCTCCTCGGCCAGCTCCACCTCGCCCTGCGTCGGCGCGCCGTAGGAGGTGCCGCGGCCCGCCGCGGCCTGGACCGCCTCGACCACCGCCGGGTGCGCGTGGCCCAGAATCATCGGACCCCACGAGCAGATCAGGTCGACGTAGGTGGCGCCGTCCGCGTCCGTCAGGTACGGACCCTGCGCGGACGCCATGAACCGGGGTGTCCCGCCCACCGCCCGGAAGGCGCGCACGGGGGAGTTCACCCCGCCGGGCACGACCTCGCGGGCCCGGTCGAACAGCTGCTGAGATCGCTCGCTGGAAGTCACCCGTCCAGTCTGCCACCGCCCGGCCACCGCGCCCGTCCGGGTGCCGCCATGATCACGGTGGGTGCCGGGAGGGCGGCGCGCGGCGACCGGGGAGACGCGCCGCGATGCCGGAGCCGACACAATCCGGTAACTCCCTTGACCATGAGCCACAATGGCCTATATCCACCCATGAAGGCGACTTAACGTGCAGGTCTGGCGGGGAAGGGTTGAAGTGACGGAAGGCTGGGCGGTACCGGGGTTCACCCTCGTACGCGAACTGGGGACCGATGCCTCCGGGCGGCAGGTGCTCGCGACGGACGAGATGACCAGGACCCAGGTCACGATCCGCTACCTGTCCCCCGCGCTGGACAAGGACGAGGAGTTCGGCGGGCGGATGAGCCGGCTCGCCCAACTGGAGGACGACAACCTCGTCCAGGTCTACGAGCTGGTCACCGACAAGGAGGACCCCTCCTCGGCCGCGGTCGTCTCGGAGTACTTCGAGGGCGTGCCCCTGCGGCGGCTGCTCACCGACCCGCTGGACCCCGAGTCCGCGGTCGTGGTGCTCAGCGACATCCTGCTCGGGCTGGCCGCCGCGCACGGCAGGGACATCGCGCACGGCGACTGCTCGCCGGACAAGGTGCTCATCGCCCCCGACGGGCGCGCCAAGCTCTCGGACCTGGGCATCGCGGTGCCGCACGGCAAGGGCGCCCCCTCGGGCGACCCCGTCTACCAGGCGCCCGAGCGCTGGCAGGGCGGCCCGCCGAGCCCGCAGAGCGACATCTACGCGGCCACCGGCGTGTTCGTGGAGTGCCTGACGGGACGGCGGCTGTTCCCCGCCACCTCGATCGGCGCGCTGAACCGGGCGCACAACAACGCCGCGATCCCCGTCATCGACGTGCCGGGTCCGCTGCGCTCCCTGGTGCTGCACGGGCTCTCCAAGGAGCCCGAGAAGCGGCCCGCGTCGGCCGTCGACTTCCTCACCGAGCTCGACGAGGCGGTCAGCCCCGTCTTCGGCGCCGACTGGGAGAAGCGCGGCCGCGCCCGGGTGCGGGAACTGGCCCAGCGGGCCGCCACCGCGCCCGCCCCGCCGCCGCCCTCCAAGGCCGACGCCCGCATCTCCGCCGCCGCCGCGCCGCCGGACCTCAGCCGCGACCGGCGGCCCCTGCTCTTCGCCGGCGCCGGCATCGCCGCCGTGGTCCTCATCGGCGGCGTCGCCTACGGCCTCAGCGGCTCCGGCGGCGACCCCGCCTCCGGCCCGACGCTCGCCCCCTCCCACCTGGCGGGCCCGGCCACCCCCTCCGTCGAGCCCTCCTCCCCCGCCACCCCGACCACGGCGGAGCCCGACGGCGCCGAGCTGGCCCAGCGGGTCTCCGACGCGATCGCCGAGAAGGAGTCGTTCACGCTGTCCTTCCGCCGGGTCGCGGGCAAGGAGGTCACCAGCGTCAGCGGCAGCGCCAGGGCCGACTCCTACCGGGTCTCCCTGACCGGTCCCAAGCTGGCCAAGCGGCAGGCGATCGTCCTCGGCGGCGACGGCTACCTGCAGCAGGGGTCGGCCTGGACCAGGCTCCCCCTGGGCGGCAAGGCCAAGGGCTACGGCGTGCTGGCCGAGCAGGCCCGCTGGGGCACCTCCGCGGACGCCCTGAGCACCCTGCTGGAGGACGCCGAGACCCTCACCCGCAACGGCAACCGCTGGAGCGGCACCGTGCCCCAGGCGACCGGTCTGGACGCCGTCGCGCCCGGCTACCGCAAGGCCAAGGTCGCCTTCGAGCTCCAACTCGGCGCCAACTGGCTGCCCAAGCACCTCAAGGCGACCATCACCGCCGGCGGGAAGACCAAGGTCGTCACCACCACCGCCTTCTCCAAGTGGGGCGGCAAGGTCACCATCAAGGCTCCCGCGAAGCGCTGAGAACCCCCCAGCATCCCGAACACGGACGAACCCTCCTCCCCCTCAGGGGGAAGGAGGGTTCGCCGTCTGATGAGGGTCTGGACCGCCCGGAGACCGGCCGCCTTCAGTCGACCAGGAACTCCAGGACGCGCAGGGGGTCGGGCAGCGGGGCGTCGTCCGGCGGGCGCACCCAGGTGACCTCGCGGCCGGACGGCAGGACGGACGGGGGCGCCACCACGTAGCTGTCCCGGCAGTGCCAGCGCATGCCCGGGGTGTCGGCGAGGGTCTCGGGCGAGCAGTCCAGGTGACAGGACCACCACTCGTCCTCGTCCTCGGGGGCGCCCCGGGTGGCCACGAAGAACAGGTGGCGCTCGTCGCCGATCGCGGCGACCGGGCCCGCCTCGACCCCCGCGGCGGCCATCGCCGCCAGCGCCGCCCGGCCCGTCGCGGCCGGGACGTCGAAGACGTCGAAGACGCGGCCGGTGGGCAGGATCACGTTGGCCTCGGGGGTGACCGACCACCATCGGTCGAGCGTCTCGCGCTCGGTGGTGGCCTGGCGCGCCCAGCCCGTCGTCACCGGATGGGCGCCCGGTCTGGGGCAGCCGATCCGGTCGCAGGAGCAGGCGCGGTCGCCCGCGGCCGGCGCGTGGGCGCCCACCACGGTGGCCCAGCCCCGCGCGGCGTACTCACGCGCCGCCACGACCAGGAGGTTCCTGGCGCGGGTGTCACGGCTGTTGCGACTGTTGCGGGAATTACGGGTGACCGCCAACATGTATCGCCCCCCGAAGAGAGAACCGCCTTTCCCCAGATCATGGCGAAAGGCGGTGGAAATCTGCGCACCGACCCCCGGATACGGTTCCAAATGACTATACGCAGGCCACCCGTGCGGCGTTTCCCCGGGGGTTCACCGGTTGCCGCGCGCGGCTCACAGGCGCCGGGCGACCTCGGTGGCCCAGTAGGTCAGGACGAGGTCGGCGCCGGCCCGCCGGATGGAGACCAGCGACTCGTGGATCGCCCGCTCGCGGTCGATCCAGCCCCGCGCGGCGGCCGCCTCGATCATCGCGTACTCGCCGCTCACCTGGTAGGCGGCGACCGGCACGTCCACCGAGTCCTTCACCTGGCGCACCACGTCCAGGTAGGCGCCGGCGGGCTTGACCATGACGATGTCGGCGCCCTCCTCCAGGTCCAGGCGGACCTCGCGCAGGGACTCCCGGGCGTTGGCCGGGTCCTGCTGGTAGGAGGCGCGGTCGCCGAACTGCGGGGCGCACTCGGCGGCGTCGCGGAACGGGCCGTAGAACGCCGAGGCGTACTTGGCCGCGTACGCCATGACCGGGATGTCCTGGTGTCCGGCGCCGTCCAGGGCGGCGCGGATCGCCCGCACCTGGCCGTCCATCATGCCGCTGGGCGCCACCACCTGGGCGCCGGCCTCGGCCTGCGCCAGCGCGACGGAGGCGTACCGCTCCAGGGTGGAGTCGTTGTCGACCTCGCCGGAGGGGGTGAGCAGGCCGCAGTGGCCGTGCGAGGTGTACTCGTCCAGGCACAGGTCGGTCATCAGGACCACCGCGTCGCCCAGGTCCGCCGACAGGTCGCGCAGCGCGCGCTGCATGATGCCCTGCGGGTCGTCGGCGGCCGAGCCGCGCTCGTCCTTGTGCTCGGGCACGCCGAACAGGATCAGCCCGCCGACCCCCGCCTCGGCCGCCTCGTGCGCGGCCTTGCGGAGGCTGTCGCGGGTGTGCTGGTACACCCCCGGCATCGAGGAGACCTCTGCCGCCTCCTCGATGCCCTCCTTGACGAACAGGGGCAGGATCAGGTCGGCCGGGTTCAGCCGGGTCTCGGCCACCAGCCGGCGCAGCGCCGCCGAACGGCGCAGCCTGCGCGGACGCTCGATCATCACGTGAACCTCTTCTTCCGGGCTCCCCGCCGCATCTGGCTGGGCTTGCGCAGCGGCTCGCCCGCCTCGATCTGGGCGGCTCTCCGCTTCGCACCGTACTCGGCCAAGGCGACCGCCAGGTCCGAGATGGAAGGCTTCTCGGCCATCACGTCGACGCGGAGGCCGTACTCCTCGGCGGTCTTGGCCGTCTGCGGGCCGATGACCGCGATGACCGTCACATTGTGCGGCTTGCCGGCGATGCCGATGAGGTTCTTGACCGTGGAGGAGCTGGTGAACAGCACCGCGTCGAACCCGCCGCCCTTGATCGCCTCGCGGATCGGCTGCGGCGGCGGCGCCGCCCGCACCGTCCGGTAGGCGGTGACGTCGTCGCACTCCCAGCCGAGCTCGGTCAGGCCCGAGATCAGCCGGTCGGTGGCGATGTCGGCGCGCGGCAGCAGCACCCGGTTGATCGGGTCGAGGTCCTCGTCGTAGGGCGGCCAGATCTCCACCAGGCCCTCGCCGGACTGGTTGACCGGCGGCATGAGGTCGGGCTGCACCCCGAACTCCACCAGCGACGCCGCCGTCTGGTCGCCCACCGCGGCGACCTTCAGGCCGGCGAAGGCGCGGGCGTCCAGGCCGTACTCGGCGAACTTCTCCCGCACCGCCTTCACCGCGTTGACCGAGGTGAAGACCACCCACTCGTAGCGGCCGGTGACCAAGCCCTTGATGGCGCGGTCCATCTGCTGGGGGGTGCGCGGCGGCTCCACCGAGATGGTGGGCACCTCCTGGGGCACCGCGCCGTAGGAGCGCAGCTGCTCCGACAGGTCGGCGGCCTGCTCCTTGGTGCGCGGCACCAGCACCCGCCAGCCGAACAGCGCCTTGGTCTCGAACCAGGACAGCTTCTCGCGCCAGTTCACCACGTCGCCGACCACGATCAGCGCCGGGGCGTCCATGCCCTTGGTCTCGGCGTACAGCCGGTTGAGCGTGGTGACCACCGTCTCCTGCTCGGTGGTGCTGCCCAGGCTGGTGTAGGCGGCCGGGGTGGAGTCCTTGCGGCCCGCGGCGATCAGCCGCTTGGCCAGCTCGCTCACCTGTCCCTCGGCGCCCAGCACGACCAGGGTGGCCTCGCCCGCGGCCGCCGCCGCCCAGTCGACGCCGCCGTCCGTCACGTCGATCACCCGCACCTCGCGGGTGCGCTCGTCGCGCAGCGGGAAGCCGGCGTACTGCGGCACCGCCGTCACCGCGGACACACCGGGGACGATCTCGAAGGGGACGCCCTCGTCGGCGCACGCGGCGGCCTCCCGCGCCGCCTTGCCGCCGAGCCCGGAGTCGCCGGAGACCAGCCGCACCACCTCGCCGTCGCGGGCCGCCGCCAGCACCAGCTTGACCGCGTCGCGCTCGTCGGCGTCCAGGATCTCGGCCTCGGGGCGGCAGTGCCCCAGCACCTCGGCGGGGCAGCTCGACCGGTTCACCACGACCGTGTCCGCGCGGCCCAGCGCCTCGGCTCCGCGCAGGGTCAGCAGGCCGGGGTCGCCCGGCCCCAGACCTACGAAAGTGACGGTCATGGTCCCTCCATCAGCTTGTCGGCCCCCTGCTCGAAGAGCCGGGCCGCCAGCTGGCGGCCCAGCTCCGCGGCGCTCTCGGGGTGGCCGCTCGCGGAGAGCCTGATCTGGCGGGTGCCGTCCAGCGACACGACTGCGGCCGTCAGGCTCAATACCTCGTTCTCCACCTGTGCGAACGCACCCACCGGCGCGGAACATCCCGCCTCGAGCACCGCCAGGACGGCGCGCTCGGCGGTGACGGCCGCCCGGGTGGCCGGGTCGTCCAGCACCCGGAGAAGTTCGATCAGCCCGGCGTCGTCGGAGCGGCACTCCACCGCCAGCGCGCCCTGGCCGGGGGCCGGGAGCATCTGCTCGGGCTCGAAGAGCTCGCCGATCAGCTCGGTGCGCCCGATCCGGGTCAGGCCGGCGTTGGCCAGCACCACCGCGTCCAGCTCGCCGTCGGTGACCTTGGCCAGCCGGGTGTCGGCGTTGCCGCGGATCGGCACGACCTCCAGGTCGGGGCGCAGCGCCCGCAGCTGGGCGACGCGGCGGGGCGAGCCGGTGCCGACCCGCGCCCCCGCGGGCAGCTCCGAGAGCTTGCCCGGGCCGCACAGCGCGTCCCTGTGGTCGTGGCGCGGCGGCAGCGCGACCAGCTCGATGCCCTCGGCGGGCGTGGTCGGCAGGTCCTTCAGCGAGTGCACGGCGAAGTCCACCGTGCCGGCGAGGATCTCCTCGCGCAGCCGGTTGACGAACACGCCGGTGCCGCCGATCTGGGCGAGCAGCGCCTTGTTGACGTCGCCCTCGGTGGTGATGCCCACCAGTTCCACGGCGCGTCCCGTGGCCGCGGTCAGCGCGTCGGCGACCATCCCGGACTGGGTCGTCGCCAGCAGGCTCTTGCGGGTGGCCAGCTTCAGAGTGCTCACGCCTTGCTCCGTTCCTGCCGCTGTGTGCCCTTACCCGCGGGCAGGTCGGCGCGGGTCACGGCCTGGGGTGCCGTGGGGTCGAGGTCGAAGAGCTCGCGCAGCGCGTCGGCGTAGGAGTCGCCGCCGGGTGCGGCGGCCAGCTCCTTGACGCGGACGGTCGGCGCGTGCAGCAGCTTGTCGGCCACCCGCCGGACGGTCATCGCGAGCTCGTGTTCGGTCTTGGGGTCGAGGTCGGGCAGCTTGGCGCGCAGCCGCGCCAGCTCCAGGTCCACCACCTCGGCGGCCTTGCTGCGCAGCGCGACCACGGTCGGCGCCACGGCGGCGGCGCGGGCGGCGGACAGGAAGGCGGCCACCTCGTCGGCGACGATCTGCCGCACCGCCTCCACGGCCTCGGGCCCGATGGCCCGCGCCGCCTCCTCGGCGGTGCGCAGGTCGTCCAGGGAGGCCAGGCCGGTGCCCTCGACGTCGCGGACGCCGGGGTCGACGTCGCGCGGCAGGGCGAGGTCGAGGATGAAGCGGCGCCCGGGGACGAGCTGCTCCCGGGCGATCATCTGGCCGGCGCCGGTGCAGGAGACGATCAGGTCGGCGGAGTTCAGCTCGCCGGCGAGGTCCTCCAGCGGCAGCGGGCGGGCCGGGACGCCGACCGTGCGGGCCGACTCGGCCAACCGCTCGGCCTTGTCGAAGGTGCGGTTGGCCACCGTGATCTCCGCGACGCCCGCCCGGGCCAGGGTGGCCACGGCCAGGCCGCTCATCGCGCCCGCCCCGATCACCAGGGCGCGGCACTGCGACAGGTCGCCCAGGTGGCCCGCGGCGACCTGGAGGCCGACGCTGACCAGCGAGGCGCCCGCCTGGTCGATGCCGGTGTCCGAATGCGCGCGCTTGCCGACCCGCAGCGCCCGCTGGACCACCTCGTGCAGGGTGCGCCCGATGGTGCCCTCGGCCTGCGCCAGCCGGAACGCGGTGCGGATCTGGCCGAGGATCTGGCCCTCGCCCACGACCATCGACTCCAGGCCGCACGCGACGGTGAAGGCGTGCTGGACGGCACGGTCCTCGTAGTGCACGTACAGGTGCCGGGACAGCTCCTCCAGCGGCACGCCCGAGTGCCGCGCGAGCGACTCGGAGACCAGCTGGACGCCGCCGTGGAACTTGTCCACCGAGGCGTACACCTCGACCCGGTTGCAGGTCGAGACGATCATCACCTCGCTGACCGCGTCATGGATCTCGTGCAGCAGCTTGACCAGATCGTCACCGGTGATCGACGTCTGCTCCAGCAGCGCGACGGGGGCGGACCGGTGGCTCAGACCGACGACTAGCAGGCTCATGGATGTACCTCGATGTACTCCTCATGCGGTCCGCCGGCCTTACGCTGCTCGTGGAACGCGAGGATCTGCAGCTCGATCGACAGGTCGACCTTGCGGACGTCGACGCCCTCGGGGACGCTGAGGACGACGGGGGCGAAATTGAGCACGCTGGTGACCCCGGCGGCGACCACCCGGTCGCACACCGCCTGGGCAGCCGCCGCGGGGGTCGCGATGACGGCGATGGACACGCCCTGGTCCTTGATGATGGTCTCCAGCTTGTCTGTGTGCTCCACGGTGAGCCCGGAGATGCGCTCGCCGACGATGGAGGCGTCGGCGTCGAGCAGCCCGGCCACCCGGAACCCCCGGGAAGCGAACCCGCCGTAACCGGCGAGGGCGCGGCCCAGGTTACCCACCCCGATGATGGCCACGACCCAGTCCTGGGTGAGACCGAGTTCACGTGAGATCTGGTACACGAGGTACTCAACCTCGTACCCGACTCCACGCGTGCCATACGAGCCGAGGTGGGACAGGTCTTTACGCAGCTTGGCGGAGTTGACGCCGGCGGCGGCCGCCAGCTCCTCGGAGGAGACGGTCGCCACGCCCCGGTCCTTCAGGCCCTGCAGGGCCCGCAGGTAGACGGGCAGCCGCGCCACGGTGGCCTCCGGGATCCCCTTGGCGGATTCCTTGAGAGTCCTCGCGTTCGGATGCCGGGGAGTCATCGCGGTGGCACGGCCTCTCTACGCGGCCTCCCACCGGGAGAGGCGTATTTCCTTCAGGTTAACCCCATTGTGAACGAACGCACAAAGTCACCGAATCGCGTTCGGTGCCATTTCCCCAGGTAGCCGACGAGATCGCGGGAAAGGTTGTGACAAATTAGACACCCTTTCCCGCGTTTTCCCGCCTCGGTCAGCGGTCCGCGAGCGCCTGCCGCAGCCTCTGCTCGTCGATCCGCCAGAAGTCGATCTGCTTTCCGTCGACCAGCGTCACCGGGATGTGGTCGTGGTAGGCGTCCAGCAGCCGCTCGTCCCGGGTGATGTCGCGCTCCTCCCACGGCTCGCCGACCTCCCGAGCCACCCGCTCCACCACCGCGCGGGCGTCGTCGCACAGGTGGCAGCCGGGACGCGACAGCAGCGTGATCATCGCAGCACCGGGAGGCTGCCGCCGGTCAGCTTCAGGTCGATCACGTTGGTGGCCAGCACGTGGGTGCGGCTCTCGGCCTGGAACCGGTGCACGTACGGCCGGCCCTGGTGCTCGTCGAAGGCCTCGCGGTCGCGGAAGAGCTGGTAGGAGATGCGCTGGGTCGGCGCGCCGTCCACCTCGTGGCAGGTGAAGATCAGGATGCCCGGCTCGGCCTGCACCGCCTGGCCGATGAGCTGGTTGACCTGCCGGTCGAAGGCCTGCTCCCGGCCGTCCAGCAAGGTGTAGACCACGATCTGGCCGTAGGGGCCCATGATCCGGGAGGGCTGCGGGGGCTGCGGCGGGGCCGGGGCGAACCAGTCGTCGCCGACCACCGGACCCGGCATCTGCGTCGTGGGCGGGCCCTGCGGCGGCACGGACTGCGGCGGCTGCGGGGGCAGCGGCCGGGAGCCGGTGTGCCGCGGCGGCAGCGGGGCCTGGGGCGGCTGCGGCGGCTCGGGGCGCATCATGCCGTGGGTGTCGGGGCGGGCGCGGTGGGGACGCGGCGGTTCGTAGGCCATCTCGTCCTCAGCCTCCTTCTCCTGGGGGTCTCGGCGTTCGGTGCGGGATCCACGGCCGCTCCCGGCGGCGCGGCCCGTGCGGGCCCCGCCGTCCTTCTCGTCCTGCTCCTCGTCCGCACCGTCCGCCGTGTCGAGGGTGCGCCAGGCCGCGAACCAGACCATCCCCGCCGCCGCGGCGAGACCGATGATCTTCACCAGGCCCGGGAGGTAGCCGACGGCGACCAGGCCGACCAGGCCCGCGCCCGCCGCCAGACCCGCGGGCGCCATCAGCTCATAGGCGTCCTTGTCCCGCTTCTGGGAGCGGACCACGACGGTGGCCACGGCCGCGAGGAGCGCGACGATCACCAGCACCATGGCACCGGTCAGCAGCCCGCCGGGCAGCAGTCCGTAGACGTCGCCGGGGTGCGGCGCCGCGTCGCCCAGCGAGTCGTTCGACAGGGGGTCGAAGAGGAGGACGACCACCGCGACCAGCGAGTAGGAGACCGCGATCAACCGGGTGGCGAAACGCGCCTGCAGCGCCTTGACGCACAGCTCGATCGCGCCGACCGCGATGCAGGCGGGGGCCAGCAGCGCCCCGGTGATCGCCATGCTCCGGAAGACGGGGCTGCTGAAGCCCGCGAACTGCCCGACGGCCAGCGCGGCCAGCGCCAGACCCGCCGTTCCGGTGGCCGCGGCCCAGACCCACAGGTGGATCCGCTTGTCCTTCAGGGCGCGCTGCACCAGCGTCCCGGCGCCCGCAAGGGCTGCCAGGGTCGCCGCCAGAGCCAGGATTCCTTCGACCATCGCGCCCCCATGGTGCCCGATGAATGTCACTGGGGCGTACCTGGAGGGCGACTTCTCACCGTATTTCCATCTGAGCGGACGTTGCCGGGCTACCCGGCGGTACCTAGGGTGAGGTCCGGGAAGCGGTACGGAGCCGTGATCGTTGTGCGGGGCCGGGGGGTCGGGTAGATCTGTACCCAGGGGAAGCAGGCTCGCCGTCAGCGGTTCCGGGCCCAGCGTAGGAGAGACGGGAACATGCGGCACTTCTGGCAACGGCAGGCGACGGATCCGGTCAACGCGGGCAAGGTGGCCGCCGAAGCGGCCGAGACGGTCGCGTGGCCCGTGCCCGACCCCGGCGCGGCGGCGTTCTTCGACGTCGACAACACGATGATCCGCGGCGCATCGATCTACCACTTCGCCCGCGGGCTGGCCAAGCGCAAGCTGTTCACCACCCGCGACCTGGCGATGTTCGCCTGGGGCCAGGCCGCCTTCCGGCTGCGCGGCACCGAGAACACCGAGCACATCGGCAGCGCGCGCGAGGCCGCCCTGTCCTTCGTGGCGGGCATGGCCGTGGACGAGCTCGTCCAGCTCTGCGAGGAGATCTACGACGACGTCATGGCCGACCGGATCTGGCAGGGCACCCGCACTTTGGCCCTGGCCCACCTGGAGGCGGGCCAGCAGGTCTGGCTGGTCACCGCCACGCCCGTGGAGATCGCCCGGGTCATCGCCAACCGGCTGGGCCTCACCGGGGCGCTGGGCACCGTCGCCGAGACCGCCGACGGGTACTACACCGGACGGCTCGTCGGCAGCCTGCTGCACGGCCCCGCCAAGGCCGAGGCGGTGCGCGCCCTCGCCCTCAAGGAGGGGCTGGAGCTGGCCAGCTGCTCGGCCTACAGCGACTCCCACAACGACCTGCCGATGCTCACCGCGGTCGGGGACCCGCACGCGGTCAACCCCGACGGCGACCTGCGCGAGCGCGCCAGGACCGACGGCTGGCCGGTCCACGACTTCCGCACCGGGCGCAAGGTCACGCTGATCGCGCTGCCCGCCGCCGCCGGGGCGGGCGCGCTGGCCGGCGGGGTCGCCGCGGGCATGGCGCTGCGCCGCCACTACCGCGGCACCGCCTGAGAACCGGCCGCGGCCTTTTCAGAAGAAGGCGGGGCCCCGGCGCAGCAGCAGGTCGTAGAGCTGGTGCTGGATCGTCTCGCGGATCTGGTCCGTGAGATCGAACACCACCATCGGGTCGTCGGCCTGCTCGGGCCCGTAGTCCTCCAGCAGGATCGGCTCGCCGAAGCGGATCATCCACTTGGACGGCAGCGGCACCAGCCCCAGCGGGCCCAGCAGCGGCCAGGTGGGGGTGACGGGGAAGTACGGCAGGCCCAGCAGCCGGGCGAGCGGCCGCAGGTCGGCGATCTTGGGGTAGATCTCCTCGGCGCCCACCACGGAGCACGGGATGATCGGCACCCCGGCGCGCAGCGCGGTCGCCACGAAGCCGCCGCGGCCGAACCGCTGGAGCCGGTAGCGCTCGTCGTAGGGCTTGCCCACGCCCTTGAAGCCCTCGGGGAAGACGCCGACCAGTTCGCCCTGGCGCAGCAGCCTGTCGGCGTCCTGCGGGCAGGCCAGGGTGTGGCCGGACTTGCGCGCCAGATGCGCCAGGAACGGCACCTGGTAGACCAGGTCGGCGCCCAGCAGGCGCAGGTTGCGCTGGACCGAGTCGTGCAGGCCGACCTGGAGCATGACGGCGTCCAGCGGGACGGTGCCCGAGTGGTTGGCCACCAGCAGCGCGCCGCCGTGCTCGGGGACGTTCTCCAGGCCGTGCAGCTCCACCCGGAACCAGTGGTCGTACAGCAGCCGGGCCAGCGGCAGCAGCACCGAGGCGTTGAGGTCGGGGTCGAACCCGAACTCGTCGACCTCGTACTCGCCGGAGATCCGGCGCCGCAGGAAGGACAGGCCGCCGGCGAGCGCCCGCTCCAGCGGGTTGCGCTCCGGCTCCGAAGGCCGGTCGGCGTGCAGCGGGATGACCTGTGCGAGGGCGGGGCGCGGCCCGTCCCCGTCGTCCGTGCCGTACGCGTCCATCACCGGACACCGCCCCCTCGCTCCGACCGCCCCGGAAGGGCTCCGGCCACCAGATCGAACAGCTCCAACGGCAGGGTGTTACCCAGCCCGTGCGCCTGCAGGAACTCGCTGAAGGCGGCCTCGGAGCCGTACTTGGGCCGCCAGGACAGCTCCTCGACCAGCCGCGTGGTGTCGATGACCCGGCCGTAGGTGAGCCACCGCCGCAGCTCGTCGGAGAAGCCGGGCACACCGCCCAGCCGCTTGCCCGCGTCCCCGGCCAGCCCGAAGGCCGGTCCGGGCAGCGGCAGCGGCTGCCGACCGGCCCTGCGCAGGCACTGCGACAGCAGCAGCACGCCGTCGCCGGCCACGTTGAAGACGCCCGGATGGTCCTCGACGGTCATCCGGCGCAGCACCTCGACGCCGTCGTCCTCGTGCAGGAACTGCAGGCGGGGGTCGAAACCCAGCACGGTCGGCACCACCGGCATGCGGAGGTAGCGGGTGAGCGGGGAGTCGACGCCCGCGCCGAGGAAGTTGGCGAACCGCAGCACCGACACCGTCAGGTCAGACCTGCGGCGCTGCAGCCCCCGCACGTACCCCTCGACCTCCAGGGCGTCCTTGGCGTACCCCGAGGACGGCGGCACCGCCGCGTGGGAGTCCTCGGTGAAGACCGCCGGGTCGCGCGGCGAGGAGCCGTAGACCGCGGCCGAGGAGCGCACGACCAGCTTGCGCGTGTACGGCGAGCGCTGGCACGCGCCGAGCAGCTGCATCGCCCCGATGACGTTGATCTCCTTGGCCGCGGACCGCTGTCCGGACGGGGAGGTCACCAGGTTCAGATGCACCACGGTGTCGACCTGCGCGGAGGAGATCACCTTGGCGATGCTCGGCGTCCGGATGTCCACCCGGACGAACTCCGTGCGGCCCAGGCGCCCGGTCGGCGGGACGGTGTCCACGCCGATGACGCGCTCGATCCCCGGGTCCGCCTGCAGCGTGTGCGCGACCCGGGCGCCGAGGAAGCGGGACACGCCGGTGACCAGCACGACACGGGCAGAGGCCCGAGGGTTCTCCGGTTCCGAGGCGCGTTTGGAGGACACTCTGCGGCCCACCCCTCACGGCTGGTCGAGCGGCGTGGTCACTTCTTGTTGCGGCGCTGCACGCGGGTCTTCTTCAGCAGCTTGCGGTGCTTCTTCTTCGCCATCCGCTTACGACGCTTCTTGATAACGGAGCCCACGAAACCTCACTCATACGATCCCCGGCCATCGCCGGGATGACCGTCATGGGGCGTGCAGGAAAACGGGCTACAGCGCAGCCCAACGGCTAACACTACCGCCGCTCGCACGTTGAGGAGAACCGGCGGCCTCTCGGCCGCCGGTGTCGTCTCGTCGCTCACGCGTCCGGACAGGCTGGGACGACCCGCGATCAGCCGGCCTCGATGTAGGCCTCACGCAGATAGTCATGGACAGCCTGTTCGGGCACCCGGAAGGAGCGACCGACCCGGATGGCCGGAAGTTCTCCCGAGTGAACGAGTCGGTAGACGGTCATCTTGGACACCCTCATCACCGATGCCACTTCAGCGACGGTCAGGAACCGCACCTCGCTGAGGGGACGCTCGCCTGAAGCCATGTGCCGCCCTTTTCCACACGTGCCCGCCACCTGCCCTTTGGGTGACTTCGATCACGCACGCGTACTTCATCCAGCGTAAATCGTGCATCCCAAGTCGCAAGAGGGTTCTTTACGCCAACAGGCCCGCATGGCTCAGAAGATAGGTCGTCAGCGGGATGTAGTGAGCAGGAAGCACGTTGTCGTCCAGCGGCACACAGACCTCGATTTTCCCTACGATATGCCCGGCGAACAGGGCGGGATCGTTGCAGTCGGCGAATCCGACGGTCGAAACGCCGGCCTCGCCGGCCGCCCCGGCCCACCCGTGGTCGGCGATGACCAGGTCCGGCCAATGCCCGGATTCGTCTGCGAGGTTTGCCAGCATGCGCTCCATGGGAGCGGCGTGGTGGGTGTGCTGGAAGACGCCGCCGAACTCCAGCGCGGCGACGCCCTCGGTGTAGCGGATGACGCGCCGCTGCCGCCCCTCCCACGACTCGTCCGACAGGTAGGACCAGCCCTCGGCGGGGGTCAGGACCGTGCAGCCCGCCTCGCGCAGCGCCCGCGCGACCGGCACGTACAGCGGGTCCAGCAGGGCGCCGGGGTGGCCGGTGGCCAGGAGGACGTTCTGCTTCGCGCGGGCCGCCCTGCCGATGTGCCCTGCCATCGCCTCCAGCGCGTCCAGGGTGAGGTCGGGGTCGATGGTGTCCTCGCCGTAGAAGTGCCCGGGGTCGGGACTCGTGCCGGCGAGGCGCGCCATCGCCTCGATGGTCTGCTCGTACGTCCACTCCCCCAGGTCGAGTCCGAACTGGTAGTACGGCTCGCCCTCGGCCATCTTGCGGAAGTGGCGCAGGTTGTTGTGCCGGGGAGTCGCCACGTCTCCGGCGATGAACGTGCGCACCAGGTGGTCGCGCAGCTCTACTCGGGAAGGAGGCCGTGCTCCGGGAACACCGCCCTGCGCGTCGCCAGGATCGCCTGGTCGATCGGATTGGCCGGGTCGTAGCCCTCGCCCCACGTCTGCACCTCCACCTGGAAACCATCGGTCATCACCTTGGGGGCGATCTCGCCCGTCCGCTCCCGGACGAAATCCCGCCAGTCCTCGGGGCAGGCGGTCCGCGGGTCGATCGGATGCCCGCTCGCCTCGGCCAGCAGGTGCGTCCACGCCCGGGGGACCACCTGCACCAGTTCGTAACCGCCGCCTCCGGTGAGGACCCACTTGCCCCCGGTCAGCTCGTGCGCGAGCGCGTGGAGCCGCTGGTAGGCGGTGCGCTGCCCGTCCACGGTGAGGGACAGGTGGGCCAGCGGGTCCGACAGGTGCGAGTCGCAGCCCTGCTGAGTGACCAGGATCTGCGGCTGGAAGGCGCGCAGCAGCGGCGGCACCACCGCGTCGAACGCCCGCAGCCAGGCGCGGTCCCCCGTGCCGGGGGGCAGCGCCACGTTGACGGAGGTGCCCTCGGCTCCCGTCTCGTGCGGGAACCCCGTGCCGGGGAAGAGCGTGCGGGGGGACTCGTGCAGGCTGATCGTCATGACGCGCGGATCGTCGTAGAACGCCTTCTGGACGCCGTCCCCGTGGTGGACGTCCACGTCCACGTACGCCACCTTCTGCGCCCCGTGCTCCAGGAGCCAGGCGATGGCGACGGCGGGGTCGTTGTAGATGCAGAACCCGGAGGCGGCGTCCGGCATCGCGTGGTGGAGCCCTCCGGAGATGTTGGCCGCGTGCCCGGCCTCGCCCGTCCAGACCGCCTTCGCCGCCGCGACGCTCGCCCCGACGACCAGCGAGGAGGCCTCGTGCATGCCGCCGAACAGCGGATTGTCGGTGGTGCCGAGGCCGTAGACGTAGTGGGGCTTGAGATCCCGCCCCGCCCTCTTCACCGCCTCGATGTACTCGCGCCCGTGCACCAGCGAGATCAGCCCGTCCCCCGCGGATTCGAAGCCGCGCACCTCGACGCGGTCGAGCACCCCCAGGTGGCGGGACAGCTCCATGGTGAGCTCGACCCGGACGGGGTTGAGGGGATGGGCGGATCCGAAGTCGTAGGACAGCAGCTTGTCGTCCCAGAAGACCTGAAGCGTTCCGGTCATACGTCCACTCTCCCGCCGCCGTTCGTCCCTGTGGATCAAAGGTAGCGCGTTACGCAGAGTGACATGGAGCGTACCAAAGTCACCCTTTTGTGAAGTGAAACACTGAGTCAAAATGGGTATCTGCTTAACAAAGCAGAAACAGTGTGAGAGAGATCACCGATCTTCGGGAGGGGGGTGGCCATGTTCGAGGAAGAGGCGATGCCCTCCGTCCCCGAGGTGACGCCCCGGGTACCGCGCCCCACGCCGGTCCTGGAACGTGACCCCAGTCTTCAGAGCAGGCTCGTGGGCGGCGCCCTCCGCTTCACCGTGCGCCCCCTGCTGCACCGCATGCCCGGCCGTCCCCTGCCGATCCGCGCGGCGCGCGCCGCCATCGACCGCGCCTCCCGCCTGCTCCCCACCGACCGCCGGGTGCGGATCGAGCGGGTCCGCGACCCCCAGCTGCACAACGGGCACGTGGTCAAGGCCGAGTGGGTCATCCCCGACGGCCACGGCGCCGACGACGCCGCGGTCCTGTACCTGCACGGCGGCGGCTACGTCGTCTGCTCCCCGCAGACCCACCGCGGCCTCACCACCCGGCTCGCGGTGGACAACGCCATGCCCGTCCTCGTCCCGCACTACCGGCTCGCCCCCGAGCACCCCTTCCCCGCCGCGCTCGAGGACGCCCTGGAGGCCTACCGCTGGCTGCTGGCCCGCGGCTTCACCCGGATCGTGGTGGCGGGCGACTCCGCGGGCGGCCACCTGGCCGCCGGCCTCACCGCCGAGATCAACCGGCACGAGCTGCCCGCCCCGGCGGGCCTGGTGCTCTACTCCCCCTGGGTCGACCTGTCGTGCGAGCTCTCCCTCGCCGAGGACGCCCTGGTCCGCGACCCCTACATCAGCCCGCACACCGCGCGGCGCGTCGGCAGGCTGGTGGCCGGGACCCGGATGGACCCGCGCATGGCGCTGCTGTCCCTGGAGTGGTCGCAGCTGCCCCCGGTGCTCATCCAGATCGGCGGCGCGGAGGTGCTGCGCCCCGAGGGCGAGGCCTTCGCCGAGCTGCTCATGGCCGCCGGCGCCCCGGTCGACCTGCAGGTCTGGCCCGGCCAGATGCACGTCTTCCAGCTCCTCAACAAGATCCTCCCGGACGCCGACGAGGCCATGCGCGAGACCGCCTCGTTCATCGGCTCCGTCATCGAGGGCCGGCGCCCCGGCCTCACCGTCGTCGCGTAGCGACACACGGACAGGGCCGCGTAGCGACACACGGACAGGGCCGCGTAGCGACACACGGACAGGGCCGCAGGGCGGCACACGGACAGGGCCGCGGGGCGGCGGGCGGGCCGGGAGGCCGGGCCCGGAGGGTCAGCCGCCGGCCAGTTCGCGGCCGCGGTCGCGGGCGGCCTCGATCGCCTCCAGCACGGCGGCGCGCACGCCGTGCTTCTCCAGCTCGCGGATGGCGGAGATGGTCGTGCCGGCCGGGGAGGTCACCGCCTCGCGCAGCAGCACCGGGTGCTCGCCGGAGTCGCGCAGCATCACCGCCGCGCCGACCGCCGACTGGATCACCAGCTCCAGGGCCGCGGCGCGCGGCATGCCCAGCAGGATGCCCGCGTCGACCATGGCCTCGACCAGGTAGTAGAAGTAGGCGGGGCCCGAGCCCGACAGCGCGGTCGCGGCGTCCTGCAGCGACTCCGGCAGCCGCGTCACCTTGCCGACCGGCCGCAGGATCTCCTCGGCGAGCGCCAGGTGCTCCGGCCCGGCGTGCTCCCCGGCGGAGATGACGCTCATCGCCTCGTCCACCAGCACCGGGGTGTTCGACATGACCCGGATGACCGGGACGTCGGCGGGCAGCCGCTCGGAGACGAAGGAAGTCGTGATGCCCGCCGCCATCGACACGACCAGCGTGCCCGACGACACGTGCGGCCCGACCTCGGCCAGCAGCGCCGCCATGTCCTGCGGCTTGACGGCCAGCACCAGCACGGAGGCCTTCGTCGCGGCCTCGACGTTGGCCACCACGGCCACGCCGTGGCGTTCGCGCAGCAGCGCGGCGCGCTCCTCGCGGCGGGCCGTCACCAGCAGCTCCGAGGGGCGGCGGCCGGCCCGCAGCAGGCCCGACAGCAGCGCCTCGCCCATCTTGCCGGTACCGAGAATCGCGATCATCACACACCTGACCTGGTAGTCCTGAGTCCTACGGACGATCTCGTCAGCCTAACGGGCCGCGGAGGCTAGGAGCGCGTGCGCAGGGCGCGCAGGAAGAAGGCGAGGTTGGCGGGCCGTTCGGCGAGCCGCCGCACCAGGTAGCCGTACCAGTCCTCGCCGTAGGGGACGTAGACGCGCACCCGCGCGCCCGTCCGGGCCAGGCGCAGCTGCTCGTCCGGGCGGATGCCGTAGAGCATCTGGTACTCGAACGAGTCGTGGTCGCGGCCGCCGACCATCCGCAGCGCGTCGGCGATCTCGATGAGGCGCGGGTCGTGGGTGGCGACCATCGGGTAGCCGCGCCCGGCCATCAGCGTCCGCAGGCAGCGCACGTAGGACTTGTCGACGTCCGCCTTGGCGGTGTAGCCCACCGACGGCGGCGGGTCGTAGGCGCCCTTGCACAACCGCACCCGGGAGCCCTCGTACGCCAGGCGCGCGCAGTACTCCTCGGCGCGGCGCAGCTGCGCCTGGACGACCGCGCCCGTTCCCGGGTGCTCCTCGCGCAGCGCGTCCAGGACGCGCAGCGTGGACGCGACCGTCGTGTGGTCCTCCATGTCGAGGGTGACCGTGGTGCCGGCCCGCGCGGCCGCGACGCACACCCGGCGGGCGTTCGCCAGCGCCAGGTCCTCGTCCAGCGCCTGGCCGAGCGCGGTGAGCTTGACCGAGACCTCCACCCCGCCGGGCAGCTCCGGCAGCAGCTTCTCGTACGCCCGCACCGTCGCCTCGGCGCCCGCCGGGTCCCGCACGTCCTCGCCGAGCCGGTCCAGGCTGACCAGCAGCCCGTCGGCCAGCAGCCGCGCCGCGACCTCCAGGGCCCGCGCGGCGTCCTCCCCCGCGACGAACCTCCGCACCACCCGGCGGGTCACCGGCGCGGTCACGAGCGTCGTGCGCAGGCCCGGACTGCGCGAGGCGGCGAGCAGGCTTCGGCGGAGCATCTCTTCACCTTAAGCGCTGGACGCGTCCTCAGGGCGTACGGCGGGGCAGCGTCACCGCGCCGACCAGCAGGGAGACCAGCGCCGCGCCCGCGATCACCGCGACGTCCACGGCGAAGCCCGCGCCGGGTTCCGGCGAGACGGTCAGCTCGCCCATGGCGTCCACCGCGTACGACAGCGGCATCACGTCCGACAGCGCGGACAGCACCGGCTGCATGGCGTCGCGGGGCGCGAACAGGCCGCACAGCAGCGCCTGCGGCAGGACGAACGCCGGCATGAGCTGGACGGCCTGGAACTCCGTGCGGGCGAACGCGCTCGCGAACAGGCCGAGCGCCACTCCCAGCAGCGCGTCCAGCAGCGCGATCAGCACCAGCGCCCACAGCGGCCCGCTGACGGACATCCCCAGGAAGAGCAGCGACACCCCCAGGATCACCGCGACCTGCGCCAGCGCGACCGCCGAGAACGCCAGCGCGTAGCCGATGATGAGGTCGAGCTTGCCCAGCGGCGTCGTCATCAGCCGCTCCAGGGTGCCCCCGGTGCGCTCGCGCAGCGTGGCCACGCTGGTCACCACGAACATGAACTTGACTGCTCCCCGCTCTGAAGGAAAGAGCCCTGATGGGCCTTTTCCTCACCTGAGAATGTGTGGGGATTCACGGCTCACGCTGCCTCTCACCCCGGCGGAGCAAGAGGTCTTCTGCGATCAGCGCCGTCCGGGTCCAGACCCGCCCGGACGAGCATCACACGCGCGGAGTTCTTGTCCCTGGGGGATACGGCTCCGCACGTGGTGCAGGTGTAAGTGCGCTCCGACAGCGGCAGGCGGTGCTTGGCTCTCGCCCCGCACGTGCCGCAATCCATGGTGGTATGGCCAGGGTCCACCAGATGAACGGTCCTGCCGTGTTTACGCGCCATCCGGATCAGTGTGCTCTTGGCCGACCCGATCGCAGCGTCTGCAGCCTTACGGGCCATTGTAGATCTGGTCAGAAACTTCGGCCGAAAGTCCTCCACCGCCAGCACATCATGATCACGCACCACGCTCTTGGCCCATTTACGGGCCTCATCCTGCCTGCGCCGTGCGACCTTGGCGTACGCCCTGGCTGCTTGGCGACAGGCATTGCGGTAGCCCTGAGAGGCCAGCCTGCCCTTGGGTGTGCGGCGACGGGCCATCATCCGCTGGTAGCGGGCCAGACGCGCAGCGGCCGACTTGCCGTGCTGGGAGTGGGGCAGGTCGTGGGCGTCGCTGGTGGTCGTCGCGATCTCCTTCACTCCCCAGTCGATACCGATCGCCCCACCCACCGACGGGAGAGGTTCGAACGGTGCAGGGGCGACGAACGAGCCATACCAGTGGCCCAGCACATCGCGGTAGATACGGACGCTGGACGGCTGTGCGGGAAGCGGACGTGACCACACCACCCGCACACTGATACCACCGGCCAGCAGCAGGCGCCCCTCACGAAGACGGAATCCGTTGCGGGTGTAGTTCAACGTCGGAGCCGCCGCATGCTTCTTCTTGAAACGTGGCATCCCGGACCGCCGCCGTACCGGCAAACGCGCCTTGATGTCTTTGATCGCCTTGGCACGCGAACGACCGAAATCTCGAACGGTCTGCTGCTGTGGCACCGACGCGCCCTGCCCCAGCCACGGATGCTCGGCGCGCCAGGCGGTCAGTTGTTTGTCCAGCAGTGCCGGACCACACGCCTCACCGGCTTGGTAGGTGGCACGAGAGACGCTCACGCATTGGTTCCACACCCACCGGCACCGATCCCATTCAGCCAGCAACGCCGCCTCAGCCCGCGACGACAACCGCAACCGGTAGGTGTAGCGGGCACTGCCCGTTTCTCCTGCCGCAGATGCCACGCGCCCATCATCGCACGCCAGTTCGATGGAGGAGGTGTGAATGCACCGCTCCAGGCCGGTCGACGAAGAGCGCCTCCTTGCCGGCGAAGAAGTGGTGCACCAGCGCCGGGTCCACCCCGGCCGACCTGGCCACCGCGCGCAGCGAGGTGCCGTCGAAGCCCTTCTCGGCGAACAGCTCGCGGGCGGCGGCGAGGATCAGCGGGCGGGTGCCGGAGGGGCCTTTGCGCCGGCCCGGCCGCGCGGGCGCGCCGTCTCTGCCCGGGGGCACGGTCAGCTGGTGCGCTGCCGGGAGACCTCGCCCGAACGCGAGACCTCCCATGTGCGGCTGGCCGCCAGGTGCAGGCGGGCGAAGGCCAGCGCCTCGGCGAGGTCCTCGATGCGCTCGGAGCGCGAGGTGGCCTTGCGGGTGTTGACCTCCAGCACCACGTGGCCGCGGAAGCCCTGCAGCGCCAGCCGCTCCAGGATCTCCCCGCACGGCTGGGAGCCGCGGCCCGGCACCAGGTGCTCGTCCTTGTTGGGGATGCCGACGCCGTCGGCCAGGTGCAGGTGGCGCAGCCGCTCGCCGTAGCGGTCGGCCATCTCCAGCGCGTCGCTGCCCGAGACCGCGGTGTGCGAGGTGTCCAGCGTCAGGTGCGGATAGTCGTAGCCGGTGGGGTCCCAGTGCGGGGCGTACATGCCGAGCTCGGTGCCGCGCGCCTTGGCGGGGAACATGTTCTCCACCGCGAAGACCACGTCGGTCTCCTCCTGCATGCGCGCCAGGCCCGTCTCGAAGTCCCGGGCGTACTCGCGCTGCCAGCGGAACGGCGGGTGCACCACCACGACCTCCGCGCCCAGCCGCTCGGCGATCTCCTTGGAGCGCATCAGCTTGTGCCACGGATCGCGGCCCCAGACCATCTGGGTGAACAGCAGGCAGGGCGCGTGGATCGACTTGATCGGCATCTGGTGGTATTCCGACAGCCGGCGCAGCACGTTGAGGTCCTGCGAGGCGGCGTCCAGGGTGACCATCACCTCCACCCCGTCATAACCCAGCCAGGACGCCATCTCGAAGGCGCTCGGCACCTTCTCGGGGTACACCGAAGCGGTGGACAGCGTGATCGGGGCGTCGGGCACCCGGATCGACTCGGCGACGTCGTTGCGGGACAAGGCTCCTCGCTCTCTGACCGTTCTGCCGAAAGCCTATGCGTTCCCCGCCGCGACGGGACCCGTACTTGGCGGGAAAAGGACGAACCATCAGCACTGTTGGTTACTCTCTGTCCGTGGTAGAGATCGCCCCCGGTGCCGTGCCCAGTCCCAACATCTGGAACACCCCCCAGACGTACGAGTTGGAGAACCGCGCCGTCGACCCCGACGGGGTGCTGGCGGAGGCGATGCGGGAGCTGCGCCCCTGGGACGGCGCCACGGTCCTGGACGTCGGCTGCGGCACCGGCTACCACCTGCCCTTCTTCGCGGAGAAGGCGGCGCGGGTGATCGGGGTGGAGCCCCACTCGGGCCTGGCCGCCGCGGCCCGTTCCCGGGTGGCCGGACTGGGCCATGTGACGGTCCGCACCGCCGCCGCCCAGGCCCTGCCACTACCCGACTCCAGTGTCGACGTCGTGCACGCGAGGTGGGCGTACTTCTTCGGTCCGGGCTGCGAGCCGGGGCTGCGCGAGATCGCCCGGGTGACGCGGCGCGGCGGCACCGCCTTCATCATCGACAACGACGCCACCAGGTCCACCTTCGGCCGCTGGTTCCGCCGGTGGCTGCCCGCCTACGACCCGGCCGAGGTCGAGCGCTTCTGGACCCGCCAGGGCTTCTCCCGCCTTCCCTTGACCATCCGCTGGGCCTTCGCCGACCGGGCGGGGCTGGAGGCGGTGCTGAACATCGAGTTCCCCGCCGACCTGGCCGCCGGATTCCTGGCCGAGGTGCCGGGGACCGAGGTCGACTACGCGGTCAATCTGTGGCACAGGTCCTACTGACCCGCCCGGCACTTCACTCGCTAGACAGTTTGTACAACAATGCCGGGAAACAGGAGGACTTCCATGACTCGTCGTAATGTGATGCTGGCGGCGACCGCCCTCGGACTGGGCGCGGCGGGCGCCGCGGGCGGGATGGCCCTGCAGCGGCACGCCCTGCGCCGGCTGCGGCTGCGCCCCGACCCCCACGCCGGGGAGCAGTTCGGCGCCCTGCGCGGCACCCCCGTGCCGGTGCTGGCCGACGACGGCACCCGGCTGTACGCGGAGATCGACAACGACGACCGCACCGACCTGGCCGTCGTCTTCTGCCACGGCTGGACCCTCACCGGCGACTCCTGGCACTTCCAGCGCAAGGCGCTGCGCGGCCTGGGCCGGCTCGTCTTCTGGGACCAGCGCGGCCACGGCCGCTCCGGCTCGGCGGACGACCGCTCCTCCTACTGCGTGGACCAGCTCGCGCACGACCTGCGCGCCGTCATCGAGCAGACCGTCCCGCCGGAGACCCCCGTGGTCCTCGTCGGCCACTCCATGGGCGGCATGACGATCATGAAGTTCGCCGACGAGCACCCCGAGCTCATCGGTGGCAAAGTCAGGGCCGCGGGGCTGCTGTGCACCTCCTCCGGCGGCCTGGGCGAGGTCACCCTCGGGCTGCCCGCCGCCCTGGCCCGGGTCAACCGCCTGCTGATGCCGCACGGCCTCAAGGCCGCCGGGCTCGGCTCGGGCGTCCTGGAGCGGCTGCGCCACCTCGGCCGCGACTCCGCCCTGCTGGTGGAGGACCTCGTCGCCTTCGGCCCCGACGCCAGCCCCTCGGCGGTGCTCTTCGCCGAGGAGATGATGACCGCCACCCGCATGCAGGCCCTCACCGGCTTCATCCACTCGATGACCAGCGTCCCCGAGCTCAGCCCCTGCAACGCCCTGCGCAAGGCCGAGACCCTGATCATCGCCGCCGAGAACGACGCGCTGACCCCCGTCGAGCACAGCCTCACCCTCGCCACCAAGTGCCCCGACGCCCGGCTGGAGGTCATCCCCACCGCCGGCCACATGGCCATGATGGAGCGCCCCTCGATCGTCAGCGACCACCTGGGCGACCTCATCGAACGCACCCGCAAGACCCTCTGACCCCGCCGCCGGAGGCCCCCCGGCCTCCGGCACGCCCCACCCCTGGGGGAACGGCGCCCGCCGGACGGTACGGCCCGCCGGGCGTACGGCCCCGCCGGGGCGCGGCCCACCGGGCGGTACGGCCCCACCGGGCGCGGCCTGCCGGGCGGCAAGGCCCACCGGGGCGCGGTCTGCCGGGCGTCCGCCGGGGCGGTCAGACGTAGCGCTCCAGGATGCTGGACTCGGCGAGGCGGGAGAGGCCCTCGCGGACCGAGCGGGCGCGGGCCTCGCCGACGCCGCCCACGGCCTGGAGGTCGTCTATGGTCGCGGCGAGCAGCTTCTGCAGGCCGCCGAAGTGCTCCACGAGGCGCTCCACCACCGGGTTGGGCAGGCGGGGGACCTTGGCCAGGAGGCGGTAGCCCTTGGGGCTCACCGGGAGGTCCAGGGCGTCGGCGCCGCTGAAGTCCATGGTGCGGGCGACGTCACCCAGCTCCAGCAGGCCGTTGGGGGTCAGCTCGTCGAGGGCGGCCAGCACCTCCTCGGTGGGGCGCTCGCTGGGCTGGTAGTCCCGCACGATCAGCTCGCGCTCCTCCTCCACCCCGGAGACCAGCTCCTCCAGCTGCAGGGAGAGCAGCCGCCCGTCGGTGCCCAGCTCCACCACGTAGCCGTCGATCTCGTCGGCGATCCGGCGCACCATCTCCAGCCGCTGCACGACCGCGGTGACGTCGCGGACGGTGACCAGGTCCTCGATCTCCAGCGCCGACAGGGTGCCGGAGACCTCGTCGAGGCGGAGCTTGTAGCGTTCGAGGGTGGCCAGCGCCTGGTTGGCCTTGGACAGGATCGCCG
Source organism: Actinocorallia libanotica (assembly GCF_039525175.1). NCBI lineage: Bacteria > Bacillati > Actinomycetota > Actinomycetes > Streptosporangiales > Thermomonosporaceae > Actinocorallia > Actinocorallia libanotica. The sequence goes on from NZ_BAAAHH010000026.1 coordinate 87,420, forward strand.
CCGAGTCCTCCAGCACGTAGCGGCCGTCCAGGTACAGGGCGATGATCCGCATCGACTGGCTCACCGAGATCACCGGATAGCCGGTCTGCCGCGCCACCCGCTCGGCGGTGCGGTGCCGGGTGCCGGACTCCTCGGTCTCGATGGTCGGATCGGGCACCAGGTGCACCGCCGCCCGCACGATGCGCGTGCAGGAGGAGTCCAGCACGATCGCGCCGTCCATCTTGGCCAGCTCGCGCAGGCGGGTGGCGGAGAACTCGACGTCCAGGGTGAACCCGCCGGAGCACACCTCTTCCACGGTCCGGTCGTGGCCCAGGACGATGAGGCCCCCGGTGTGGCCGCGCAGGATGCGTTCCAGGCCGTCACGAAGAGCCGTCCCCGGAGCCACCGCGGCCAGCGTCGCGCGGCGCCTCTCGTCGACGATTTTTTCTTGTGTTGGCACTTGACCCCCGCAGGTCGCCGGTCGTCAACAAGGTGCGCCCTCGGCCCCCCGCCGGAAGAAGGCCTCCCGGAGAAGGACCCCGCCGAAGGCGGCGTCAGAGCGCGGACAGCCTATCGAGGCCGCCACCTGCCATGATTCGACGCCCGATCCGGTCCATCGGTTCCCTTCTTCTTTCCCACGGAGCCGGATCCTTCCCTCCGGTCAGTCCCACCCACGTGCCCATACCCCCGAATCCGCGGCCGTCCACCCCCCGCGCCGCCGAAACACCCTCTCCCCGCGGCCAGACACCCCTTACCGGGCCCTTTCCCCGGAAGGCAGGAAAAGGCCATGCAAAGGACTTACAGCCCGATTTGGGCACACTCAGTGCCTGTCGACCCATATCCGGTCCTGTCGTGCCCGTCCGGGCCGTCCAGGGGCATCTGAGCCCCGCCGGGGAGCCTCCGGGCAGAGCCGAGGTCCGGACAGAGCCGAGGTCTCCGAGCAGAGCCGAGGTCCGGACAGAGCCGAGGTCTCCGAGCAGAGCCGGGGTTCCGGGCAGAGCCGGGGTTCCGGGCAGAGCCGGGAGTTCCGGGTGAGCCGAGGGGGCTCAGGGTGCGGTGAAGGCCACACGGGTGGCCTCGCCCAGGTTGTCGACCTCGATGACCTTCATGCCCTCGAACTCGACGGCGCCCAGCTGGCGCAGGGGGCCGCCCTTGCCCAGGTCCAGGGCGCCGCGGGGGACGAGCGCGCTGCGGAAGCCCAGACGCGCCGCCTCGCTCAGGCGGCGCTGGGCGCCGGGGACGGGGCGCACCTCGCCGGCGAGGCCCACCTCGCCGACCGCGATGAGCGTGGGCGAGAGCGGCTGCTCGGTGTCGGAGCCGGCGACGGCCAGGGCCACCGCGAGGTCCACCGACGTCTCGGTCAGCCGCACCCCGCCCACCGTCGAGACGTAGATGTCCTTCTCGTGCATCTTCATCCGGGCACGCTGCTGCAGCACCGCCAGCACCATCGCCACCCGGCTGGACTCCAGGCCCGAGGTGACCCGCCGGGGCGAGGGCAGGAAGCTCGGGCCGACCAGGGCCTGCACCTCGGCGACCAGGGGGCGCCTGCCCTCCAGGGTGACGGTGACGCAGGTGCCCGGCACCGGCTCCTCGCGGCGGGTGAGGAACAGCCCGCTGGGGTCGGCCAGGCCCACGATCCCGACCTCCGAGAGGTCGAAGCAGCCCAGCTCGTCCGTCGGCCCGTAGCGGTTCTTCACCGCGCGGATCATCCGCAGCCGGCTGTGCCGGTCGCCCTCGAAGTACAGGACCACGTCGACCAGGTGCTCCAGCAGCCGGGGGCCCGCGATCGCGCCCTCCTTGGTCACGTGGCCGACCAGGACCACGGTGATGCCGCGCTCCTTGGCGACGCGGATGAGGTTGGCGGTGACCTCCCTGATCTGGGTGACCCCGCCGGGCGCCCCGTCGGCCTCCGCCGAGCCGATCGTCTGGATCGAGTCGACGATCAGCAGCTGGGGCTCCACCGTCTCCACGTGGCCCAGCAGCGCGCCCAGGTCCGTCTCGGCCGCCAGGTAGAGCTGCGCGGCGACGGCGCCGACCCGGTCGGCCCGCAGCCGGACCTGCTCGGCGGACTCCTCGCCCGTGACGTACAGCACGTTGCCCCGGTCGGCGGCCAGGGCGGCCACCTCCAGCAGCAGGGTCGACTTGCCGATGCCCGGCTCGCCCGCCATCAGCAGCACCGCGCCGGGCACCAGGCCGCCGCCGAGCACCCGGTCGAGCTCGTCCATGCCGGTCGGCTGGCTGTGCGACGAGCGCACGTCCACCTCGCCGATCGGCTTGGCCGGCGAGCTCACCGGACCCGCGCTCACCACCCGCGGCGGAGCCGCCGCCCCCGCCTCCGCGACCGTGCCCCAGGCCTGGCACTCCCCGCACCGCCCCACCCACTTGGCGGTCTGCCACCCGCACTCACCGCACCTGTAAGCGGGCTTCACTGCTTTGGCCATGGCCAGAACCCTAGAGCGCCCCACCGACAAAAGCGCCCGCGCGAAACCTCAGCGCCGGGAGCGCCTGTCCTCGGCGAGCTCGAACACGCCCTTTTCCGTGTGGACGCCGCTGCCCTGGGCCTGGATCACGTAGGTGCCCGGGAGCGCCTTGGTGCGCGGGCCGTCGCAGCCCTTGTCGCTGCGGCGGCGGTCCCAGGAGAGCACGCGGGTGTGGGGGACGCCGCGGCGCAGGCGCTGGATGGACGAGGCCGCGGCGTCTTCGCAGTGCGCCGAGTTCCAGATCCGGTCGGAGCCGGACTTGATCCGCGTCACCAGGGCCCGGGAGCCGACGTCGAAGGTGCAGTCGATCTTCCCGGTGTTCACCACGGTCAGGGTGAAGGTCGGCTGCACGCCCGGGGCGAACTCCGGCGCGGACGGGGTGAGGGTGGCGACCACGTCGCGGGGCGCGCAGGCGTCGCCGGGCCGGCGCGGCGCGGCGACCGTCGCGGTCTGGGTCACCGTCACCATGACCGTCGGGATCGCCAGGGGGCCGCCGCTGCCGCTTCCGCCATCGGAGACCGTGGGCGTCGGGCTCGCCGCCGCGCTCGTCTTCGTGGCGGCCGGCGCCTTCTCCCCGCCGCCTCCCGAGCAGGCCCAGGCCAGGCCGCCGACGACCAGCACGACCACGCCGAGCGCGATCGCCCTGCGGCGCCAGTAGGCCTCCTGGAACTCCTCGTCGCCCTCGTCGTCTTGACGCATCGTGGCCGAATCCATACGGACAGTATGCTTTTCCGATCTTCACCTGCCCCGAGCGACACGCGCAAGCCTTAAGCTGGCGCCGATGTCCAGCCAGATGCCCACTGAGCCCGTGCTGCAGTGGTACGCCGAGAACGCCCGTGACCTCCCCTGGCGGGAGGCGTCCGCCACCCCCTGGTCGATCCTGGTCAGCGAGCTGATGCTGCAGCAGACCCCGGTCGTGCGGGTCCTGCCGGTGTGGCGGGAGTGGATGGGCCGCTGGCCCACGCCCGCCGCCCTGGCCGCCGAGCCGTCCGGGGAGGCGGTGCGCGCCTGGGGCCGGCTGGGCTACCCGCGCCGCGCCCTGCGCCTGCACGCCTGCGCCGTGGCGATCACCGAGCGGCACGGCGGCCGGGTCCCCGACGACCACGACACCCTGCTCGCCCTGCCCGGAGTCGGCGCCTACACCGCCGCGGCCGTCGCCAGTTTCGCCTTCCGGCAGCGGCACGCCGTGCTGGACACCAACGTGCGCCGCGTCCTGGCCCGGCTGCGCACCGGCGTGGAGTACCCGCCCAAGGCCGCCACCCGCGCCGAGACGAAGCTGGCCGAGACCCTGCTGCCCGCCGACGCGGAGACCGCCGCCACCTGGGCCGTGGCCGTCATGGAGCTGGGCGCCCTGGTCTGCACGGCCCGCTCCCCCCGCTGCGCCGACTGCCCCGTCATCGACCAGTGCGCCTGGTACCTGGACGGCAAGCCGCCCTACGACGGCCCGCCCCGCCGCGGCCAGACGTACGCGGGCACCGACCGGCAGTGCCGCGGGCGCCTGCTGGCGGTGCTGCGGGAGACCAGCGGCCCGGTGGAGAAGCCCGCCCTGGACGTCGTGTGGTCCGACGCCGTCCAGCGGGAGCGCGCCCTGGACGGCCTGATCGCCGACGGCCTCGTCGATCCCCTGGAGGACGGCCGCTACGCCCTCCCCCGCTGAGGCACGCGACGGCGGCCCCGCCCGCGCCGGCGGAACCGCCCCCGCGGAACCAGAGCCGGCGGCACGGCCCCGGCCCCCCTGCAACCGGCTGCCCGCCCGAAGCGCGGTACGGCCCCCTCCCGCCCTGGGGCGGAAGGGGGTTCCCCAACTCCTCGGCCGAGTCTGCCGGTCCCGGTGTCCCGCGGGCATGGGCCGAACGTCCCTCCCTCCCCGGCCGCCCGTCCGGGACGGCCGAACAGGGGGAAGGCCCGCGCCCCTGGGGGGTGCGGGCCTTCCGGCGGGTCTGCGGCGCTGCGGCCGTCAGTCCTTCTTCAGGTTCAGCGACGAGGCGCCGAGCTCGGCCACGTCCGGCACCGAGGACGGCTTGGGCATGCCCTTGAAGGTGAACTTGGCGTTCTCGCCCTCGCCCTCGACGTCGACCACGACGATCTGGCCGGCCTGGAGCTCGCCGTACAGGATCTTCTCCGACAGGGCGTCCTCGATCTCCCGCTGGATGGTCCGGCGCAGCGGCCGGGCGCCCAGCACGGGGTCGTAGCCCCGCTCGGCCAGCAGGTCCTTGGCGGGCTGCTTGAGCTCGATGCCCATGTCGCGGTCGCGCAGGCGCTCGTCCAGGCTGGCGACCATGAGGTCGACGATCTGGATGATCTCCTTCGGGGTCAGCTGGTGGAAGACCACGATGTCGTCGACGCGGTTGAGGAACTCGGGGCGGAAGTGCTGCTTGAGCTCCTCGCCGACCTTGGCCTTCATCCGCTCGTAGTCGCCCTTGGCGTCGTCCGCGCGGCCGAAGCCGATGGACAGGCCCTTGGAGATGTCCCGGGTGCCGAGGTTGGTCGTCATGATGATGACGGTGTTCTTGAAGTCCACGACCCGGCCCTGGGCGTCGGTCAGGCGACCGTCCTCCAGGATCTGCAGCAGCGAGTTGAAGATGTCCGGGTGCGCCTTCTCGATCTCGTCGAACAGCACGACCGAGAACGGCTTGCGGCGCACCTTCTCGGTCAGCTGGCCGCCCTCCTCGTACCCGACGTAGCCGGGAGGCGAGCCGAACAGCCGCGAGACGGTGTGCTTCTCCATGAACTCGGACATGTCGAGGGCGATCAGCGCGTCCTCGTCGCCGAACAGGAACTCCGCCAGCGTCTTGGACAGCTCGGTCTTACCGACGCCGGACGGGCCGGCGAAGATGAACGAGCCGCCGGGGCGCTTGGGGTCCTTCAGGCCGGCGCGGGTGCGGCGGATCGACTGGGAGAGCGCCTTGATGGCGTCCTCCTGGCCGATGACCCGGCGGTGGAGCTCGTCCTCCATGCGCAGCAGGCGGGCGGACTCCTCCTCGGTCAGCTTGAAGACCGGGATGCCGGTGGCCGTGGCCAGGACCTCGGCGATGAGCTCCTCGGTGACCTCGGCGACGACGTCCATGTCGCCGGCCTTCCACTCCTTCTCGCGCTGGGACTTGGCGGCCAGGAGCTGCTTCTCCTTGTCGCGCAGCGCGGCGGCCTTCTCGAAGTCCTGCGCGTCGATCGCGCTCTCCTTCTCGCGGCGCACGTCGGCGATCTTCTCGTCGTACTCGCGCAGGTCCGGCGGCGCGGTCATCCGGCGGATGCGCATCCGGGACCCGGCCTCGTCGATGAGGTCGATCGCCTTGTCCGGCAGGAACCGGTCGCTGATGTAGCGGTCGGCCAGCTGGGCCGCGGCCACCAGCGCGCCGTCGGTGATCGAGACCCGGTGGTGGGCCTCGTAGCGGTCGCGCAGGCCCTTGAGGATCTCGATGGTGTGCGGCAGGGACGGCTCGGCGACCTGGATGGGCTGGAAGCGGCGCTCCAGGGCCGCGTCCTTCTCCAGGTGCTTGCGGTACTCGTCCAGGGTGGTGGCGCCGATGGTCTGCAGCTCGCCGCGGGCCAGCATCGGCTTGAGGATGCTGGCGGCGTCGATCGCGCCCTCCGCGGCGCCCGCGCCCACCAGGGTGTGCAGCTCGTCGATGAACAGGATGATGTCGCCGCGGGTGCGGATCTCCTTGAGGACCTTCTTCAGGCGCTCCTCGAAGTCACCGCGGTAGCGGGAGCCGGCGACCAGCGCGCCGAGGTCCAGCGTGTAGAGCTGCTTGTCCTTGAGCGTCTCGGGCACCTCGCCCTTGACGATCTTCTGGGACAGGCCCTCGACCACGGCGGTCTTGCCGACGCCGGGCTCGCCCACCAGCACCGGGTTGTTCTTGGTGCGGCGGGACAGCACCTGCATGACCCGCTCGATCTCCTTGTCGCGCCCGATCACCGGGTCCAGCTTGCCCTCGCGGGCGGCCTGGGTCAGGTTGCGGCCGAACTGGTCGAGCACGAGCGATGTGGAGGGAGCGGACTCCGACGCCGCGCCGGACGCGGCCGGCTCCTTGCCCTGGTAGCCGTGGAGCAGCTGGATCACCTGCTGGCGGACCCGGTTGAGGTCCGCTCCCAGCTTCACCAGCACCTGCGCGGCGACTCCCTCGCCCTCGCGGATCAACCCGAGCAGGATGTGCTCGGTGCCGATGTAGTTGTGGCCCAGCTGCAGCGCCTCGCGCAGGGACAGCTCGAGCACCTTCTTGGCACGCGGGGTGAAGGGGATGTGCCCCGACGGCGCCTGCTGACCCTGGCCGATGATCTCCTCGACCTGCTGGCGCACCGCTTCGAGACTGATCCCCAGGCTCTCAAGGGCCTTTGCGGCGACACCCTCACCCTCGTGGATCAACCCCAGCAGGATGTGCTCAGTGCCGATGTAGTTGTGGTTGAGCATCCTGGCCTCTTCCTGGGCCAGGACGACCACCCGCCGCGCACGGTCGGTGAACCTTTCGAACATCTCGTCGCTCCCTCACACCGCCCCGCAGGAGGCCATCAGGTGAAGACCTTCCCAGAGCCGAGGCTGTTCATCCTCATCCAACTACCGGTTCGCCATGCGATGTTCCCGATACGCCACAGGCGAACGAACGACCACGGCTCTGGAACCGCCATTCCCCCCTGCTACCCGCATAGACGCTCGAGATCCCGAGATGACCGATTTTTTCGATACGCCAGAAGCGAACGGCCCGCCTCCTGATCGGAAGGCGGGCCGCATCGGCGAGCGGATCCGCTCAGTGCGCCGCGTCGTACTGCTCGACGACCGAGGCGGGAATGCGACCGCGCTCATTCACCTTGATGCCCTGGCCCTTGGCCCAGGCGCGGATGTCCGCGCTGCGCTCGCGGTTGGAGGCCCCCCGCTTGGCGGCACCCGTCCGGCCGCGCTTGGCCGAACCGGCACGGCGCGAGTGCTCGATGAAGGGGATCAGCGAATCACGCAGCTTCTTGGCGTTCTCCGAGCTGAGGTCGATCTCATAGGCCACACCATCGAACGAGAACGACACGGTCTCGTCCGCCGCGCCGCCGTCGAGATCGTCGACCAGACGAACAATAGTTTCGCGTGCCATGGGGCTGGCCTTTCCGCAAGTGTCAGTGCCGGGAGGCCCCGGCAAACTCCATTCGGTTCCTAAACATATACCCGCCGTCAGCACTTGACAATTCGAGGCGCTCGAAGTTTTCCTCCGGCTTCTGCGGAGGTCGTGTAACGCGCCGACCGGGTAACGCACCGTAATCGGCTCCGGCGGCCGAAATCCCCGCCGAGTTTCACAGTAAGCCCATCGAACGCTGAAGTGGATCTTGCATAGCGGGCTGATTCCCACCTACATGTCCCCTGATAACCCAACAGCAACGTCACCCCACGAAGCATCCCTATAAAGAGGAGATAAGGTGAGAATTGCGTGATCTTGGGACGCTACGGACATGCGCCTTCACCTCGGCAGACCCTATCCCCACGGCGAAGGCCCCTCGGAAGGCGTTCCGAAGGGCCTTGCCGCGGGCGCCCGCGAGGAACCTCTCGCAAAGCGCGCCGAAACGCTACGGGCTCCACTCCGCGTGGTCGTCCACCACGACGGTTCCCGCGTAACGGTCGTGGATCGCCTGGAAGAGGGGACGATCCCAGATCGCCCACAAGTAGGCCATGAGCACCCCGGCCGCCGCGACGAACATGAAGAAGAGGAAGAAGGCCCAGACCTTCACGCCCAGGAGCAGGAAGAGAAAGACGCCGAGCATGTAGCCGAGATTGTTGAGGGCCGCCCGCCACAACGCCGTCATCAGGGGAAGCGGGTCCCCCGCCGGATCGGCCAGCACGACCCGCAGGCCGATCTGCCGCTTGCCCAGGGTGCGGCCCCAGAAGGCGAGCTGGATCGCCTCGTAGAGGAACGGCAGCACCGCCACCACGACGAATGTCGTCCACAGGACGGGCGTCGACCACCCGCCCTCCTCGTCCTTGTTGATGCCGATGGACGCCAGAACGATCGGGAAGACCAGCGCGAAACCGGCGACCCACACCAGGCCGGCGTCGATGAGCCGGGCGAACGCGCGTTGCTTGAATGCGGCGAGCGGAAGGTTCTCCGCCGGATGCGGACCGCTGGACGCGGCGGAACGGTAAGTCCGCTGCGGCTGTTCCGCGGGATCGGGATATGCCGACTGTGGCGGGCCATATCCCGGATCTCCGCCATATCCCGGCTCAGGCGGTCCATACCCGGGCCGTTGCGGTGGGCGAGGTGCGCCGTAAGGTCCTTGCGACGGCGGAGGCGGACCATATCCGCCGCCCGAACGCGGACCGTACGGGTTGGGGGGTTCGGTCATGATGTCGTCATTCCTCCAAGCGGAGCAACATCCGCGTGTTTCCCAGTGTGTTGGGCTTCACCCGATCCAGGTCGAGGAACTCCGCGATCCCGTCGTCATAGGATCTCAGGAGCTCTTCATAGACGGCGTGCGCCACCGGAGTGCCCTGGATCTCTCGGAAACCGTGGCGGGCGAAGAACTCCACCTCGAAGGTAAGGCAGAAAACCCGCCGGACACCCAGTTCCCGCGCCGTGGACAGAAGCCGGTCGACGATCCGGTGACCGATCCCCATACCCCGGCATTCCGGATCGATGGCGACCGTGCGGACCTCCGCGAGGTCCTCCCACATCACATGGAGGGCGCCGCATCCGATGACTCCCCCGAGTTCCGGCGCGTCGGCCACCCAGAACTCCTGGACGTCCTCGTAGAGGTTCACCGTGCTCTTCTCCAGAAGACGCCGTCCCGGGCCGCCGTACGTGTCGACGAGACGCCGGACGGCACGGACATCGGGCGTGCGCGCCCGCCGGATCGCCATCTCCATAATGGGCTTGAGACTAGTCGTACGCGACCCCTTCGCGGACCGGGAACGACCTGCGGAATCAGCGGCCGCGGTTGGCACGGACGGCAGACTTCGTTAGTCTCCTGCGCTGAGTATCAGCAGTGGCTCGCAATCTGCTGCTCCGGCCCCCATCCACAGCTGACCCGGTGGGCGGCCGAGGAGAGGAATTCCGTGAAGCGCCCCCACCATCGCCTGCTCGCCCTGGCCTGCGGCGCCCTCGCCGCCGTCGTCGCCGTTCCCGGCGCCGCGTACGCCGAGCCCGACCCGATGAAGCGGATCCAGTCCATTCACGAGGAGCTCGAGAAGGTCAGCGAGCAGATCAACGGCCTCAAGGTCAAGCTGAAGCAGGCGGAGCGCGCCGCCAAGGTCGCCTCCGACAACGCCTCGCGCCAGAAGAAGGCGCTGGACGTCGTGGCGCGGGAGGTGAGCGGGCTGGCCGCCACCAGCTACATGCTGGGCGGCACCGACCAGGCGCTCATCCTGGCCACCACCGACCAGCCGCAGCACTTCCTGGACCGCACCTCCACGCTCAGCTTCTTCGCCTCCCAGAACGGCACCAAGGTGTCCGAGCTGCTCGCCGCCATGCAGTCGGCGCAGCGCGCGGAGAAGGCCGCCGACGACCGCGCTGGCCAGGTCCGCCGGCTCAACACCCAGCTGACCGAGCGGCAGGACAAGCTCAAGAAGGACTACACCCAGATCCGCGACAAAATCGTCCGGAAGAGTCCCAAGAGCATCGTCGACATCCCGCCGGTGCCCGGCGCGGGCAAGGCGGCCGAGGCGCTGCGGCTGGCCCTCACCCAGCTCGGCAAGCCCTACGTCTGGGGCGCGGACGGGCCCGACAGCTACGACTGCTCGGGGCTGACGATGTGGGCGTACGCGAAGGTCGGCATCCACCTGCCGCACTACACCGGCAGCCAGTGGAACGCCGGCGCCCACGTCGGGCTCGCCGAACTGCAGCCGGGCGACCTCGTCTTCTTCTACAGCGACCTGCACCACGTCGGCCTCTACATCGGCGACGGGCAGATGGTGCACGCCCCCCAGACGGGCGACGTGGTGAAGATAGCCCCGATCGGCGGCCGCCCCTTCGCGGGCGGCGTACGGGTCGCCTGAGGCCGCCGCAGGCCCGCAGGACGCAGAACGCCGCCATGGGGGCGTGGCCCTCCATGGCGGCGGTGTTCGTCGGGGGCACCGGGATCGCCGGGTCGCCCGCTCCGCGGTCGTGCTAGATGAGTTGTCTGCGAGCCGCCCACACGACGGCTTCGATGGGGGTGTTGACGTCGAGGCGGTCGCAGATGGCACGAAGCCTGCGGCGCAGGGTGCGCGCGCTGAGTTCGAGCTTCCGGGCCGCCACGTCGGCGGTCACGCCGCTGGCGATCTGCGCCAGCAACTTCAGTTCATCCTCGTTCAACCGGGGTTCGTCGAAGGCCCGGCGCGCGAGTGTGCCCTGATCCACTCCATTCCTCCCTCGTCGCTGGTGCTGACCGCGGGGGCGCAGCGTGCGCTGCTGTGGGCAATGGGTCCCGTACTACTACTGTCCGTCGGTGGCCGGACTCGGCCGATACGTCGTTCGAGCGCCGTTCGCGGGGAACGCTGAGTAACGTCGGCTCGAGAGAAGGGTCATCGGTTGCAGCCTTGCCCTCTCCGGTCCATGAATCGTTTCAAACTCCCTACGACCCGGAACGCTAGGCGGCCGGATGCGGACCGTCAAGCTCTCCGAGAGCGCAAAAAGTGACCCCTGAATCACGTTTCGTGCCGCCCCCGAGAAGCGGTGCGCGCCCGAAAGCCGTTAACCTGCGACAACACATCCCGACCCGGGGGGGAGTGGTCTGATGCGAGCCAGCATCCGGGAGGTAGCACGCCGCGCGGGAGTTTCAGTTGGGACCGTTTCGAATGTCCTAAATCGGCCAGACGTCGTGGCCGAAGCCACCCGTGTCCGCGTTCTCGCCGCCATCGAGGAGCTCGGCTTCGTGCGCAACGAGGCGGCGCGGACTCTGCGCAAGGGCTCCGGGCGGACACTGGGAGTGATCGTCGAGGACCTCGCCGGCCCCTGCGCCGCGGACCTCGTCCGCGGCGTCGAGCGCGCCTGCGACACCGGCGGCTACGACATCATCTGGTGCACCAGCGACGGCGACCCCGAGAAGGAGCGGCGCCGGCTGGACTTCCTGGAGCAGCAGGGCGTCTCCGGCGTCATCGTCGCCCCCGTCGCGCTGGACGCCGACCGCGTCGCCCGGCTGCGCGCCCGCGACATCCGCACGGTGCTCCTCGACCGCAGGATGAGCGGGACCACCGCGTCCTCGGTGGGCGTCGACCACCGGCAGGGCGGCAGGCTCGCCACGCGCCACCTCGTCGAGCTCGGCCGGCACGACATCGCGTTCGTCACCACCGAGCCCGAACCGCCGCCGGTGCGCCAGCGGCGCGGCGGCGCGCTGCAGTCGCTGGGCCAGGCCGGGTACGCGCCCGAGCAGGTGCTCACCATCGCCGAGCAGGAGCCCACCGCGCAGGCGGGGCAGCGCGCGGCACGGCGGCTTCTGGAGTTTGGAACGCTCCCCACCGGCGTTTTCTGCGTCGACGACCTGCTGGCCGTCGGACTCGTCAACGAGCTCACCCGCAACGGGGTGAAGATCCCGCAGGACGTCGCGGTCGTCGGCTACGGCGACATCGCCCCGGCGGCCACCTGCGTCGTCCCGCTCACGACCGTGCGCCAGCCCCGCGACGAGCTGGGCGCGGCGGCGGCGGAGCTCCTCATGGACGAGGCCGAGGGGCGCCACCTCACGCTGGCGCCCGAGCTCGTCGTCCGCGACTCGGCCTCCTGAGGAGCGCCGGCGGCACGTCCCGGAAAAGCGCAGGGCCGGGCCCCCGGCCTCGCCCGTGGCGAACGAGACGGGAGCCCGGCCTCCGCGGGAGCGGGCCGGAAGCCCGGCACCTCCCCGGGAGCGGGTCAGGAGCCCGGCTTCACCAGCGGGAAGAGGATGGTCTCGCGGATGTTCCGCCCGGTGAAGGCCATGATCATCCGGTCGATGCCCGCCCCCATGCCGCCGGTCGGCGGCATCGCGTACTCCAGGGCGCGCAGGAAGTCCTCGTCCAGCTGCATCGCCTCCGGGTCGCCGCCGGCGGCCAGCAGCGACTGCTCGGTGAGCCTGCGGCGCTGCTCGATCGGGTCGACCAGCTCCGAGTAGGCGGTGCCCAGCTCGGTGCCGAACCCGATGAGGTCCCACTTCTCGGTCAGCAGCGGCTCCTCGCGGTGCTCGCGGGTGAGCGGCGACGTCTCCAGCGGGTAGTCCATGACGAACGTCGGCTGCCTCAGGGTGTGCTCGACGAGCTCCTCGAACAGCTCCTGCACCACCTTGCCCTGGCCCCACTTGGGGTCCCAGTGCACCTCGCGGGCGTCCGCGAGCTTGCGCACGGTCTCGATGGGAGTGTGCGGGGTCAGCTCCTCGCCCACCGCCTCCGACACCGCGCCGTACAGCGTGATGCGCGGCCACTCCTTCAGGCCGAGGTCGTACTCCTGCCCCTCGTGCACGACCACCGTGGTGCCCAGCGCGGCCACCACGGCCTTCTGGTACATGCGCTGGGTGAGGTCGGCCATGTCGTTGTAGTCGAGGTAGGTGCCGTAGGCCTCGAGCATGGTGAACTCGGGGTTGTGCGTCGAGTCCGCGCCCTCGTTGCGGAAGTTGCGGTTGATCTCGAAGACCTTGTCGATGCCGCCGACGACCAGCCGCTTGAGGTAGAGCTCGATCGCGATGCGCAGATAGAGCTCCATGTCGTAGGCGTTGATGTGCGTCTTGAACGGACGCGCCGTCGCGCCGCCGTGGATCGGCTGCAGCATCGGCGTCTCGACCTCGAGGTAGCCCTCCTCGTGCCAGAAGTCGCGGACGGCGCGCACGGTGTCGCTGCGCAGCCGCGCCATCCGGCGCGCCTCGTCGTTGACGATGAGGTCGACGTAGCGGTACCGCACCCGCGCCTCGGGGTCGGTGAGCCCGGCGTGCTTCTCCGGCAGCGGGCGCAGGCACTTGGAGGTGATCGCCCAGCTCTCGGCCATGATCGACAGCTCGCCGCGGCGGGACGTGATGACCTCGCCGGTGACGCCGACGTGGTCGCCGAGGTCGACGTCGCGCTTCCAGGCCGCCAGGGACTCCTCGCCGACCCCGGCCAGGGACACCATGACCTGGATCTCGGCGGTGCCGTCCTTGAGGGTGGCGAAGCAGAGCTTGCCGCCGACGCGCGAGAGCATGACCCGTCCCGCGACGGAGACCTTCTCCCCCGTCTCGGTGCCCGGCTCGAGGTCGGGATGTTTCTCGCGGACCTCGGCGATGGCGTGGGTCCGCGGGAAGTTCACCGGATAGGGGTCGATGCCGCTCTCCCGGAGCCGCTCCACCTTGTCCAGGCGGACGCGCATCTGCTCCGGGGCGTCCTCGTAGGCATGTTCGCTCACGATGTCAAGGCTATCGACCCCGGAAAACCGGTGCGAACGCGTATCTCAGGAACCGCCGATGTTGCGCTCGTAGATGAGCCGCAGGCCGTGCAGGGTGAGCCAGGGCTCGAAGACGTCGATGCTGCGCGCCTCCTCCAGCACCAGCGGCGCCAGCCCGCCGGTCGCCACGACCTTCACCTCGTCGGGGTTGTCCGACAGCTCCTCGACCATCCGGTCGACCAGCCCGTCGACCTGGCCGGCGAAGCCGAAGATGATGCCCGACTGCAGCGCCTCGACGGTGTTCTTGGCGATGACGTGCCGGGGCCGCACCAGCTCGATCTTGTGCAGCTGGGCGCCGCGCATCGACAGGGCGTCTATCGAGATCTCTATGCCCGGCGCGATGGCGCCGCCGACGTACTCGCCGCGGGCCGAGATGCAGTCGAAGGTCGTCGCGGTGCCGAAGTCCACCACGATCGCCGGGCCGCCGTGCAGGTGGATGGCGGCCAGGGAGTTGACGATCCGGTCGGACCCGACCTCCTTGGGGTTGTCCATGCGCACCGGCACCCCGGTCTTCACGCCCGGCTCCACGATGATCGCGGGGACGTCGCCGTAGTAGCGGCGGCACATCTCCCGCATCTCGTGCAGCACCGACGGCACCGTGGAGCACAGCGCGATGCCGCTGATGTCGGTCTCGACCAGCAGCGGGCTCTGCTGGATGAGCCCCTGCAGGACGACGGCTATCTCGTCCGCGGTCCGGCGCGGATCGGTGTTGATCCGCCAGTGCTCGATGACCTCGTCGCCCTCGAACAGTCCCAGGACGGTGTTGGTGTTGCCGACGTCGATCGTGAGAAGCATCAGGTCCCCGCTGCGGTACGGAAGTCAAGGCCGATGTCGAGGGCCGTCGCGGAATGCGTGAGGCCACCCACCGCAAGGTAGTCCACCCCGGTGGCGGCGGCTCTCCGGGCCCTGGCCAAGCCCAGTCCGCCCGATGCCTCCAGCGTGGCGCGCCCGGCCGTGAGCCGGACGGCCTCGGCCATCGTCATGTCCGACATATTGTCCAGCAGAACGTCGGTGGCTCCGGCCGTCAATGCCTCCTCCAGCTGCTCCAGGGTGTCCACTTCGACCTGGATGTGCAGCTCGGGGTAACGACTGCGGATCGCCTCGTACGCCGCGGTGACGCCGCCCGCCGCGGCGACGTGGTTGTCCTTGACCAGCGCGGCGTCCTCCAGCGACATGCGGTGGTTGACGCCGCCGCCGCAGCGCACCGCCCACTTCTGGAGCGCGCGCAGGCCGGGCAGCGTTTTGCGGCTGTCGCGCACCCGCGCGCCCGTGCCCTCGATCTCCTTCACCCACAGCGCCGTCTGGGAGGCGATACCCGACAGATGTGTCATGAAGTTGAGGGCGATCCGCTCGGCCCGCAGCAGCTTGACCGTCGGCGCGGTGACCGTCAGCAGCACGTCGCCCTTGGCGACGTGGTCGCCGTCCCGGAAGTGCCGCTCCAGCTCGGCCTCGCCGTCCATGAGGACCTCGAAGACCGTCTCGGCGACCACCAGCCCGGCCACGACGCCCTCCTCCCGGGCCGTGAAGTCCGCGGTGGAGACCTGCCGGGGGTCGAAGATGGGCTCGCTGGTGACGTCGGTCTCGCCGTCCTCGGCCAGCGCCGTCCTGACGAGGCTCGCCACGGCCAGGGGGTCCAGCCCCTGGTCCCGCAGCCGCTGCGACAGCTCGGGCGTCATCGGTTCCTCACTCACTTGCTCACTGGCGCGGCGCGCGGCCGCGCTGACGGGGGTGGTGCCTGATCGGGCCCGCGGACCCGGGACCGCTCAGGCGGCGGTGGTCCGGTGGGAGCGCTCGGGAGTGAACTCCAGCCGGAACCCCCCTTCGGCCAGCCGCCCGTTCAGCCGCCCCAGCCAGCGGGCGTCGTCGCGGTCGGGGAAGTCCTCGCGCCAGTGGCTGCCGCGGGTCTCCCCGCGGCGCTCGGCCGCCGCCACGACGGCCGTGGCCACGGTGTGCAGGTTGGTGGCCTCCCACGCCTCCAGGCACGGGTCGTCGCAGGTGCGCCCGCCCAGCTCCGCCAGCAGGCGGCGCGCCTCGGCCAGCCCCTCCGCCGAGCGCAGGACCCCGCAGTGGCCGCTCATGACGCGCTGCACCTCGCCGCGGACCGACGGGTCGAGCAGGCCGCGGCGGCGCGGCCGCGCGGTCGCGGGCGTCCCGGTCGCGACCGGGTCCCCGGCCAGCGCCTCGCCGATGCGCTCGGCGAAGACCAGGCCTTCCAGCAGCGAGTTGGAGGCCAGCCTGTTCGCGCCGTGGACGCCCGTGCAGGCCACCTCCCCGCAGGCGTACAGGCCGGGGATCGAGGTGCGCCCGTACCCGTCGGTGCGCACGCCCCCGCTGGCGTAGTGGGCGGCCGGGACGACGGGGACCGGCTGGACCACCGGGTCGATGCCGTGCTCGCGGCAGCTGGCCAGGATCGTCGGGAAGCGCGACTCCCAGAAGCGGGCGCCCAGGTGGCGCCCGTCGAGCAGCATGTGCGGCTCGCCCGTCTCGCGCATGCGGTTCATGATGCCCTTGGCGACGACGTCGCGGGGCGCGAGCTCGGCCAGCTCGTGCCGGCCGAGCATGAAGCGGGTGCCCGAGGCGTCGACCAGGTGCGCGCCCTCGCCCCGCACCGCCTCGGAGATCAGCGGCTGCTGGCCGGTGGCGCCCTCCCCCAGCCACATCACCGTGGGGTGGAACTGCACGAACTCCAGGTCGGCGACCTCGGCTCCGGCGCGCAGCGCCAGCGCCACCCCGTCGCCGGTGGAGACCGCCGGGTTGGTGGTGGCCGAGAAGACCTGGCCGAGCCCGCCGGTGGCCAGCACGACCGAGTGCGCCCGCACCGCGCCCACCCCGTCCCGGCTGCCCTCGCCCATGACGTGCAGGGTGACCCCGGCGGCGCGCCCGCCCTCGGTGAGCAGGTCGAGCACCAGGGCGTGCTCGATGACCTCGACCCCCTCGGCCTGCTTGAGCGCGGCCAGCAGCGCCCGGCTGATCTCGGCGCCGGTGGCGTCTCCCCCCGCGTGGGCGATGCGCCGCCGGTGGTGGCCCCCCTCGCGGGTGAGCGAGACCGTGCCGTCGGCGGCGAGGTCGAAGTGGGCGCCCAGGGCGATGAGCCGGCGCACCGCGTCCGGGCCCTCGGTGACCAGGGTCCGCACGGCCTCGGCGTCGCACAGGCCGGCCCCGGCGGTGAGGGTGTCGGCCAGGTGCTCCTCGGGGCTGTCCTCGGGGGCGAGCGCGGCGGCGATGCCGCCCTGGGCCCAGCGGGTGGAACCGGCGTCCAGCAGCGCCTTGGTGACCAGCAGCACCCGGCCGTGCCGCGTCGCGCGCATGGCCGCCACCAGCCCGGCGATGCCCGAGCCGATCACGACCGTGTCGGTGCGCGCGGTCCAGCCGGGCGCTCCTGCGGCGAGCTCCTCGATCATGACGCCCTCCTCGGGGGGTTTTCGTCAGTATGACACTAATCCGGGGAGGGCTATTCCCCCGGGGTAGGTCGCACGAGGCCCCGGGTCAGTGCACGAGGTCGGGACGGCGGGTGTCGGTGCCCGGCACCGGCTCGGCCGGGTCCTCGCCCAGCAGGACGATCTTGTTGTCGGCGTCCACGTGCACCACCGAGGGACGGAAGGAGCGCGCGTCGGCGTCGGTCATCGCGGCGTAGCTGATGACGATGACCAGGTCGCCCGGGTGCACCAGGTGCGCGGCGGCGCCGTTGATCCCGATCACCCCGGTGCCGCGCGGGCCCTCGATGACGTAGGTCTCCAGCCGTGCCCCGTTGGTGATGTCCACGATGTGCACCTGCTCGCCGGGCAGCAGGTCGGCCGCCTCCATGAGGTCGGCGTCGATGGTGACCGAACCGACGTAGTGCAGGTCCGCCTGGGTGACGGTGGCGCGGTGGATCTTGGACTTGAACATGGTCCGGAACATTCAGAACTCCAGGGGGAGGTTGTCGATCAGACGGGTGGCGCCGACGCGTGCCGCGACGGCCAGGACGGCCGGGCCGCGGTGCCCGGGTTCGACGGGATCGAAGGTAGCCGGATCGGCCAGGACCAGGTAGTCCTGGCGCAGCGGGGGATCGGCCTTGGACGCCTCGTCCAGCACGGGCTGCGCCGCCGCCAGGACGGCCGCCACGCCGTCCGGTACGGCGTCGCGGCCCGCGAACAGGGCCCGCGACAGTGCGAGCGCGGTACGCCGCTCGGCCTCCGCCAGGAAGCGGTTGCGGCTGGAGAGCGCCAGCCCGTCCGGCTCCCGGACGGTCGGCACCGCGACGATCTCCACGCCGAGGTTGAGGTCCTCGGCGAGCCGGCGGATCACCGCGAGCTGCTGGGCGTCCTTCTGCCCGAAGAACGCGCTGTCGGGGCGGACCATTCCGAAGAGCTTGGCCACCACCGTGGCCATCCCGTCGAAGTGCCCCGGCCGTGCCGCGCCCTCCACGACCCGGCCCATCCGGCCGGTGCTCACCGAGACCTCCAGCGGCCTGGGGTAGACGTCCTCGACGGACGGCGCGAACACCACGGCCACGCCCTCGGCGGCGCAGATCGCCGCGTCGGCCTCCAGCGTCCGGGGGTAGCGCTCGAGGTCCGCCTGCTCGCCGAACTGCAGCGGGTTGACGAAGACGCTGACCACAACGTGGTCGGCGGCCTCGCGCGCCCGCCTGATCAACTCGCGGTGCCCGTCGTGCAGCGCCCCCATCGTGGGGACGAACCCGACGGTGCCCGGCAGCGCCCCGCGGGCCCGCGCCAGGTCGGCGAGAGAGTGAACGATCATCGAGGTCCTTCCTGCTCGGGAAGAAGGCGGGCTCACCGGGAGTCGGCCAGCACGCCCAGCAGCCTTTCGGCGTCCTCGGGCTTGAGGAGGCCGGAGTCCAGTGCCAGGTCGGCGGTGCGCCGGGCCAGCGCCAGGTAGCCCGGCACCGCGTCCGGCTCGACCGCCTTCAGCGCGGCCAGGTGGTCCGAGACGGTGCCCGCGTCGCCCCGCGCCACCGGGCCGGTCAGCCCCTGGCCGCCCAGCCGCAGCCCGTTGTCCAGGGCCGCGCCCAGCAGCGGCCCCAGCATCCGGCCCGGCTCGGCGACCCCGGCGGCGCGCAGCAGCCCCGAGGCCTCCACGACCAGGGTGACCAGGTGGTTGGCGCCCAGGGCGAGTGCCGCGTGGTAGGTCGTGCGCTGCTCCTCGGCGATCCAGACGGGCTCGGCGCCCATCTCCACCACCAGCGCCTCGGCCACCGGGCGCAGCGGCCCCGGCGCGGTCACCCCGAAGGAGACGCCCGTGAGCCGCTCCAGGTCGTCGGTGCGGCCGGTGAAGGTCATCACCGGGTGCAGGGCCAGCGGCAGCCCGCCCTCCCGGGCGAGCGGGGCCAGCACCGCGGTGCCGTGCCGGCCGCTGGCGTGGACCAAGATCCTGCCCTGGACGGGGACTCCCGCCTCGACCATGCCGGCCGCCAGGTCGGCGAGGGCGTCGTCGGGGACGGTCAGCAGGACGAGGTCGGCGGCGGCGACCACCTCCTGGGGGGCCAGGAACGGCAGCCCGTGCAGCAGCTCCTGGGCGCGCAGCAGCGAGGCGACGGCGGAGGCGGCGACGACGCGATGGCCGGCGCGCGCGAGCGCGGCGGCCAGCACGGCGCCGACGCGGCCCGCGCCGACGACGCCGACCTTCAGCCTGCCGGGCCGCTGGGTAGGCAGATCCATTGAACGTTCCAGTCCTCGAAAGGGGTACCGGACGGTGCGAGCCAAGGTTACCCAAGCCCGGGGGGCACCTCGTCTGACGCCCTCCCTGACTCCGAGTCACCCTATGGTCACCCCGGCGGTCATTACTCCTCGAGGGTGCCACGGGACAAGGTGGTGTTCCTGCCCATTCACAGGGAGGAGGCGCCTAGGGACGGACGTTCGCTCAGTTACTCCAGGGGTCCCGAAGACCGCCGTCCCACCGTTCGCCGGAGGGGCGGCGGCTTCTCAGGTCCGGAAGAAGTCCAGGCCGGCGGGCTCCTTGGCCTGCATCAGCCAGCCGAACCCGCCCAGACCGCCCGGATCGGTGAGCTCGGCGGCCTCGCCGGCCCGCGAAAGGGCGGCCACGTAACCGCGCGGATCGCGGACCGCCAGCTCCCTGGGCGGCCTGCGCCCGTCCACGCCCAGGGCGTGCAGGGCCTCCCGCTGGGTGGTGAGCACGGTCTCCAGCCCCGGCACCGCGCAGGAGTCCAGCGCGACGTGCGCGGTGACGTCGCAGGAGCCGTCCGGGACGGGCCAGACGGACCTGCCGTCCCGGTAGCCGGCGAGGGTGGGCCGCCGGGTCGCCGCGTCGTGGGCGTAGTCGACGGCGACGGCCACCCCGGCGTCCATCCGCCCCACCAGCCACGCCCACGCCTCGTCCCGGCTGCGCCCGATCTCGGCCCTGCCCGTGCGCTCCGGCCACCAGCGGGCCAGCCAGGCCAGATCGGCCTCCGCCGGCTCGGGCCCCGGCTGCTCGTTGCCCGCGGTGTCCACGAGCATCAGGCGCGGCCCGCCGGGGCCGTACTCCACGATGTCCAGCGGCACGTTGTCGAGCCACTCGTTGGCCACGACGAGACCGGTGATCCCCTCCGGCGGCTCGGTCGCCCACACGACGCCCTCGCCGCCGCCCCTGGGCTCCACCTCGACGGCGACCGTGCGCATGCGCCGCGCCACGTCCCGGGGCGCCGCCTCCCGTATCCCGGTGAGCAGGGAGGCGCAGCCCGCGCCCATGTCCACCACGTCGAGCCGATCCGGGCGGCCGAGCCGGGCGTCAACTTCCGCCAGCAGACCGGCCAAGGCTCGGGCGAACAGCGGCGAGGCGTGCACCGACGTCCGGAAGTGCGCCTCAGGATGTTCCCGCCGGTAGAAACCGTCGGGCCCGTACAGTGCCCGCTCCATCGCCGCGCGCCAGGTGATCACTGCACCAGGGTCGCATGCCCAGCAACCCGGCGGTGCCGACATTCAACTCAACCACCGGTACATACGGATGAAATAACTACTTAAAGTAATGCACCCGTCACACTTGAGCACAGGTAAAGCAACCCTCTGCCCACAGGGGTCGCACTACCCGTGAGTAGCTGAATAACTACTCTACGTATGGCCGGGGTCGCTGCGCAGGTGCTCCGGCATCGACCAGTACAGGGAGGATCCCCTTAATGACGCTCAAGAAGTTCGCCGCGGCCGGTGCGCTGGCCCTCGGCGTCATGGGTGTCGCGGGACCGGCGCTCGCCGCCCAGCACCCGCAGCCGCACCCGCACTTCGGCGGCCCGGACGTCATCAGCCCGACCAGCGTCGACGGCAACGGCATCGGCAACAACCTGATCTCGCTGAACATCTGCGGCAGCAACGTGATCCCGATCGAGGTCATCCCGGTGCTCAGCCCGACCACCGCGTTCTGCGAGGACAGCCAGAACGACGGCCACATCGAGGTCGACTGACCCGGTCCGCCGACCGCTCCGGTCGGGACCGCAGCAAGGCCCCGACCACCCGGAGACGACCGGTGGAGCCGCCTCAACGGCGCGAACCCCGGGTCTCCAGCACCACCCGGACGGGTTGATCACCCTCAGGTGACCAGCCCGTCCTCTTCGGGCGGCAGCGAACGGCTGCCGTCGCCCCATCTCGCATCATCGGCGGAAGGCCGGAAGACCACCCGGACGACCGGGAGCGCCGCACAGGCGCTACGGCCCCGCCAGAACACAGGGAGGATCCCCTAATGACGCTCAAGAAGCTCGCCGCAGCCGGTGCGCTCGCCCTCGCCACCGCCGGTGCCCTGGCCACCGCGGGTCCCGCCCTCGCCGGCGGCGGCCCGCAGCCGCACCCGCACTTCGGCGGCCCCGACGTCATCAGCCCCACCAGCGTCGACGGCAACGGCATCCTGAACAACCTGCTCTCGCTGAACATCTGCGGCAGCAACGTGATCCCGATCGAGGTCATCCCGGTCGTCAGCCCGACGATCGCGAGCTGCGAGGACAGCCAGAACGACGACAACATCGAGGTCGACCGCGGCTTCCGCGGCTTCCACCACTGATCCGCTTAGCGGTATCCGGCCGGGGCTCCCCAGGAGTCCCGGCCTTCTCCCACATCACGCAAAAAACCGGCTGACCTGGCATTCCCCCTGGTCTCCCACCACAAACAGACAAGTTGACTACTTAAAGTCATCGAATGGTCACGCCTTGATAGAGGTCGGGTAACTCTCTGCCACTAGGGGTCGCGCTACCCCGGAGTAGCTGAATAACTACTCTACGTATGGCCGGGGTCGCTGCGCAGGTGCTCCGGCATCAACCAGTACAGGGAGGATCCCCTACATGTCGTTCAAGAAGTTCGCCGCGGCCGGTGCGCTCGCTCTGTCCACGGCTGCCGTTCTCGGCTCCGTCAGCCCCGCCTACGCCAACCCGCACCCGCACTTCGGCGGGCCGGACGTCATCAGCCCCACCAGCGTCGACGGCAACGGGCTGCTGAACAACCTGCTCTCGATCAACATCTGCGGCACCAACGTGGTCCCGATCGAGCTGATCCCGGTCGTCAGCCCGACCACCGCGGGTTGCGAGGACAGCCAGAACGAGGACAGCATCGAGGTCGAGCGCGGCTTCCGCCACTGATCGCCTCGCGGCATCCGGCCGGGGTCCCCTCTGGGGGCCCCGGCCCTTTTCATCCCTATCCGGCCCAGTGCTCCAGCGAACCGGACCTGGCCCGCGCCGGCCTGGCCCGCGCCACCGTCTCGTCCGCCAGGCCCCTGGCCCGCGCCACCTCCCAGTCCACCGCCGCCACCTGCACCGGACCCGGCGGCACGTCCACCTGGACGGTGCCGAGCCCCAGCAGCCGCTGGAGCGGCGAGGAGGTCAGCCGCACGGACTGCGCGCGGGCGAAGTCGACCACGTCCCAGGTACGGCGGAACCTGCCCCGCCGGGACACGAAGACCTCGCGGGAGATGCCCGCGGCGTCGTTCTTCCGCCACCGCGACTGCGTCGGAGTCAGCGCGACGCCCTCGACCACGACTCCGGGGAAGACCTCCGAGACCATCGCGAAAGCCGCCTCCACCGGCCCCACCGGCAGCAGCGTGGACGACAGGGACTGGCGCTCTCCACCGTAACCGGCGACCGTCATCTCCACCCGGGCCCAGCCGAAGTACCGCCACATCCACGGCTCCACCACCCGCAGCGCCTGGATCCGGCCCGGCGGCACCGTCTGCAGCCGGCTCTCCAGCAGGCCGAACCGCAACCGGATGCCGTCCGGCGCGATCGAGGAGCGGAACCGGGTGTACATCACCAGCGGCGCGATCACCTCGCGGCACAGGCCCAGCAGGATCGGGACGGCCACCGCGAGCACCGCCAGCTCCCCGGTGGCGATGCCGAAGACGACCAGCGCGACGAACAGCGCGAAGGACAGCAGCACCGGGATCCGCAACGCGAGCGAGGCGAACAGCACGCCGAACCCCACCCGGCAGAACGGCCGCTCCGGCGCCTCCGGGGTGTGACCGGGCAGCCCGGCGGCCAGCGCCACCAGCTCGGCCCGCAGCTCGCGCGCCCGACGTTTGCCCAGATACCGCAACGTGATCTCGGCGGAGCTGCCCCCGGCCAGCTCCAGCCGCACCTCGGCCAGCCCGAGCAGCCTGCCCAGCAGCGGGCTGACCACGTCGACGCCCTGCATCCGCGACAACGGGATGCGGCGGATCCGGCTGCGCACCATCCCGGTGTCGACCACCAGGTCGTCGCCGTCGATCCAGAACCGCACCGCCCACCACGCCCACACCCCGATCACGCCCGCCACCACCGCCACCGGGAAGGTGACCAGCAGGAACACCAGGAACCGTGCCGGGTCCAGCCGGGACCAGTCCTCCGGGTCCAGCAGCAGCCACATCCCGATCAGCACGAAGTAGACGACCACGATGTTCAGCGAACGCAGCGGAGCGGTCGCCCAGTGCAGCCGGTGCACCTCCATCGCCGGGCGGGCGGGCGGCGCCCAGCCCGGCCGGTGGTGCGGGTGCCTCGGCGGGTACGGGTGGGGGTTCACAGGCCGGCCCCCTCGTCTCCTCTGGCCGCCAGCCTGTCCCGCAGCTGGTCGGCGACCGCGATCGGCAGCCCGGGGATCGCGGCGTCCGTCGTCGCCGCGGCGGTGTGCAGCCGCACCGTCGCCAGCCCGAAGAGCTGCTCCAGCGGGCCCGACGTCACGTCCACGAACTGCATCCGCGCGTAGGGGACGATGACGATCCGGCGCTGGAAGACGCCCGAGGTGATCACGAGATCGTCGCCGCGCTCCAGGAAGCCCCAGGCCTGGTACGCCTGCTCGGCCACCAGCCAGGCCAGGACGAAGGCCAGCACCGTCGCCGCGCTCCAGACGACCGCGCCGGGCGTCCCGCCCGTCCGCGCCACGACGAACGCGCCGAGCGGACCGGCGAGCAGCGCGACGACCAGCGCGACCACCCGCCGATACCACTTGTGGCGCGGGGAGATCCGCCACCAGCGGGCGCCTTCCGGCGGCGCGAACGCCTCTTCCCGGGTGCGCTGGCGGTAGGGCTGCGGAGGAAGAATCTGCGGCTGCTCGTTCATCGCGTCCCAGTCAACAGGAAACACCCTCTTTTTGGCATCAAAGCCACCCCCGTACCGGCCGAGCGGGTGAGGAGGCCGTGTGGCGGCCGGAGGAGTCTGCGACCATGGCCGTCATGGAGACACGCACTGTCGGGATCGGGGCGGGGGCACGGGAGCTCGCGACCGAGGACATGATCCTCAACATCGGGCCGCAGCACCCCTCCACCCACGGGGTCCTGCGGTTGCGCCTCACCCTCGACGGCGAGCTCATCGAGGGCGCCGAGCCGATCGTCGGGTACATGCACCGGGGCGCGGAGAAGCTCTTCGAGGTGCGCGACCTGCGGCAGATCGTGGTGCTGGCCAACCGGCACGACTGGCTGTCGGCGTTCTCCAACGAGCTCGGCGTGGTGCTGGCCGCCGAACGGGTGCTCGGCATGGAGGTCCCGGCACGCGCCGTCTGGGCGCGCACCCTGCTCGCCGAGCTCAACCGGGTGCTGAACCATCTCATGTTCCTCGGCTCCTACCCGCTGGAGGTGGGGGCGATCACCCCGATGTTCTACGCCTTCCGAGAACGCGAGGAGCTGCAGCGGGTGCTGGAGGAGGTCTCCGGCGGCCGGATGCACTACATGTTCAACCGGGTCGGCGGGCTCAAGGAGGACCTGCCGTTCGGCTGGCTGGAACGCACCCGCCAGGCCGTCGCACTCGTCCGCTCCCGGATGCCCGACATCACCGACATCATTCTGGGCAACGAGATCTTCCGCGCCCGCACCCGCGGCGTCGGCGTCCTCACCCGCGAGCAGATCCTGCAGTACGGGGTCAGCGGCCCCATCGCCCGCGCCTCCGGCGTCGACTTCGACCTGCGCCGCGACGAGCCCTACCTGGCGTACGGCGAGCTCGACGTCCCCGTCGTCACCCGCGCCGAAGGCGACTGCCTGGCCCGCTTCGAATGCCTCCACGACCAGACCCTGGGCTCCCTCGATCTCGCCGACGCCTGCCTGGACCGCCTCGCCGACCTCCCGCCCGGCCCGATCAACCAGCGCCTCCCCAAGATCCTCAAGATCCCCTTCGGCCATACCTACGCCTGGACCGAGAACCCCCTCGGCCTCAACGGCTACTACCTCGTCTCCCGCGGCGAGAAGACGCCCTGGCGGCTCAAGCTCCGCAGCGCCAGCTTCAACAACATCCAGGTGCTCCCCGAGATGCTGAAGGGGCAGCTCGTCGCCGACATGGTCGCCATCCTCGGCTCCATGTTCTTCGTGGTCGGCGATATCGACAAATAATTCAATACGTATGGAAAACGGCCCCACCGTTGCCGACGGTGAGGCCGTTCCTTCGTTCTTCTCGCCCGCCGACCGGGTGCACCTGCGCGGCGGGCGCCTTCGGAGACATCGGGGCCTCCGTCAGCGGCGCTCTTTCTTCTTCTCCTCGGGATCCTCGGGGATGCGGCAGCACCATTCGAGGAAGAGGGCGGCGCCGGTGAGGGCGAGGGCCGAGACGGTGGTGGCGGCGCTGACGACGAAGTCGTGGCGGGGGGTGGGAAGGTCGAGGTTCGGCAGGACGTGCAGGGCGAAGCCGAGGAAGACGCCGGTGAGGACGGCGGCGGCGTGCGCGCTGGCCTTGCCGAGCGCGGCCATCCTCGCCACGCCCAGCGGGTCGACCGGACGGGCGTTCTCCGCGGCGGCCTTGTGGTGGATCTTGTTGCGGAGGTTGACGCCGGTGACGATCTCGCCGAGCGCCAGCAGCAGCAGAGTGGGCACCGCCGTCCACGGCAGCGGCACCATCTGCGAGTACACGCCCTTGAGCAGCGCCCACACCGACAGCGCCGCCGCGAACACCAGCGCCAGCAGCAGGGACGGACGCGTCGCCCTCACGCCGGCGGCTGGAGGTTCAGGTCGTCGCGGCGGGTGACCCCCTGCTCCCCCGCCGCGGCCGCCAGGTCGGCGACCCGCCCGTGCCCCGTCAGCACCGCGTCCGGCTCCAGCAGCGCCCACGGCACCAGCACGAACGCCCGCTCGTGCGCCCGGGGATGCGGCAGCGTCAGCTCGGGGGCGTCGGAGACGAGCTCGCCGAACTGCACGATGTCGATGTCGAGGGTGCGCGGGCCCCAGCGGACGACCCGCTCCCGGCGCAGCGACTCCTCGATCGACTGGCTGCGCTCCAGCAGCGTCTCGGGTGTCAGCAGCGTCTCGGCGATGACGACCACGTTGAGGAAGTCGTCCTGCTCGACCCCGCCCCACGGCGCGGTCTCGTACACCGGCGAGAGCGCCAGGAACGTCAGGCCGGGCGCGTCGAACAGCGCGTCGACCGCGTCCTGCAGGTTCTCCAGCCGGTCACCGAGGTTGCTGCCCAGCGACAGCACCACCCGGTGTTTGATCAGCATGTGCCCGCCGGTCAAGGTCCGGTCTGTCATACGCGGCTCCTGAAGATCGTGACGGCGACGTCGGTGAACGGATGCGCGATGGGGGCGGCCGGCTTGTGCACGGTCACCTCGGCTGTCTCCACCCGCGGGTCGGCCAGGCACACCTCGGCCAGCCGCTCGGCGAGCGTCTCGATCAGGTCGACCGGCTCACCGGTCACCACCTCGACCAGGCGGTCGGCCAGCTCCCCGTAGTGCACGGTCAGCGCGACGTCGTCCTTCGCCGCGGCCGGCCGCAGGTCCAGGCCCAGGACGGCGTCGACCACGAACTCTTGGCCGAGCTCCCGCTCGGCCGGCAGCACACCGTGGAAACCGCGGGCCCGCAGCCCGCGCAGCTCAATCCGATCCGTCATCCTGCGTCCCGTTCAGCACCGGGGAACCGTGGTGGACCCACAGCTTCCACTGACCTTCATCACGTACGAACACCTTCGTCGTCACGACGCTTCCCCCGGCGAGGAAACCCTCCTCGTCCTTGTCGGCCGTGAGGATGTTCTCCTCGCAGGTGAGGACCGCGTAGTCGCCCCTGACCTCGGTGTGCACCTCGGTGAGCACGAACTGGATGTAGGCGGTGTTGGCCATGATCAGCGCCCAGGAGCGCAGCACCTCGCCGCGGCCGCGCAGCATCATCCAGCCCGGATGGACGCAGGTCACGCCCTCGGCGTAGTCGCCGTCGGCCCAGACCTCGTGCATGAGGTCCAGGTCGCCCGTCTCGAAGGCGGTGTAGAACTTGGCATTCGCGGCCTCTACCGCTGCGGCGTCATCCACGCGCTGAGCCTATGGCCGCGGCCACCCGCACCGCGTCGGCGTTCGGGCGGACGTTGTGGACGCGCACGCACCAGGCGCCCGCCGCGGCGGCCAGCGTGCTGACCGCGAGCGTGGCGTCGTCGCACTCGGCGAACGGGCGGGGCGTGCCGTCCGGCTCGGCCAGCAGCCTGCCGAGGAAGCGTTTGCGCGAGGCGCCCACCAGGATCGGGAAGCGCGTGCCGAGCTCGTCGAGCCGGGCGAGCAGCGCCCAGTTGTGCTCCTGCTGCTTGGCGAACCCCAGCCCCGGGTCCAGCACGATCATCGACGGGTCGACGCCCTGGTCGACCACCGCGTCGACACGGCGCAGCAGCTCGTCCCGCACCTCGGCGACGACGTCGTCGTACACCGCGCGGCTCTGCATGTCGTGGCTGTGCCCGCGCCAGTGCATCACCACGTACGGCACCCGCGCGCGCGCCACGACCTGCGCCATGTCCGGATCGGCCAGTCCGCCGCTGACGTCGTTCACCAGCCGCGCGCCCGCCCGCACCGCCGCCTCGGCCACCTCGGCCCGCATCGTGTCGACGCTGACCGGCACCCCCTCGCGGGCCAGCGCCTCGATCACCGGCACGACCCGCCGCAGCTCCTCGGCCAGCGACACCCGCTGCGCCCCCGGCCGCGTCGACTCGCCCCCCACGTCGATCAGGTCGGCCCCGTCCCGCACCAGCTCCAGCCCGTGCTTGACGGCCCGCTCCTGGTCGAACCAGTCCCCTCCGTCGCTGAAGGAGTCCGGCGTGATGTTCACCACGCCCATGACCAGGCACCGCTCGTGATCAGGCAGCCCGGAAACGCTCATGCCCCCAGCCTAAGGCCTCCCCCCGACAACCCCGCGCCCCGCCGAACTCACCCCGCCCCCGGATGCCGCAGACACGGCGAAGACACATTCACCCCGATCCGCGGACTCCGCTCGCTCGTGGGAGCGAGGCCCTCGAAGGTGGCCCCGTAACCGGCTTCGGGCGCGGCCGCCTTCAGGACACCGCCGTCCTCGGCGTACTCGACGATCTGCCATCCCGCTTCCCGCAGGCCATCACGAAGACGCGCCAGCATGGGCCGGATGGCATCAGCGGAATCAAGTTCTACAAACGTGTCGATGCTCTCCGCGTAGGGGCTGTAGCTCACCCACCACGAGTCCAGTTCGGTGTTCCTTCCCGGAACACTTCGCCGCGAGCCTTCGCCCCCGCATGGAACGGGCAGGACGACCGTTCGGTCAAGCCTTCCTCTAGGGCCTATGACCTTGCCGATCTCCTTGGCGTACCGCGCTACTTTCTCAGCCGTTTCCCCAGGGTGGGCAACCGGCATGTCCGCACCATCAGGCAAAGCGGTGAATTCCTTATCCCGAGAACAGCCGGCGAGCATAGCGAAAACAAGAACCGGCAAGACACCGAACCGCACACTCCGCATCAAGGTCAGCGCACCCATAGATTCTCGTTCCTGAGTGTCGGGTCATCCAGCGGATCAGAATTCCCGTAGGTTCCGGTCACCACTTTCACCTGGTTGTCGAGGCTTTGGCTCCCGGCATTCCAGTAATCGCTGTGTCCGTTCGTGTCCGTGGCGAGGACGCGGCCGCCGAACCCTCCGTCGGAAGGCACCAAAGGGAGCGTGGGGACCGGGTATTCGCGGGCGGACCGCCCGTGCCCGAGGCGGCCCATGGCGGGAACGGGATCCCCTTCCGCCGCCTGCGCCCAGACATGCTCTTTTCCGATACCGAGCTCCTCCGCCTGGCCGACATGCATACCGGGGCTTCCCGCCACGACTATGTCGTCCACCGGAAGTCCTCCTCCTCTCGCCGCCTCTCCCACGACCACCGAACCATAACTGTGGCCGATCACTGTGAGGTGTGCGACCTTTCCTTCCCGAGCGGCACGAAGACCTTCGGCAAAACCCCTCAGCTTGGGTGCACCACTTTCTGCATAGATGTTCCTGGGAGCATCAGCGATGATTCCGTCTGGCGCGTCGTAACCCAACCACATGACGGTCGAGACCGAATCTGGTGCGTATTTCTGGCCTCTCGTCCAGAGATTGACGGCCCTGTCCAGGTCGCCGTCGATGTTGTCGAGTTGGGCCGTGGTGCCGGGGACGTAGATTCCGGTGTGGCGGGTCTTGTCGGGGTCGCCGATGGCGATGATGACGCGGCCGTCGGGGCCGGGGGTGGGGTCGGTGACGAGGCGGGGTGTTCCGTCGGGGAGGAAGGACTTTTCGCCGTGTCCGTCCCAGGGGCCGGCGAGGGTGGAGGAGAGGCCGAGGAGGTAGGCCTTCTGGCCGGTGTCCCGTTCCACCGAGGCGAGTTTGTCGGTCAGGCGCTCAAGCCGTCCCAGGTCGCGGGTCTCGAAGGCCGTCAGCGTTCCGGGAGGCCGCTCCCGGAGCCGTTGGAGACGGAGGTCGAGGACTGCCCGGTTCGCCCTGTCCCGGGCGGCGGCGGGCACTCCGTCCGCCCAGCCGATCAGCGACGGGAACGCCCGCACGTACAGGCGCCGCTGCTCCCGGGTGAGGTGGTCCCACCACCGCCGCACCTCGTCCGCCCCGCACCGCGGCAGGTCCGCCGGGTCCACGCCCGCCCGGACGAGCCGCCCGTACAGCGCCCGGTCGGCGGCCTTCACCTCCCGCATCATCGCGAGCGCCACCGGGAGCCAGGCGATCCGCGTTATCCCGCCCCCTTCCCTGGCGAGGAGGTCACGCCGGCGCCGGAGGTCCGGGATCTCCCCCAGCAGGTCCGCGCCGAGCCGCTCGACCCGGGTGCCAGGCCCGCCCCCCGCCCCGATCCCGTCCAGGACCAGCCGCAGCCCCCGTCCGGCGTCCTGCCAGAGCCGCGCCGTCCGCCCCAGCTCGATCATCAGGTCGTTCAGCCCCTCGGGACTGCCCGCCCCGATCCCCGGCTCCCCCTTCGGCGCCCTCCCCGCCCCGGGAAACGTCACGGACACCCCCGCCACCGGCGGCACCGCCTCCCGACCCGCCGCCTCGACCCGTCCCGCCGCCGCGCGGAACGCCCGCCCCACCTCCCCGTGCCGCTCGGCGACCCGCCCGAACAGGGCCACCGCCGCCGGCCCCGTCAGCACCCCGCCCTCCAGCAACCGCCAGATCCGCGTTCCCGCGCCCCCTGCGGCCCCCGCGAGTTCCTCGACCCGCCGTCCCGCCCACCGCACCCGCTCGGAAACCACCACGCCGCGCCCCCGAAGCCCGTCAACGCCCTTCCGCCCCGGCCGATGCAAGCGGCCGGCCACCCAGGCGAAGAGTCACCGGCCGAACAGCGCTCTTTCCGCGCTCCGACCCACTCCTTCACCCAGAGTGACCACATCATTGTGCGACGTGACCACCGCTTCCGCCATCACTTCCGCCCGAGTCACACCCTCCTCGCCTCCCATCCCCGACAACTCGGGAACCCGCTGCGCGCGGCCCTTCGGCCGCCTACCGTGGCAGGTGACCGGTTCCCCAGCGAGAGGACGACCCATGGGTGCGGACCGCAGAGGCGGCAACATCGGCCAGATGGAAGAACTCGCCCGCCTGTTCTCCCGGCACTCCAAGAACCTCGACGCCCTCATCAAGGACCTCAACGGCCGCACCGTCGGCTCCACCGAGATCTGGTGGGGCCCCGGCGCCGACCGCTTCCGCACCGCCTGGGCCGAGGCCAAGAGCGCCTTCGACAAGATGGCCCTCGCCCTCGAAGAAGGCGCCACCGACGTCCGCCGCTCCCAGCAGAACATCGAAGCCGCCACCCGCTGACGCCTCCCGTCGGGCCGGGCCCCGGCTCCCCTCCCGGCCCGACCGAGCCCTCCCGCTCCACCACGGACGGGCGATCTCACGAAACCGGGCTCCTCGATGAGAGCCTCCGCGCCTTGGTAAGGACCTCCGCCTCGGTAAGAGCCTCCGCCTCGGTAAGAGCCTCCGCCCCTAGTGGGGGCGTCGGCTCCTCGATGAGGGCTTCGGCTTCTTGGTGAAGGCTTCGGCTTCTTGGCAAGGACTCGGCGACGGCAGCGGCTGATGGGTGCGTGCTCGTACGGGGCCGGTGGTTCCGT
Organism: Actinocorallia libanotica; assembly: GCF_039525175.1. NCBI lineage: Bacteria > Bacillati > Actinomycetota > Actinomycetes > Streptosporangiales > Thermomonosporaceae > Actinocorallia > Actinocorallia libanotica. Next base: position 118,910 of record NZ_BAAAHH010000026.1, read on the forward strand.
GGCTCGGGGTGGAAAGCGAAAACCGCCTCGGGGGAGCCGAAGCGGTTTCGGGGGTGGGGGTGGGAGGGGCCGTCGGGGTCAGTGGCGGCCGAGGATGAGGCTCATGGCCTCGTTGCGGGTCTCGGCGTGGCTGCGGAAGTCGCCGCGGACGGCGGAGGTGACGGTCTTGGCGCCGGGCTTGCGGACACCGCGCATGGTCATGCAGAGGTGTTCGGCCTCGATGACGACGATGACGCCGCGGGGCTTGAGGTGGTCCATCAGTGCGTCGGCGACCTGGCTGGTGAGGCGCTCCTGGACCTGGGGGCGGCGGGCGTAGACGTCGACGAGGCGGGCCAGCTTGGACAGGCCGGTGATGCGGCCGTTGTCGCCGGGCGTGTAGCCGACGTGCGCGACGCCGTGGAAGGGCACCAGGTGGTGCTCGCAGGTCGAGTACAGCTCGATGTCCCGCACCAGGACCATCTCGTCGTGGTCGGCCTCGAAGACCGTGGTCAGGACGTCTTCCGGGCCCATCGCCAGGCCGGCGAACTGCTCGGCGTAGGCGCGGGCGACCCGGGCCGGGGTGTCCCGGAGTCCGTCACGGTCGGGGTCCTCACCGATGGCGTACAGAATCTCCCGTACGGCTTTCTCAAGCCGCGCGTGATCGAACTCCGGGGCAGCGCTCATAACGGACACTCTACGCGGAGCCGTTAGTTGTCCGTTTCACCGGACGGCATTTCCACTGCCTTGGTGTCCGCGGGGCCGGTCAGCGACAGTTCCTTGGGCGTCATGACCGGCGGGCGGTCGGACGGAAGGCGCTTGCCGTAGCCGACGTAGGACTTCTGGTGCGGGCGCTTGCGGATCGGCGCGAAGATCTCCAGGACCTGGTCCTTGCTGAGGGTCTCCTTCTCCATCAGCTCCAGCACCAGGTGGTCGAGCACGTCGCGGTACTCGGTGAGGATCTCCCAGGCGACGTCGTGGGCGCCCTCGATCATGCGGCGCACCTCGTCGTCGATCGCCGAGGCGATGTTCTCGGAGTAGTCGCGCTCGTGGCCCATGTCGCGGCCGAGGAAGACCTCGCCGCCGCCGCTGCCGAACTTGCGGGCGCCGAGCCGCTCGCTCATGCCGAACTCGGTGACCATGTTGCGGGCGATCGAGGTGGCCTTCTCGATGTCGTTGGACGCGCCGGTGGTGGGCTCGTGGAAGACGAGCTCCTCGGCCGTGCGGCCGCCGAGCAGCATGGCGAGCTGGTCGTTCATCTCCGAGCGGGTGGTGAGGAACTTGTCCTCCATCGGCAGGGTCATCGTGTAGCCCAGGGCCCGGCCGCGCGGCAGGATCGTCACCTTGTGCACCGGGTCGGCGTTGGGCAGCGCGTGCGCGACCAGGGCGTGGCCGCCCTCGTGGTAGGCGATGATCTTCTTCTCGGCGTCCGACATCACCCGGGTCTTGCGCTCCGGGCCGGCCATGACGCGGTCGATCGCCTCTTCGAGGGTGTCCATGTCGATGAGCTTGCGGTCGAAGCGCGCGGTGAGCAGCGCCGCCTCGTTGATGACGTTCGCCAGGTCGGCGCCGGTGAAGCCGGGGGTCCGCCGGGCGATGATGTCGAGGTCGACGTCGGGCGCGAACGGCTTGCCGCGGCCGTGGACGCGCAGGATGCCCTTGCGGCCCTCCAGGTCGGGGCGGTCCACCGTCACCTGGCGGTCGAACCGGCCGGGACGCAGCAGCGCCGGGTCCAGGATGTCGGGGCGGTTGGTGGCGGCGATCAGGATGACGCCGGCCTTGGCGTCGAAGCCGTCCATCTCCACCAGCAGCTGGTTGAGGGTCTGCTCGCGCTCGTCGTGCCCGCCGCCCAGGCCGGCGCCGCGGTGGCGGCCGACCGCGTCGATCTCGTCGATGAAGATGATCGACGGGGCGTTCGCCTTGGCCTGCTCGAACAGGTCGCGCACGCGGGAGGCGCCGACGCCGACGAACATCTCGACGAAGTCGGAACCGGAGATCGAGTAGAACGGCACCCCGGCCTCGCCGGCGACGGCGCGCGCCAGCAGCGTCTTACCGGTGCCGGGAGGGCCGAAGAGCAGCACGCCCTTGGGGATCTTGGCGCCGATCGCCTGGAACTTCGCGGGGTTCTGCAGGAAGTCGCGGACCTCCTTGAGCTCCTCGATCGCCTCGTCGGCGCCCGCGACGTCGGAGAAGGTGGTCTTCGGGGTGTCCTTGGTGATGAGCTTGGCCTTGGACTTGCCGAAGTTCATCACCCGCGAGCCGCCGCCCTGCATCTGGTTCATGATGAACAGGAAGATGAGGATGATGATGATCATCGGCAGCAGGCTGAACATCAGGCTCAGGAAGACGCTCTGCTTGGGAACGTCGACCAGGTAGGACTGGGTCTTGCCGGCCTGGATCTGCTGCTGCAGCTGCTCCTGCAGCTTGATGCCCTGGCCGCCGACCCAGCTGGCCTGCTGGTGCTTGCCGTCGGTGGTGGTGATCTGGACGACCTGGTCCTTGTCGACGATCTTCGCCGACTTGACCTGGCCGTTCTGGATGGCGGAGACCACCGTGGAGGTGTCGACCTTCTGGTACGTCTGGCCCGGATTGACGCCCCACATGACGAGGGCGACCAGCACACCGAAGAGAAGGACCCACAGCAGTGGTCCGCGGAAGTAGCGCTTCACGTCCATATGTGCGGCAACCCCGGACGGGGCCCGTCCCTCCTGACCAACGTCTGCGGAAAGCTAACTACTGAAGGTACACCGGACGAAGCGAAGCATGCAGCCAGCGATCTCCCCAGCGTCATCCCAACGAACGGCTGGCCCGGGTTGTTCCCCGCGATCAGTTGCTGTACACGTGCGGGGCAAGTGTCCCAACAAAGGGAAGGTTGCGGTACTTCTCCGAATAGTCCAGACCGTAGCCCACGACGAACTCGTTCGGAATATCGAAACCGATGTACCTCACATCGATCTCGGTCTTGACCGCCTCCGGCTTACGCATGATCGCACACACTTCGAGGCTGGCCGGCTGCCGGGTCCGGAGGTTGTCGATCAGCCACGAGAGCGTGAGGCCCGAGTCGACGATGTCCTCGACGATGAGCACGTGCTTGCCCGAGATGTCGGTGTCCAGGTCCTTGAGGATCCGCACGACGCCCGACGACTTGGTGCCCGAGCCGTACGACGAGACCGCCATGAAGTCGAGCGAGACGTGGCTGCGCAGGGCGCGCGACAGGTCGGCCATCACCATCACCGCGCCCTTGAGCACGGCGACCAGCAGCAGGTCCTTGCCGGCGTAGTCGGCGTCGATCTGCTCCGCCAGCTCCCGGATCTTCGCCTGGATCTGCTCCTCCGTGATCAGTACCTTGGCCAGGTCGTTGCCCAGGTCCTTCTCTTCCACCCCTACGCCTTCCGTCGCGTCTCCCCCGACCCGGCCACCTCGGCCGTGCCGAAATGCAGCTTGCCATACCGCCGGATCACCCTGATCCCGCCGGGCAGGTCCACGCCGCGCTGCCCGTGCCAGGCCGTGACCAGCCGGTCCACGGCCGCCACATGCACCGAGGCGAGCGTCCCGGCGGGGCTTCCGGCCGCCACGGCGACCCGCCGCAGCACCCGGGAGCGCACCGCCCGGGGCAGCCCCTCCAGCGTCCGGACGTCCAGCGCGTGGTCGAAATCACGTGCCTCTTCCAGTGCCCGTGCCGCCCATGCGTCGAGCGCGTCGGCGTCCTCCCTCAGCTGCGCGGCGGTCCGTGCGAGGGCCTCGGAGACCCCGGGGCCGAGCTCCTCCTCCAGCAGTGGCAGCACCTTCTTGCGCACCCGTACCCGCGTGTACGCCGTGTCCTCGTTGTGCGGGTCGTCCCAGGGCGCCAGCCCCATCGCCAGGCACGCCCGCCTCACCTCGGCGCGGGTGAGCCCCAGGAACGGCCTGAGATACCGTCCGGCGCACGGAGCCATTCCCGCCAGCGACCGCGCTCCCGAACCGCGTGCCAGCCCCAGGAGGACCGTCTCGGCCTGGTCGTCGAGGGTGTGCCCCAGCAGAACGGCTCCCGCCCCGAGCCGTTCCGCCGCCTCGTTCAGCGCCGTGTAGCGGGCTTCACGCGCGGCGGCTTCCGGACCTCCCGCACGACCCACCGAGACCGCGACGGATTCCACGGGATCGAGACCGAGTGACCGCAGCACCTTCACGACTTCATCGGCCCGCGCCGCGGACCCTTCCTGCAGCCCGTGATCGACCGTCACGCCCCCCGCGCGCAGCCCCGCCCGTACCGCCGTGAAAGCCAACGCCCCCGCCAGAGCGAGCGAATCGGCACCACCACTGCACGCCACCAGCACCAGACCGCCCGACGGCCGTCCGCCGAGCGACTCCCGTACCGCCGAACGCACCGCGGCGACAGCCGGATCCGGCCCCACTCCCGCCCCCCGTCCTCGCGGCGGGCCACCCCGCCGAACCGGTCAGGTCTTCAGAGTGTCACGCCCGGAGACCGTCCCCCCGGTTATCCACAGGGGGACATGGACCCGGCGGCCCGCAGGCGACGGGCCCGGGTCAGGACTCCGTTCCGTTGGGCTTCTCCAGGGAGAGGATCTCTCCGCCGACCGGGGGAAGGCCCACCCGGCGGATCCACAGGGAGGGGTCGCCGATCTCGGCCATCGTGGGCAGCGTCTCGGGCGACGTCCACACCCTGTTGAAGCCGGTCATGCCGATCTCGGCGTGCACCCGGCGGACGAAGCGCGAGCCCTCGGCGTACTGCTTCATCTTCAGGTCGATGCCGAGCAGCCGCCTGATCGTCTTGTCGAGCTTGGAACCGCCGCCGCGCCGCGAGCCGAACTTGGCGCGGATCTGCGCGACGGACGGCACGACCTCCGGGCCCACCGCGTCCATGACGAAGTCGCCGTGGCCCTCCACCAGCGTCATCACCGCGGTGAGGCGCTCCAGGATCTCGCGCTGCGCCGGTGTCTGGATCGCGTCGATCAGGGTCGACTCGCCGCCGCGCACCGCGTCCGCGACGGCTTCGGCGGCGTCCTTGATCCGGTCGAACAGCTCGGTCGGGCTGAGGTCCGAGGCGAGCAGGAACTGCGTCATCTGCTCCTGCACGTAGGCGCGCAGCCAGGGCACGGCGGTGAACTGGGCGCGGTGCGTCTCCTCGTGCAGGCACACCCACAGCCGGAAGTCCCGCTGGTCGACGGAGAGCTCCTGCTCCACGTGGACGATGTTGGGGGCCACCAGCGTCAGCCGGCCGGTGGGCGCCTTCCCGGACGGGTCCGGCGGCAGGAACAGCTCGTACTGGCCCAGCACGCGGCTGGCCATGTAGGCGAGGATCGCACCCATCTGCATGCCCGTGACGCGCGGCCCGACGATGTCGGCCGCGATCCCCATCGGCCCCGACGGCGCGGAGCGGCGCTGCGAGAGCTGCTCGACGAGCGGCTCCAGCACCACCCGGAAGCCCTCGACGTTCGCCTTGATCCATCCCGGGCGGTCCACCACGGTCGCCGGGTGCGTGGACGGCGGCACGTCCATGCGGGTGAACTCCCGCACATGGCCCTCCGCGACGCCCGACAGCTCCCGCAGCTCCGCCACGACGGCCCTCGCCTCGGTCGCGGAGACCTGCGGGCCGGGCCGTACGAGGCGGGCGCCCGTCTGGACGGCCGTACCCCAGTCGATCATGCCGCTCACGCCTGCTCCCTCCACCGCGACCCGCCCGGACGGACCTGCCGCTGTACGGACTAACGAGCCGTTCCTTTGAGGCGTTCCCCGAAACCCCACGGCCAACCTGGACACCCCTACCAAAACGCACATATCCCTCGACGGGATCAGCAGTCGCAGGTGGCGGCGGCGGTGGCGAGCGCGTCGAGGGTCGAGCGGGCCTCCGCCAGGTCCTCCACCCCGTTGGCCATGAAGGCGAAGGTGAGGAGGCGCCCGTTCTTGTGCTGGATGATGCCCGCGAGGGTCGCGACGTGGTTGAGGGTGCCCGTCTTCGCCCGGACGACGCCCGCACCCGGCGTCCCGAGGAACCGCGCGGCCAGGGTGCCGCTGAAACCGGCGACCGGCATGCCGGTGATGACCGTCCGCAGCGCCTTCCGGTCGCCCGCGGCGTTCATCGAGATCATCTTGGCGAGCCCGAGCGGGGTGATGCGGTTGAGCGGCGACAGACCGCTGCCGTCCAGCGTCTCCACGCCCTGGGCGGCTCCCAGCGACTGCAGGACGTTGCGTACGGCCCGCGCGGCGCCGTCGAAGCTGGCGGGCTGCCCCTTCTTCAACGCGACCTGCCGGGCCAGCGCCTCGGTGACGTCGTTGTCACTGCAGTCCATGAGGTGCTCGACCAGTGCCGAGACGGTCGGAGACTGCACGTCCGCGACCTGCTGGCCGCCTTCTCCCGAGCCCGGACGGCCCACCGAGGCGCTCACTCCGTAGCGCTTCAGCCAGTCGACGAACACCTGTACGGCGTGCTTCGGGCCGTCCTTGACGGGCGCCACCGTCCCTTCGCACGGGTTGGGAGCGACCCTCCCGTTGTCCACCATCAGCGCCGAGACGGGCGCGACGCTTCCCTCCGTGACATAGGTGGGCTTCCAGCCGGGTCCCAGCACGGAGCCTGAGTACAGGGAGGCGTCGTAGTCGACGGCGATGCCGGTCGTCCCGTCGGCCTTGAGGGCGTCGGCCGTCTCCTTGGCCAGCTCGGCGATGGAGGCCGGCCGGGGCTGGCCTTCGGGCCGCTCCCGGGACGAGAGGGTGGGGTCGCCGCCGCCGACCAGCACCAGCCTGCCGCCCTTGCGCACCACCTTCGTGGTGATCCGCGCCGCCGGGTCGAGCGCGGTGAGCGCCGCCGTCGACGTCACGATCTTGGTGGTCGAGGCGGGCACCGCGGCCTGGCCGGAACGGGCGTCGAACAGGTTCTCGCGGGTCTCCCCGTCCAGCACCACGCCGATGATCCGGCCCTTGGGATCGAGTTTCCCGAGCCTCTCGGCCAGCTGAGCACCCGAGATCCGCGTATCGCGGGTACCCTGCGTGGTCTTGCCGGGAACTACGATCTCCCGGTGGGCCACGGTGGCCGGCCGTGGCGACAGATCACGCTCCGGTGTGACTTTCACCACACCGGCGCTCGCACCCACGGCGAAGACTTGGAGCAGGAAGAGAGTGACCACGGCCACGGGCCGGTCGATGGCCGCCATGACTTACCTCTTCCCCGTCCAGAACTATCACCGGAGTGCGACATCCTTGTATACACACAACACCCCATGAGCCACGCATCACACGCGGCAGCTTCAGAAACTGGCAAGCGGAGGAAACAGTGGAATTCGACGTGACTATCGAGATCCCCAAGGGCTCTCGTAACAAGTACGAAGTGGACCACGAGACGGGGCGCATCCGTCTCGACCGCCTGCTGTTCACCTCCACCCAGTACCCCACCGACTACGGCTTCGTGGAGAACACCCTCGGCGAGGACGGCGACCCGCTGGACGCCCTGGTCCTGCTGCAGGAGCCCACGTTCCCCGGCTGCCTCATCCTGTGCCGCGCCGTCGGCATGTTCCGGATGACCGACGAGGCGGGCGGTGACGACAAGCTGCTGTGCGTGCCGGCCACCGACCCGCGCTTCGAGCACGTGCGCGACATCCACAACGTCGCCGAGTTCGACCGGCTGGAGATCCAGCACTTCTTCGAGGTCTACAAGGACCTCGAGCCCGGCAAGTCCGTCGAGGGCGCCAACTGGGTCGGCCGGGTCGAGGCCGAGGAGGAGATCCTCCGCTCCCGCAAGCGTTTCCAGGACCAGGGCGGCCACTGAGCCGTCAGGCGGGCCGGACCGCTCCGATGAGGCTCTTGCGCCACATGGAGGTCACCCGGACCCGCGCCCCCGTGTAGGGCGCCTCCACCATCTGGCCGCGGCCGACGAAGATCCCGACATGATGAATCGTGTCGGGATTTTTGGTGTTCCCGGCAAAGAAGAGCAGGTCGCCAGGGTTGACCATGCTGAGCGGGATGCGCGGGCCGGAGTTCCACTGCGAGCCCGTGTAGTGGTCGAGCTTCACCCCCGCCTGCGCCCAGGCGTAGAGGGCGAGCCCGGAGCAGTCGAACCCGCGCGTCCTCGCGCCGCGTCCGATGCCGAAACTGGGACCGGAGGAGTTGCCGCCGCCCCAGGAGTAGGGCGTGCCGATCCACTTGAGGGCGGACTGGACGACCAGCCTTCCGCGGGCCGCACCGCGCGCGAAGTGGCGCTTCTTGCCCTTCTTCAGCTTCGCGACGGCCGTCTGGGTGTTCTCCGCTCGCCGGTCCGCGAGGAAGACGACGCCGTTCTGGGTCCTCGCGAGCGCGGAGAAGAGCCGCTTCTTACGCGCACGTAGCTGGGCGACCTCCTCCTTCTGCTCCTCGTACGCCTTGTCGGCCGCCTTCTTGGCCTGCTCGGCCTCGGCGAACTCCGTCTTCTGGTCCACGTACGCGCGGCGTGCCTCGGTCCGGCGTGAAAGGGCCTGCGCGTAAACCGTCTCCAGCTTCTCCAGAGCGGTGTCCTGCCGGACGTCCGTCGCCGTGGACTCGGTGCGGCCCTGCTGGTCGTCCTCCGTCTTCTCGGAGTCCCGTACGCCCTCGGCTTCCACCGCCTCCTGGACGTTCTCCGGCTTCGCCGGGGCTTCGGCCGCTTCTCCGCCCTCGGCCTTCTCGGCGCTCTCGGCGGTCATGCTGCGTGCGAGGTAGCGGGCATACTTCGCGTAGGGGGAGTGCGTCAGGTAGCGGGAGGCGTCTCCTTCCCCAGAGGCCTCCCGACCGTCGCGCTCGTCTCCCTCGGTTTCTGCCGCTTCTACCTGCGGTTTCTCGGCGTGTGCATCCTCCGGTCCCGCCTCTTCGGGCTGTACGCTCTGTGCCGTTGAGGTTTCCAGCGGAGCGGACTCGGGACGGACGGATTCGGCTGGTGCGGCTTCGGCCTGCGCCGCCTCATGCTTCGTCTTGGCCGTCCGCACCTGTTGTCGGGCCTCCGTGAAGGCGTTGCGCGTCCGCTTCAGCGCCGTGGCGGCCTCGTCGTACTGCTTCTGGGCTTTTTCGGCGCGTTCGCCGAGCTTCACCAGCTCGGCCTTCGCCTGTCTGAGCCGGGACGCCACCCTTTCCGCCTGCTGTTCCTTGTCACGGACGGTCTGTCTGCTCTCGGCCAGATCCTGGGTACTGGAAGGCTCCGGTGGAACGGCCAGTACAGGCGTCCCCACCGCGACGAGAGCGCCGGTCACGAGCACTGCCAGGCTGCGGGATGGCTGCGTCACGCTTTCCTCCTGTCCGATATGCCGAACATTCCAGAGCAATCACTGTGCGTAGTCGATTGCTCACCGGAGAGGTGCCTACCCGGACTCGGGCCTCGCTCACACCATTCAGGCGATCATGTTTCTGCTGGAGAGAATGTTTCTCCCACCATTCCGGAGAACCCGGCCGAGCCGGACATACCACGGGACTATCCCGGAAAACCGGCGGCGGTGAACCCGGTGATACGCGTCGCGACGAAAAGCCGACAGGCCCGGAGTTCCGGATCGGTGGGACAGGTCATCATTCGTGCTCTCAACGAGGCGGACGGAGATGCGCAGGGTGACAATTCCAGCACCTTCGCGAAAGAGAAGACCTTCGATGGCGCGTGGTTCCCGCAGAGCTCACAGCCACTCGCACGGACCAGGATCCCGGCTCTGACTTCAGAGCCGAGCCTCCGGCGGCATAAGCGTCATAAACGGCAGCAAGGGCATCGGCGTCGCGGGAACACAGCGCCTCGACGAGCGATATCTCCTCTGCGGAAGGGGAGCCCATGGCCTTTCGCCGACCGCTCTCCAGCGCCTGTTCCGATCGGCCTTTTCTTAGAATTCCCACCGCATCGGAGGAAAGAGACGTTCCGCCGCCGCGGAGATCGCCGCCACCTGTGCCGTGGTGTAGATGACCGGATGTGACTTGATGAATCCCGGAATCGTCCGCCCCCGGAGGAGGGTGACGTCGTCGTATTCGCAGCCCTCCGGCGCCGGCCGCCCCGCCTGGACGGCGATGAGGGGGACGACGTCCATGTCGCTGTCGAGCTCGTCGGAGAGGAGTTCCGCGACCAGTTCCGCGGCCAGCGTCACCGTCGCCATCTCCAGCCCTTTCGCGGGCTGCTCCCCCACCCACAGCCGCTCCTCGTCCGTCCAGACGCGGGCCCCGCGGCGCACCCTGCGGGTGACGACGGCGTAGACGCCGGTCAGGCCGATGACCAGGTGGTCGAGATTGGTGGCCGGCAACCGCGGGATCTCGCGGTCGTGCAGCACGTTGTAGCCGCGGCCCAGCCGTGCCAGGTCGCGCCCCGTGCGCCGCTCGGCGCGGGCTCCGCGCCGCCAGTTGGTCTCCACGCCCGGCGCGAAGTAGCCGGACAGGCAGTGCGCGGCCGTCAGCGCGGCGCCCACCGCCAGCGCGGGACGCCAGTCGAGCAGCCCCGCAACCACCACTCCCCCGGCCATGCCGAGCACCACCGAGACCACGAATCTCTCGGTCCGCGACGAGAGCCGCCGGTACCGGGCCCACGCCGAGGCGCCCGCCGTCCCCGCCTCACTCCGCCGCACCGGCCTCACCCCCGCGCCCAGCGTGCTGCCCCTGACGGCCGCATTCAAGGACTTCCGCCCGCCCCGCCGGTGTCGCCATCCCCAAACCCCGACACTCCTGGCATCCCCCGCCCACCAGCGCTTCTGCGGCCGCACCGGCGGCGTCCGGGGCGGCGTTCCGGCTGCGGACGGCATCGCCCTCCGCGCACCTTCGGCTCCGCGCGCCGCACACACCCGGCGCACAGAGCCGGTGAGTCGCCCGGCACCGAAGGACGCGGCGCGGGTCGCATCCCGATTGACACTGTCATCATGACAGTGTCATCATTGCAGCATGGATACGTGGACGATCTCCGAACTGGCCGAGCGCGCAGCCGCCGCGCTGGCCGATCTCGCGGTGAGCGGCCGTGTCCAGGACGTCCCCAACGAGCGCCTCATCCGCTGGTACGCCACGCTCGGCCTGCTCGATCCTCCGATCCGGCAGGGCCGTACCGCCCGCTACACCGACCGGCACCTGCTCCAGCTGGTCGCGGTCAAGCGCCGCCAGGCCGCGGGCCGCACCCTCGCCGAGATCCAGGCCGAACTCACCGGAGCCCCTTCCGAAGCGCTCCTCGCCATCACCGGCCCCCTGCCGGGCCTCCGCGCCCCCTCCGCTCCGGCGGCGGCCGCCCGCCGCCGCTTCTGGGCCGCCGCGCCCGGCGACGCCTCTGCTGCCTCCGTCCCACCGGAGACCTCCACGTCCGGAGGCCGTCCCGAGGGGCCCGCCGCGGTCCGTGCGGGCACATCTCCCGGCGCCGCCCGCACGGACGACACCACCGACGCCGGTGAGGCGGAGGGCACCGTCCATGCGGGCGGGGCCGCGGCCGAGACCACCGGAACGGGCGTACCAGACGTCCAGTGGGCGACGGAGGTGAAGGTCTCCGGAAGGGCCGAGGCGAGCCGTGTCCGAAGTGTGGCGATGCAGGGGATCCGGCTCGCGCCGGGCGTGACGCTGCTGCTGGAGACCGCGACGCTGGACGAGGAGGATCTCGCGGCGCTGCGGGCGGCGGCGGAGCCGCTGCTGGAGGCGCTCGCCGAACGACGGCTGCCAGCGGGGGCGGCGGCCGTCGGAAGGGAGGACGAACACCACCTGTAGCCCCGGCTCCGGCGGTGGCGTGTCCCCACCGGAGCACCGGTCGCCGGCATCCGCGTCCGGCCACCGCAACAACGCCGCCAGGGAGGCCAATGTGAACGTGCAGATCATGCCGATGGAACCGTCCCCGGTTCCCGAGACCGGATTCGGCGCCCTCACCACCGCCGAGGGGAACCTTCCGCTCGACACCGTCGACGTCCACGCCGCCATCACCGGCCTGGCCGCCCGCGTCGAGGTGACCCAGGGTTTCCGCAACCCGTTCGAGAAGCCGCTGGAGGCGACCTATGTGTTCCCGCTGCCCGACCGCGCCGCCGTCACCGCGCTGCGCATGGAGGCCGACGGCCGGGTCATCACCGCGGAGTTGAAGGAACGGGCGGCCGCCCGCGAGGAGTACGACCAGGCCATCGCCTCCGGCCGGCGGGCCGCGATCGCCGAAGAGGACCGCCCCGACGTCTTCACCATGCGGGTCGGCAACATCCTCCCCGGGGAACGCGTGACCGTGCGGCTCACCCTGGACCAGCCCCTCCCCTACGAGGACGGCGCCGCCACCTTCCGCTTTCCCCTCGTGGTCGCCCCCCGCTACATCCCCGGCACCCCGCTGGGCGGCCCCTCCGCGGGAAGCGGCGTCCTCCCCGACACCACCGCCGTCCCCGACGCCTCCCGCATCACCCCGCCCGTCCTGCTCCCCGGCTTCCCCAACCCGGTCGCCCTGAGCATCACCGCCGCCATCGACCCCGCGGGCCTCCCCCTCGGCTCCGTCGCCTCCAGCCTCCACACCCTCACCACCGAAGACGGCGCCCTCCGCCTGACCCCCGGCGAACGCCTGGACCGCGACTTCATCCTCCGCCTCCCCTACTCCCCTCCCTCCACGACTCCCCCGCACCCCGCCGCCACCGAAGGCACCGGCCCCGGGGACGGGGAGCGTGCGGGCTCCGTCGAGGGCGCGGGGGTGGGGCTGGTGGAGTCGCTGATCTTCGTTCCGGACTCCGCCGAGGAGGAAGGCGGCGAGGGAACGTTCGCGCTGACGCTGGTGCCGGAGCAGACCGGTCCCGCCCGCCCCAAGGACGTCGTGCTGGCGATCGACAGGTCTGGCAGCATGGAGGGCTGGAAGATGGTCGCCGCCCGGCGGGCCGCGGCCCGGATCGTCGACAGCCTCCAGGCTCACGACAGGTTCGCCGTGCTCTCCTTCGACCACATCGTCGAATCCCCCGAAGGACTCGCCCAGGGCCTGGTGGAGGCGAGCGACCGGCACCGCTTCCGCGCCGTCGAGCACCTCGCGGGCCTGAGCGCCAGGGGCGGCACCGAGATCCTGGCCCCCCTCACCCGCGCCGTCGAACTCCTCACCGACCCCGTCCGCGACAGGGTCGTCGTCCTCGTCACCGACGGCCAGGTCGGCAACGAGGACCAGATCCTCGCCGCCCTGTCCCCCACGGCCCTGCACGGCATCCGCGTCCACACCGTCGGCATCGACCAGGCGGTGAACGCCGGCTTCCTGGGCAGGCTGGCCGCCCACGGACAGGGACGCTGCGAACTCGTCGAGTCCGAGGACCGCCTCGACACCGCGATGGAGCACATCCACCACCGCATCGCCGCCCCCGTCCTCACCCGCCTCGCCCTCCGCCCCTCCCCCGGCCTGGAGCTCCTCCCCGACACCCTCACCCCCTCCCGCCCGCCCTCCCTCTTCCCCGGCGTCCCCGTCGTCCTCTCCGGCCGCTACCGCGGCGTCCCGGCCCCCCTCACCCTCACCGCCACGCGAACCGACGCGCCCAGAACGTCCGGCCCCTCGCCGTCCGCCGAGACCGGTGAGTGGCGCCGGACCCTGAGCGGACAGGCCGTCGCCCACCCCGCCGCCACCACCATCTGGGCGAGGGCGCATCTCCGCGACCTGGAGGACTCCTACGCCGTTCACCCGTCGGACGAACTCGAACAGCGCCTGGTCGCCGCCTCGCTGAAGCACGGCGTCCTCTGCCGCTTCACGGCCTTCGTCGCCATCGACTCAAGGGTCGTCACTTCCGGTGACACCCCCCACCAGGTGACCCAGCCCGTGGAGATCCCCCGCGGCTGGCAACGGGAAAGCGCCGTCCTGTCCGTTCCGCCCGCCGCCCCGATGATGGCCGCGGCGCCCCTCCCCTCCGCCCCGGGCGGAGCCCCGCCGACCGTCTCCCGCTCCGCCATGCCGCGTCGCGCCATGCCCCGCCCCGCCGGCAGCCCCGGAGCCCCGCCCCCCGGCGGCGCCCCCCGCACGTCCGGCGGCCCCTCCATGCCCCCCACCTTCTACGCCCCCACCACCGGCGGCCTCACCCAACTGCGCCCCGATCAACTGACCGAGATCCTGG
>NZ_BAAAHH010000027.1:0-123495 GCF_039525175.1 Actinocorallia libanotica
CCCCCGACCTGCGGAAGCAGGGCGGGGGCCGTTTCGCTTGGACCACCGGTCGTATGATCTTTGCCTTTGTCGGACCAGAGGGCGGGAGCCAGCGGTGAGGGTGGGGATCTCCGGGACGCACGGGACCGGGAAGACGACGTTGGCCGAGGCGCTGGCCGGTCGGTTGGCCGGGCACGTGATGGCGGAAGAGCCGTACCACCTGCTCGACGAGGAAGGGTATGAGTTCGGGTTCCCGCCGTCGGCCGAGGACTACCGGGTGCTCTTCGCCCGCTCGATGGCGGGCCTGGGCTCGCCGCAGGACGCGATCGTCTTCGACCGCACTCCTGTGGACTACCTCGCCTACCTTGCGGTGACCGGTGTCGATCCCGAGGACCTGGTCGGTGCGGCGGCGCTCCGGTCGGCGTTCGCGACCCTCGACCTGCTGGTCGTCACACCCATCACCGCGGAGACGGAGCGGGTGCTGCCCCGGGCCGAGATGCCCCGGCTCCGGGCGGACATGAACGACGCCCTCCTCGAACTCGTCCACGCCGACCCGTTGGACGCCTGGGCGGATGTTCCGGTCCTGGAGCTCGACGGTCCGCTCGAGGGACGGCTCTCCGCCGTCCTCAAGGCGCTGGGCGTTCGGCCCCAGGAGCCCTGACGGTTCGGTGTGCCCATGGTGTCCTCGGTCATGTAGAGGACGGCCGGCTCATAGCCGGATACCGAGGTCACGGGGACGCTGTCGCTCTCCCATGCGGAGATCCGGGCCGGAACCACCCCGGAGTTCGGCCGGATCGGCAGCCGGGCGTGCCGCAGGTCGTGCGGCCGCTCGGCCTGGACGGACTTGAGCTCGGACGGAGAAGCGGCAGGTCGAGCATGTCCGGTCTTCCACGTGGGCCTTGGGGGCGTGTCAACCTTTGGCGGAGCTCGCCGCGTGTCTGCAGGCACCGGTTCCCGGTCGGGGGACCTGCCTGAGGGAGTGTGTGTGGACTTCGTGGAGTTCGTGCGGCTGCGGGGGGACCGGCATCTGCGTACGGCGGTGCTGCTCACCGGGGACTGGCAGGCGGCGCAGGATCTGACGCAGACCTCGCTGGCCAAGCTGTACCGGGTGTGGGACCGGCTGGACACCGGCTCTGAGCCGGACGCCTATCTGCGCAAGATCATGGTGAACACGCAGCGGAGCTGGTGGCGGGCGCGCTGGAGGCGGGAGGCTCCGCTGGCGGCGGTGCCCGACCGGGCGTCGGACGACGACGCCGCGGAGCGGCAGGCCGTGGCCGAGGTGGTGCGGCGGGCGCTGCTGACGCTTCCGCCGCGGCAGCGGACGGCGCTCGTGCTGCGCTACTTCGAGGACCTGTCGGAGGCGCAGACGGCCGAGCTCATGCGGATCTCGGTCGGCTCGGTGAAGACGCACGCCCACCGGGGGCTCGCGGCGCTGCGGGCGACGCTTCCGGACGATCTGCTGGTGGCTGTCAACGAAGGAGCGGAGCGCGGGGGTGTGGAGCGGTGACAGTGTCTCCTGACAGGAACGAGGAGTACGGCATGGCCGAGCTCAAGCATCTGCTCATCGCCGCCAGCGAGGACCGGCCCCCGGGCATCGATCTGCTGGACGGCCTGGACCTTCCCGCCCGTCGCGGCCCGGTCCGCCGCCGCGGCGCCCTCGCCGGCCTGATGACCGCGGGGGCGGTCGCCGCGGGTGCCGCCGTCGCGCTGACCGTGGTCGGGACGCCGCAGAGCGCCCAGGCGACGGTCCTGAAGGCCGTCGAGCGCAACGAGGGCAAGCCTTACCACGTCGAGCTGGTCACCCAGGCCTCGCCCGGCGGGGACCCGTTCCGGCTGGCGGGCGACTTCAACCCCGAAAACGACACGGGCCGCCTCGAATCGCCGGAGGGTGGCCAGATCATCATGATCGGCGAAACCGGGTACCAGAAGCTGCCCGCGTCCATGCAGAGCTCCAAGGGCATGCCGAAGCTCGAGGCGAAGGCCTCGAAGGGCTCCGGCATGGACGAGGTCCTGCCGAAGGTGCCCAAGGGCTGGAAGCCCGTCATGGTGCCCCTCGGGGAGAACGCCTGGCTGAAGCTGCCGATGGACCACGTCAGCTGGGGCTTCGGCTCCTCGACCCGGTCCTTCGCCCAGGACCCGCAGGGCGAGCTGGACGCCATCCGCGAGGCCGACCAGGTCAAGGAGGAGGGCCCCGTCGGCGGCCCGGGCTGGAAGGGCGAGCGCTACTCCTTCACCACCCCGGCGGTCAAGAAATGGTTCGGCCGCGAGTCGAGCAGCGGCACCGTCGACATCGACTCCGCCGGCGACATCCGCGCGCTCGACGTGACCTTGGCCTACCCCGACGCGAAGGGCGGGCACTCCGTCAACTTCAAGCTCACCTTCAGCGGTCACGGCACCCCCGTGAAGATCACCGCTCCCGTCACCGAGCACCTCTACACCGAGCAGTCCCTGCACAAGCTCCTCACAGGCAAGACACTCCCCGCCGACGCCTCCTACGGCATCTCCATCTACTGACGACCCGCCCCACCCCCGGAACAACACAGGAGGGCCGCCGCGCAAGCGGCGACCCTCCAGGTTCGCGCCGGGCATGACCCTGCGCTTCGTTCCAAGTTGTTTCCGTGGCTTCTGGGGCGTTTTCGGAGGCGTGACCCTCCGGATGAGGGGTTCGGGGCCGGTCTCGCCGCGGGGCGGGTCAGGGGAGCTGGGAGCACTCGACCTCGGCGCGGCGTTCGGTCATGCCCTGCTCGACCGAACGGGTGACGCAGGTGTTCTGGGCGGGGGTCAGGGACAGCTCGCCGCAGACCGTGGCGCTGGAGTAGGTACGGCAGTCCTTGGCGGGCGCGGCCGTGGCGGAGGGCAGCAGGGCCGCGCCTCCGAAGCCGGTGGCGGCCAGGGCGAGAGTAGACGCCGCGATCAGGGATTTGGCGTTCTTGCTGACCTGCATGATGTTCCTCCTTCACTCTGCTGTCTTCAACGCTATGTCCCGTTTTGGGGCCAAAGAGGTGGTCCTGGGGAACCGTGACCACTCCTTGGCATAAGGGGCTTTTAGGGAAAGCCAGCCGAGATCCATGAGCGGTTTCCGCATTCCACGGCGCATTATTCCGGGTCACGGGAGGGGGCGCGGAGATCAGGGAGATCAGAGGGTGGGGTCGAGGTCCATGTGGAGGCGGATGAGGGTGCCCGGGGCGAGGGGGAGGACCTCTACGAGGTCGCAGAGCTGGCGGACGGTCCACATGCCGTGGCCGGACGGCTGGTCGGGGGCCGGGGGGAGGTAGCCGGTGTACCAGGCGGGGGTGGCGCTGCCCGTGTCGGTGATGTCGCAGATGACGCGGTGGACGTCGCGCCAGAGGGTCAAGGAGCGGGTGCCTTCGCCGTGCTGGAGGGCGTTGGAGGCCATCTCGTTGACGGCGAAGACGAGGCGGTCGACGCTCTCGGGAGGGAGGCCGAGCTTGATGGCGTGGGCGGCGGTGAAGGCGCGGACGGCCGAGAGGTCGAGGCCGAAGTCCATGTGGACCGGAGGGGGGAAGGGGGCGGGGGGCACGGGGTGGCGCTCCCAGGAGCCCTCGGGGCCGTCGGGCGGGGTGTAGTGGGGGCTGGGGAGGACCGAGTCGCCGTACATCAGGTAGGGGTGGGTGCGCCGGGCGTCGGCGATCACGGAGACGGGCAGTGCGCGGGTGTCGTAGGGGCACACGATCCAGGCGCGGCTGCCGGCGAACGCCTTGTTGACGGCGGCCTCGTAACGGGTCCACTCGTCGTTCTCCAGCGTGTCGCGGCCGAGCCACTCCGGTTCGCCGATGATGCGGATCCCGGGGCGGTCGGAGCGGGCCTCGACGTACCGGTGGTAGGCGGCCAGCGTGCGGCCGGGGGTGCGGTACCAGTCGGACGTCCGGGCGAACTCCACCCGGTCGGCGTCCGCGCCGAGGGCCTCCCGCAGCAGGGAGATGTTGGCCGGGGTGGTGACGGCCAGGACGGCCTCCCCCCGGGCCAGGCCCTCCCGGCAGAACGGGACGGTCGAGGCGAGGAACTGCTCGTCGGTGTCGTAGATGAGGGCGTGGTGGACCATGGAGCCGTGCAGCCCGTGGAGGGGGTTCACGCGGAGCCGACCTCCTCCGCGGCGGGGACGACCAGGGCCGCCGGCCCGTCCAGGCCCGCCAGGTGGATGACCCTGCGCAGCATCTCGGGCAGGTGGGAGACCCGCAGGACCCTGCCGTCACCCAGGGAGTCGGCGGTGCGGGCCAGGAGGCGGAGGCCGGTGAGGTCGATGAACTCCAGGGCGCTCATGTCCACCTCGACGTCCCCCGGCCACGCACAGGCCGCCCGGAGGGCCTCGGCGAGCAGGTCGGCGGTCTGCAGGTCGACGCTGCCGACCACCCGCAGCACGCGTCGGCCGTCCTGGAAGGAGGGGATGGTGCGCAGGGCGCCGTGTCCGTGCAGCGGGGCGAGCTCCACCTTCCCGGGGTGGCAGTGGTCGAAGGCGGCGAGGGCGCCGGTGTCGAACAGGCGGGCGTCGTAGTGGCAGATCGCCGAGGCGGGGTTGCCGGTGAACACCTCGGTGACCCGGCTCTCGTACTCGTGCAGCAGTTCGGCTCCGGGCACGTCGCGCAGCGCCCAGCCCATCTCGCCGGTGACGCGCAGGCCGGTGTAGCCCTCTTCGAGGCTGCCGCGCACCGCGTCGCGCAGGTTCTGGATCATGGTGTCGGGGTCGAAGCGGCCGGAGGCCAGGTAGCTCTCCCGGACGGTGACCACCTGCAGCTGTCCGCGGGCGCAGGCCGCGTCGACGTCCACCCGGGCGGCGCGCAGCCAGTTCCGTACGGTCTCGGGGCTGCTCTGGTCGGCGAAGTACAGGACCCGCTCGCCTAGGGCGAGCCCATCGGTCATGTACCGGACCGCCACCCGGCGGTTCTCAGCGTCGTCACCGAACACCAGGCACAGGTGGTCGCCGTGCCCCGCCTTCTCGACGGGGTGCTCCCGGTCTGTCGTTCGGTTCGCCATCGCTCCACGATCTCGTCGGCCTGCGGCGAAGGACGGCACGTGCCCACGCGTCGGCGCCCCGGTGGCCGTCCTCATGGTCTGAGTCCTTTCCTATGCCCCATAAGGAGGGTTTATCGCCAGATTCATTGGTTTATTTCCTAAACGTGAGAAAGGTCCCTGTCGTCGGAGGTCAGGCGAAGTCGAGTTCGGGGACGACGTCGTCGCGGCCGGTCAGCCACAGGCCGAGGGCCTCGCGGGTGCCGCGGACCTGCGGAGCGCTCCTGGGGCCCGCGGGGCGGCCGCCGTCGGTCGGCACGACGCGGTGGGCGAAGACCCGCCTGTTCAGCGCGGAGGACAGGAAGAGCCCCTCGCGCAGGACCGCGGCCGAGACGGCGTCGGGCAGCTCCCGGCTCAGGCCCTGGCCGCGCACGATGTCCTGGTGGTGCACGGCGAGATCGCCGAGGAGGAAGCGGGCGGCCATCCTGGTGGTGGGGCTGGGGCGTACGGCCCAGGTGGCGGCCCAGTCCATCAGCCGGGTCCGGGGCATCTCGCGGACCCGCTCGGTCTGCCTGGCGTTCGCCTCGTCGAGCCGGCGCGCGAACGTGCGGGGGTCGCCGAGGATCAGGCCGCCGTAGGAGGCGGCGAAGTAGTCGATGCCGATCAGGTGGCCGAGCACGTCGCGGGGCGACCATCCGGCGCAGAGCGTCCTGCCGTGGTCGAACTCCTGGTCCGACAGTCCCTCCAGGGTGGTGATGACCCGGCGTCGTTCGGCGCGCAGTTCCTCGATCATGGACGCTCCTCTCGGTGGGGTTTTTCACCTTAGACATGGTTGATCCCGATAAGCGGGCGGGGGTGCCGGGCGGCACCGCGGGGGCCGAATGCCGCCGGTGCGGGAGGGCCGAATGCCGCCGGTGCGGAGGGCCCGGGGGCGGTTTCCTTGAAATGTCAACGAAACCGACCACGGGAGGAAACATGAAGGGCGCGGTGGCACTGGTGACCGGGGGAAGCCGGGGCATCGGGGCGGCGACGGCGTTGCGGCTCGCCCGGGAGGGCGCCGACGTGGTGGTGACCTACCGGGAGGGGAAGGACGCCGCCGAGGTGGTCGTCCGGAAGATCCGGGAGTCCGGCGTGCGGGGGCTCGCGGTGCGGGCCGACGCGGCGGACGCCGCCGAGGCGGCCGGGACGGTGCGCCAGGCGGTGGAGGCCTTCGGGCGGCTGGACGTCCTGGTCAACAACGCGGGGGTCGGCGTGCTGGGGCCGCTGGAGGATCTCGCCCTCGCGGACGTCGACAGGGTGCTCGCGGTGAACGTCCGCGGCGTGTTCCTCACCTCGCAGGCGGCCGCCACGGTGATGACGGCGGGCGGTCGGATCATCACGATCGGATCCTGCATGGCCCAGCGGGTGCCGGGTCCCGGCGGGACGCTGTACGCGATGAGCAAGTCCGCGCTGATCGGGATGACCAAGGCGCTCGCCCGTGAGCTGGGCGGCCGCGGCATCACCGCGAACATCGTCCACCCCGGGCCGATCGACACCGACATGAACCCCGCCGACGGCCCCTACGCCGCCGGGCAGGCGGAGCTGACGGTCGCCGGGCGGTTCGGCACGGCCGACGAGGTCGCCGCGATGGTCGCCTACCTGGCCGGTCCGGAGGCGTCGTACGTCACCGGAACCGAGCTCTCCATCGACGGCGGCCACGCCGCCTGACGGAGGAGGAAAGGCGGGCGCCGTCCGGGACGCGGACGGCGCCCGCCCTCGTCCCGCCCGGACGAGAGAAACGCGTGTTTGATCCTGTTCTCTAGAACTTTGCTCTATTTTCTGACATCTCTAGATCGCATGAGACTCGTGATGTCGGTGTGCGCGATGGTGCTGGTGGCGGGATGCAGTGCGGGCGGCGGGGGAGACGGCGCGCCGCCGGAGGCCGCCGACGCCCCGCGGAGCGCCGAGACCCCGCAGAGCGACGTGGCGGTGGCCGATCCGGGCAAGACGATCGCGCAGGCCGCGTTCGACGGGCCCAAGGGCAGGTTCGAGCTCGCCGTGGTGAGCCTCACCGCGCGGGGAAGGCTGGCGAACCTCACCCTGACGCTGACCCCGCACTACGAGGGGAAGGAATCGGCGCTGGCCTTCATCTACTTCGGCGGGAACGCTCCGGTGGTCTCGCTGGTCGATCCGGTCAACCTCAAGCGCTACCTGGTCGTCAAGGACTCCGAGGGCAACAGCCTGGGTTCGGGGAACGAGAACTACAACATCGGCCGGCCGAACACGCTGAACTACACCTTCGCCGCGCCGCCCGAGAACGTGGCGTCCGTCGACGTCCAGTTCGACGACTACCCGCCGTTCCGCGACGTCCCGGTCAGCCGATGAGGCGCCTGGCCGCCGCCTTCCTGCTGGCCGCCGCCCTGCCGGGCGCCGTCGCGGCCGCCGAACCGGGCGCGGACCCCTCGATCGGCGCGTCCCCCCTCGACCTGGCGCCCGTGGTGGCGGAGATCCTCCTGGCGGAGTCGGTGATCCCCCTCGAAGAGGAGGAGCGGACCGAGGCCGGCACCACGATCCGGATCAGCTCCGACGTCCTGTTCGAGTTCGACTCGGCGACGCTCACGCCCGCGGCGGCGGCGCACCTCGCCAGGCTGGCCGAACGGCTGAAGGGGAGCGAGGTCGAGATCGGGGGGTTCACCGACTCCCTCGGCGCGCCCGCCTACAACCGGGAGCTCTCCCAGCGCCGCGCGAACACCGTCAAGGACGAGCTCGCCCGGCTCGGCGCCACCGGCCTCACCGCCCGCGGCTACGGGGAGGCGCGTCCCGTGGCGCCCAACGAGATCAACGGCAAGGACAACCCGGAAGGCCGCGCCAAGAACCGCCGCGTGGAACTCGTCTTCGGCTCCTGACGCCTGCGCACCGCCCGCTGACGGAGCACGGTCAGCGGACGGTGCGGTGACGGTCAGCGGCGGGGCGCACAGTCGGGGCATGACGAACACAGAGGCGTTGCGGCTCGACGAAGTCCGCAAGGTGCACGGGGCCGACGGCAACCAGGTGGTGGCGCTGGCGGGGGTCACCCTGAGCCTGCCCGCGGGGACGTTCACGGCGGTCATGGGGCCGTCCGGGTCGGGGAAGTCCACGCTGCTGCAGTGCGCGGCGGGGCTGGAGCGGCCGACCGGAGGGCGGGTCTTCGTGGCCGGGCACGAGATGAAGGGCGACGAGACGGAGCTGACGAAGTTCCGAAGGGAGCACATCGGCTTCGTCTTCCAGCACTTCAACCTGCTGCCCGCGCTGACCGTCCTGCAGAACGTGACGCTGCCGCTGAGGCTGGCCGGCCGGCGTGTCGACGAGGCGCGCGCGGCGGAGGTCCTGCGGGCCGTCGGGCTGGGGGACAGGCTGTCGCACCGGCCGCAGGAGCTGTCCGGCGGGCAGCAGCAGCGGGTGGCGATCGCGCGGGCGCTGGTCGCCTCACCGTCGGTGATCTTCGCGGACGAGCCGACCGGAGCCCTGGACACCCGCAGCGCGCGGGCCGTCCTGGCGCTGCTCCAGCAGGCGGTGCGCACGTACGGGCAGACGCTCGTGATGGTCACGCACGACCCCGTCGCCGCCGCGCACGCCGACTCCGTGCTGTTCCTGGCGGACGGGCGGCTCGTCGGACGCATGATCGACCCGACCGCGGAGGCCGTCGCCGAGCGGCTGACCCACCTGGGCGACGAGCTCGTCCGCAAGGGGGCCTGAGATGTTCGCGCTGGCCCTGTCCTCCCTGCGGCACCGCACCGCCGTCTTCGTCGCGGCCTTCCTCGCCTTGTTCTTCGGCGCGGCGCTGGTCATGTCGTTCGGGTCGCTCACCGACACGGCGCTGGGCGCGGGCGTCGACGCGGCGAGCGAGGAGACCCTGGTCATCATGGGAAGCGTCGTCGGCGGCTGGAGCCTGCTGCTGGTGGTCTTCGCCGTCACCTCGACCGTCACGCTGGGCGTCCGGCAGCGGACGAAGGAGATCGCGCTGCTCAAGAGCGCCGGGGCGGTGCCCGGCCAGCTCACCCGGATGATCCTCGCCGAGGTGCTGGTGCTGGCGCTCGTCGGCGCGGCCCTGGCCGTCCCGCTCGGGACGGCGGGCGGGAACCTGGTGCTGGGGCTGCTGCAGGACAGCGGCCAGGTCGAGGCCGGGATCGCGCACTCCTTCGGCGCGGTCGCGCTCGGGCAGGGCTTCGGGATCACGCTGCTGTCCGCGGCGGGCGCCGCGCTCATCACCGCGCGCCGCGTCACCCGGATGCGGGTGACCGAGTCGATGGGAGAGGCCGCGGCGCCGCGGGCCCGGATGACCGGGTGGCGCGTCGGGGCCGGGCTGCTGTTCCTCGCCGGCGCGGCGTCCCTGGCCGTGCTGACCGTCACGCTCGGCAAGGGCGCGGGCTTCGAGGCCCAGCAGTACGCCGGGACCGCCGACATCCTCTTCGCGCTCGGACTGGCCTGCTTCGCGCCGGTGATCGTCCGGAGGCTGCCGCTGCCCGGCTTCGGCACGGCGGGCGCGCTGGCCCGCGAGACGCTCCGCGCCCGCAGCGCGCCGCTCGCCGCCGCGCTGACCCCGGTCGTGCTGTTCATCGGCATGGGCGTCGGCACCCTGTACATGCAGGACCTCGACGGCGAGGCCTCGGCCGGCCTGCTGCCCGAGGAGGGCCAGCGGACCATCGAGACCCTCAACTACGTCGTCACCGGCATGGTCTCCCTGTTCCTGTGCATCATGCTGATCAACACCCTGGTGGCCTCGACGGCGGCCCGCACCCGCGAGTTCGCCCAGTACCGCCTGGCGGGCGCCACCCCCGGCCAGGTCCAGCGGATGGCCGTCCTGGAGGGGCTGGCGGTCACCGTCGCCGGGGTGGTCTTGGGCACCCTCGCCTCCCTGGTCACCATCCTTCCCTTCTCCTACGCCCGCACCGGGACCTGGACGCCCGACCTCGACCCGTTCATCTACCCCGCGACCGTCGCCCTCACCGCGGCCGTCGTCCTGGCCACGTCCCTGCTCGCGACGCGGCGGGCCCTGGCCGTCCCGGTGGTCAGCGCGGTCGCCGTCTGACCGGCTCCGCTCCGCCCCGCCCCCGTG
Organism: Actinocorallia libanotica; assembly: GCF_039525175.1. NCBI lineage: Bacteria > Bacillati > Actinomycetota > Actinomycetes > Streptosporangiales > Thermomonosporaceae > Actinocorallia > Actinocorallia libanotica. The sequence goes on from NZ_BAAAHH010000027.1 coordinate 10,022, forward strand.
TACCGCGGGCGGGGCGCACGGCGTCACGGCCTCGTGGGAGAGGGGGCTCGCTCACTCCGGCCGGGCGTCCACCGGCGGTGCCTCCAGGGACGACAGGAGCGCGGTGATCTCCGCGGTGCGGGAGTGGTCCATGCGGTAGGCGCGTGCGGCCTCCGCGGCGGCGGTGGCGTGGGCGAGGGCGGCGGTGCGGTCGCCGCGGTCGCGGGCGAGGAGGGCCAGGCCCAGCCGGGCGCGGGCGCGGAGCTCGGCGGTGTACCAGCGGGGAGGGCAGTCGGCCAGGGCGCGTTCGTAGTGGGCGGCGGCCGCGGCCGCGTCGCCTTCGAGCCGGGCCGCGTCGCCCAGGCCGCACTGGGCGGCGGCGAAGGTGTTCTGGAGGCCGGCGCGGCGCGCCTCGTCCGCGGACGCGAGGTAGGAGGCGCGGGCCTCGTCGCGGCGGTCGAGGACGGTCAGGATGTCGCCGCGGCGGTACAGGATCTCCGCGGTGTCGCTCGCCGAGCGCAGCTCGCGGACGAGGACCAGCGCCTCCTCCAGCAGGTCCAGGGCGCGCGCCGGGTCGCCCGTCTCGTGGGCGACGCTGGCGAGGGCGTCGAGCGCCTGGGTCGTCCCCCAGCGTTCACCGAGCGAGCGGAAGGTGGCCAGCGCCCGGTCCATGTGCGGCTCGGTGAGCTCGGGGCGTCCCTCGAACAGGTGGAGGTAGGCGGCGCCCATCTCGACCAGCGCCTGGTTCCACGGATGCCCGACGAACTGGTGCCCGCGCCGCTCCATCAGCCGGTCGACCTCCTCGGCGCCGCCCGGCGGCCCGGCGGTCAGCGCCCACATCGCGAGCAGGAAGGGCTGCCGCAGCGGCCGGCGGATGCCGTCGAGGAGCCGTTCGCTGCGCTCCACCAGGGACGGCAGCTCCGGCACCTCCTGGTTGCCCAGGGCCACCAGCGCCACGGCCACCACGTACTCCTCGTCGAACTCCGGCGGAGGCGCGTCGCCGAGCGCCTCCAGCAGCCGCAGCCCGGCCTCCGAGCCTTCGCTGCGGATGCCGCGCAGCCACCAGTAGGCGGACAGGACGCCGATCAGCCGCAACGCCAGAGGGACGTCGGTGTCGAGGGCCCAGCGGAGGGCGGCGTGCAGGTTCTCCTGGTCGGTGTCGAGCCGTTCCAGCCAGGTCAGCTGCTCGGCTCCGCGCAGATGGCCGTCGGCTTCGCGGGCGAACTCCAGGAAGTACGCCGCGTGCGCCCGCCGCAGCTCCCGCTCCTCGCCGGTCGCCGCGAGCTGCTCCGCGCAGTAGGCGTAGATCGTCTGGAGCATCCGGTAGCGGCCGGAAGGCGTGCGCTGCAGGAGGGAGCGGTCGGCGAGGTCGAGCAGCAGGTCCTCGTCGCCGCCGCAGACCTCCCGGGCGGACACGGCGGTGAACTCGCCGGTGAAGACGCTGAGCCGGCGGGCCAGCCGCTGCTCGTCCGGGCCGAGCAGGTCCCAGCTCCACTCGACGACCGCGCGGAGCGTCTGGTGCCGGGGATTCTGCGTGCGGTCGCCGCGCGACAGGAGCCGGAACCTGTCGTCCAGGCGGTCCGCGATCTCCGTCACGGACAGCGCCCGCAGCCGTGCGGCGGCGAGCTCGATGGCCAGCGGCTGGCCGTCGAGCGCCTCGCAGATGCGGACGACGTCCTCCAGGTTGGCCGCGGTGACCGCGAAGGCGGGATTCGCGGCGGACCCCCGGTCGATGAACAGCCGGACGGCCGGGGCCGAGACGGCCTCCGCCAACGTCGCGCGGACGCTGGGCACGGGCAGCTGGCGCACCGGCCAGATCGTCTCGCCGGTGATCCCGAGGGCCTCCCGGCTGGTGGCGAGGACGCGCAGCCCGGGGCAGGCGCCCAGAAGACGCCGCGCCAGCGTGGCCGCCGCGCCGATGACATGCTCGCAGTTGTCGAAGATGAGCAGCACGGGCCGGTCACCGAGCGCGGTTTCCAGGAGCGCGGCGGGTCCGAGCCGCTCCCCGGACGGCAGGACGCCCGCCTCCCGCAGCCCGAGAGCGCCCATCACCGCCCGGGCCAGGACGGTCTCGCCCTCACCGGCGGAGACGGCCGCGAAGTCCACGAACGTCGCCCCGGCCCTGCCCCCCGCCTCGATCGCGAGCCGCGTCTTGCCCGTGCCGCCCGGACCCGTCAGGGTCACCAGGCGGCCCTCGCCGAGCAGGACCGCGATCCGCGCCAGGTCGTCGTCCCTGCCGACGAAGCTGGTGAACTGCGCGGGCACCCGTGCCCGGCCGGACGCCTCCGCCGCCCCCGGTCCGGCCGCGGTTCCCGTCCCAGGAGCCGTTCCCGTACCGATCGCCGTTTCCGGTCCGGGAACCGCGCCGAGTGAGGCGCGCGGGTCGTCCGTCGCCATCGGTCCGGCCACGGGCTCCGGTTCGCCGCGGAGGATCGCCAGGTGGACCTCCGCCAGGTCGGCGGACGGGTCGGTGCCCAGCTCGTCCGCGAGCATGCGGCGGGTCCGCTCGTAGAGTTCGAGAGCCTCGCTCTGTCGGCCCGAGCCGTACAGCGCCCGCATGAGCAGGGCCCGGGGCCGTTCGCGCAGGGGATGCGCCTCGACGAGTTCGCGCAGCGGGGAGACGAGGTCGCGGTGGCCTCCGAGCTCCAGGCGGGCCGCGGCGCGGTCCTCGACGGCGGTGATCCGCGCCTCCTCGAAGCGCAGCGCGTGTCCGCGCAGTTCGGGCGCGTCGGCGAGGGCACGGCCGCGCCACAGGCCGAGGGCCTCGTCCAGGAGCCGCGCCTTCGCGGCGGCGTCCCGCCCGGCCGCCTCGGCGACCAGGCGCAGGAACCGGTGCGCGTCCACGGCCTGGGGATCGACGGCGAGCCGGTAGCCGGCTCCCGACGCCTCGACCTCGGCCAGGCCCTTGAGCGCCCGGCGCAGCCGCGACACCTGCGACTGCAGCGCGTTCCCCGCGCCCGCGGGCGGCTCGTCCCCGTACAGGCCGTCGATGAGCGCCTCGACCGGCACCGCCTTGTCCGCGTTGAGGGCCAGCAACGCCAGCAACGCCCGCACGCGCGGCCCCCCGACGGAGATCGCGTCGCCCCGCTCGTCCCAGATCGTCACCGCGCCGAGAATCCCGCACCGCATGCGCATGACCAAGATTGTCCACCAAACGGGACGATCCCGCTCGACCCGTGCTCTTCGGCCTCGGGCCGCGTGGTCAGAGGCCGAGGACGGAGACGGGCCGGGTGCCCGGCGGCGGCTCTTCGAGGCTGCGGGCGAGGATGCCGAGGGTGGCGCGGAGGCCGGCCTCGGGGATCACGGGGAAGATGCCCGTGCCGCGGTAGGCGTCGTCGATCTGGCTCCAGTCGTAGTAGGACGTCACCAGGGTGCCGGTCTCGCTCGGCGCCAGCCGGTAGCCGTAGAGGTGGCGCAGCGGCGGCTTGATCGCGCCGTGGATCGTCCACTGGATGTGCGCGTCCTGCTCGAACTCGGTGATGATCACCGTGACGTCGTACTTGCCGAGCGGGAAGTCGTTGAGCGACTCGCGGTCCATGTGCACGACGAACGTGTCACCGGCCTTGCGCACCGGTTCGCCCTCCGCCGACTGCAGCATTCCGGAGCTGTCGATGAGAACGTGCCCGGCGGGGTCGCTCAGCACCGCGAACACCTTCTCCGGGGCCGCGGCGATCTCTCTGCTCACTTCGAAGCGCTCATTCGACATGTCCGACATCCTGGCACGCAGGGAAATGCGGTGGCCTGCCGGGCGCGACCGAAGTCGAGTTCGGAACCGGGAGCGCGAGCCCCTGCCCGGGCGGGAGTCGAGCGGTCCGAAAGGCTACGCTCGGCTGGAGCGGAGCGGGAGGCCGGTGAACATGGGGGCTGAGGCGAGAAGAACGGCGGTCCGGTACCGGCACCAGCAGCCGGTCGGGATGCTGCTGCGCGAACTGCGGGAAGAGCGAGGCCTCAGCCAGTTCGCTCTCGCGCTGCAGACCGAGGTCTCCCAACGCCACCTGAGTTTCGTGGAGACGGGCAGAGCCAACCCCAGCCCCGACCTCATCGGAAAACTCGCCGACAGGCTGCAGTTGCCGCTCCGCGAACGCAACCGCCTGCTCCTGGCCGCCGGACACGCCCCCGTCTACCGCGAGACGACCCTCGACTCCGTCGAACTGGACGCCGTACGAGCCGCCGCCCACCACATCCTCCGCGCCCACGAACCCACCCCGGCCCTGCTCGTCGACCGCCTCTGGAACGCCCTGGAGATGAACAGCGGCGTCGTCCTCCTGGCCCAGCTCGTCGACCCGTCCCTGCTGGAGCCGCCGGTGAACGTCATGCGCGTCACCCTGCACCCCGACGGCCTGGCCCGCCACATCACCAACCTGCCCGAAGTCCGCGCCCACCTCCTGGCCCGCCTCCGCCGCCAGATAGCCGTGAGCCTCGACGACACCCTGGCCGACCTGTACGACGAGGTGGCCGCCTACCCCGGCGGCACCCCCTCCCACCCCGCCCCCGCCGACACCGCCGCCGACGTCCTCGTCCCCCTGCGCCTCCGCGCCGCCGACACCGAACTCACCTTCTTCAGCACCATGACGGTCTTCGGCACCGCCGTCGACATCACCGTCGCCGAACTCGCCATCGAGTCCTTCTTCCCAGCCGACGACAAGACAAGAGAGGCCCTCAGAGCCCTCACCCCGTCCCCCGAGGACTGACTCCCTCCGGAAACGGCACTTTCACCCCCTCACAATGCCCACCAGCAATACAGACGCAGACCGTCCGCCCGAGCCCGCCGGGCCAGCCCGGCCAGATCCTCCAGGACGCCGGCCGCCATGTCGGCGTCGACACGGGCCTGCCGCAGCTCAGGAGTCCCGGACCACGATCCGGCCGAACGCGCGAGGTCACCCCGCGTCGCAGCGACGAGAGCCTCGGCCAACGTGTCCGACAGGCTGAACACGAACGGCCCCTCGCCTTCGGGCGGAGACAGCAACTCCCCGGCCCGCGGTCGCCGACAGGCCTCCGCATAGCTGCATCCCGTCATGATGGCTTCGAGCTGCGCCATGGCCACGACCGGATCGATGTTCTTGAGAAAGACCACGTCATGCGCGGCCCGACTCGGCCCCCCAACCACCTGGATCACAGCGACCGCGGTCGGGTCGTCAGCAGCGGAAAAATAGTCGCACAACGTCATATCGCCGATCCTGACACCCGCACCGCGAACCAGACCACGTCGATGGCTTATCCAGTGATCTTGTGCCAAGCCGCGTGGGAGAGGTCCATCGAAGTCGCCTCCATGGCTTGACTCGGCGTCTCCTTCGGGCGGCCCTCTACAGTTACAGCCGTGCAGAACCCTGAGATCGTCGTCGTCAGTAAGCCGTCCGGGCCGGAGGGGCCGGTGCGTACCGGGGAACTCCTGGCAAAGGACAAGGGGATGCTCACCGTCCGGTGGGAGGACGACGGGTCGGAGGAGGAAGTCCGGATCAGCGCCACCACCACGTTCATGCCGCGGGGGAGCCTGCGGCATGAGGCGTTCGCCGACCCGGGGAGGCTCGCCGAGCGGCTGCGGCAGGACGCGGTCGGGGTTTTCGCCCAGGTGCTGAGGGAGGGCGGCGGCCGTCAGCGGGCGGCGGACCTCAAGAAGCAGCTGGTCGAGCTCGGGCTCGACTCCGTGACCGTGGACAAGGCCTGGCGGCGCGCCCATAAGCGGCTCGGGGAGTTCGAGGAGGTCACCGAGACGAACAACGCCTTCCGGTGGCGGCCGGTCCGCCGTCCGGAGCCGGAGCCGGAGCCGGAGCCTGCGGCGCCCATCTCCGCCGACACGGTCGGCGACCTGGCGGAGGACGAAGAACGCCCTTCCGGTGAGGACTCCAGGGAGTCCGCGAAGCGGTGGGCGAGCGAACTGGCCCAGGCACCGGACCGGCAGAAGCTCGCGCAACTGCTGGCGCTCCCCGACGAGCTCATCGCGCACCTGCCCCCCGAGCAGGTCGCCGCCGCGTTCCGGCGCCTCTCCCGGACCGACCCCCATGTCGCCGCATGGCTGGCCGCCCTGGAGAAGGACACACCGCACGTCTGAACCAGCCCCGAACACGAACCCGCCGGGCGCTTCCGGCCGGAAGCGCCCGGCGGGAAGGCCCGTAGGGAAGTCGGTTCAGACCTCCCAGAGGGTGCTGATGGGCATGGCGCGAAGGCGGGGACCGAAGGAGAGGGTCTGGGGGCCGGTGTAGAGGACGATGCCGGTGAGGAAGTCGTCACCGAGGCGGTCGGCGAGGTGGCGGAGGCCGCGGAAGTCGCCGAGTTGCTGTCCGAATGGTCGCTTGGTAGCTGTCCGATCGGTCGCCAGTGTGCTGTCCGATCGGGCGGGGGTCAGATCGTGGGGACGATCATGGGGGTGCGGGTGACGGGGTCGGGGACGACGAGGTTGGGGAGGTCGAAGACCTTTTCGATCAGGGGGGCGGTGACGATGTCGGTGGGGGCGCCCTCGGCGACGATGGCGCCGTGCTTCATGGCGATGAGGTGGTCGGCGTAGCGGCAGGCCTGGTTGATGTCGTGGAGGACGGCGATGACGGTGCGGCCCTCGTCGCGGAGGCGGGCGAAGAGGGAGAGCAGCTGGTACTGGTGGGCGATGTCGAGGTAGGTGGTGGGCTCGTCGAGGAGGAGGTAGGAGGTCTCCTGGGCGAGGACCATGGCGACCCAGACGCGCTGGCGCTGGCCGCCGGAGAGGTCCTCGACGCGGCGGTCGGCGAGATCGGTGACGTTGGCGGCGGCCATGGCCTCGGTGACGGCGCGCTCGTCGTCGGGGGACCAGGTGGACAGGAGGCTCTGGTGGGGGTAGCGGCCGCGGGCGACGAGCTGGCGGACGAGGATGTTCTCGGGGGCGTCCGCCGACTGGGGCAGGAAGCCGATCTTGCGGGCGAGCGCCTTGGGGCGGGTGCGCGCCACGTCCTGGCCGTCGAAGAGGACGGCGCCCTCGGCGGGGGAGAGCAGCCGGACGAAGGAGCGCAGGAGCGTCGACTTGCCGCAGGCGTTGGCGCCGACGACGGCGGTGAAGGCGCCGTCGGGGACGTCGAAGGTGAGCGCCGTGGAGATCACGCGGTCGCCGTAGGCGAGCGTGAGGTTGCGGGCGGAGAGGCGAGATTTCACGATTTTTTCGTCTCTTTGAAGAGCAGCCAGATGAAATAGGTGCCGCCGACCGCGGTCGTCATGACGCCGACCGGCAGGGAGACCGGGGCCAGCAGCATCTGGGCGGCCAGGTCGGCGGTGAGCAGCAGGACGGCGCCGGTCAGGGCGGCCGGGACGAACGGGACGCCGGCCGCGCCGGCCAGGCGGCGGCCGATCTGCGGGGCGGCCAGCGCGACGAACACGATCGGCCCCGCGACGGCGGTGACCGTGGCGGTGCAGCAGACGCCGACCAGCACCACCAGCGGGCGCAGCACGTTCAGGTCGACGCCGGTGGAGGCGGCGAACTCGTCGCCCAGCACGCTCTGGTGCATCGCCCGGGACAGCACGGCCATCAGTGCGAAGAGCACGGTCAGGACGGCGATGCCGGGGCCGAGGTCGTCCCAGCCGACCCCGTTGAGGGAGCCCGCGCTCCAGCTGGTCATGGCGATCGCGACCTCGAGTTCGGCGCGCAGCACGATCCAGGAGTTCACCGCGGTGAGGATCGCGTTCATCGCGATGCCGATGATGATCAGCCGCAGGCCGCTGATCCCGGACTTCCAGGAGAGCAGGTAGATCGCCGCGGCGGCCAGCAGCCCGCCGGCGATCGACCCCGCCGCCAGCGTCCCGGCGCCGCCCGACAGCAGGACGGTCACCAGCAGCGCGCCGGTGTAGGCGCCCGCGTCGAGCCCGATGATGTCGGGGCTGCCCAGGGCGTTGCGGGTGAGGTTCTGGAAGACCGCTCCGGCGACGCCCAGCGCCGCGCCGAAGAGGAGCGCCGCCGTCACCCGGGGCAGCCGCCACTCGAGGATGACGACCGACGAGTCTCCCTGCCCGGTGAACGCGGCGAACACCTCGCCCGGCGTGGCCCAGGTGGCCCCGAAGCACAGGCCGAGCAGGCCCAGTGCCAGCGCGAGGACGATGAGCACGAGTGACGAGACGAGCGTCCGGCGTTCGATCCGGGCGGAGAGGCGTCCCGTACGCAGCACGAGAGGAGTCATAGGGCGGCGGTTCCGTAACGTCGTACGGCCCAGATGAGCACGGGGCCGCCGAGGAAGGCGGTGACGACGGCGACGGGCACCTCTCCGGTGCGCAGCAGGACCCGGGAGATGATGTCGGCGGTCAGCAGCAGGACGGGGCTCAGCACCATCGTGTAGGCCAGGAGCCAGGGGATGGAGCCGGAGGCCAGGCGCCGGGCCAGATGGGGGATGATCAGGCCGACGAAGGCGACGGGGCCGGCGACCGCGGTGGCGGTCGCGGCGAGCAGCGTGATGAGGACGAGGACCGCCACGCGGGTGCGCAGGACGTGGGCGCCGAGGGTGGAGGCGACCTGCTCGCCGAGGGCGATCGCGTTCAGCGGGCGTGCCACGAGCATGCTCCCGGCCAGGGCGACGAGGAGCACCACCAGCGGGATGAGGAAGGGCGTCTGCTCGCGTCCGGCGAGGGAGCCGATGTACCAGAAGCGGTACTTGTCGAGGACGTCCGGCTGGAGGATGCGCAGGCCCAGGGAGACGCCGGCGAGCAGCGTGCTGAGGGCGGTTCCGGTGAGGATGAGCCGCAGCGGCGAGGAGCGGCCGACGGCGTAGACGACGACCGCGGCGATCACGGCTCCGGCGGACGCCAGCAGCAGCTGGGTGACCTGGGAGCCGGCCAGCCCGAAGGAGGCACCGATCGTGATGGCGAAGGCGGCGCCGCCGGTGACGCCGAGGAGCCCGGGTTCGGCGAGGGGGTTGCGGGTCAGCGTCTGGACGAGCGCGCCCGCCGTGCCCAGGGCGGCGCCCACGCAGACGGCGAGGACGGTGCGCGGCCCACGGATGTCCCGGACGATGACGTGGTCGTTGCTCCCGGTGTAGTCGGTGAACGCCCGCAGCACCTCGGCGGGCGCGATCGCCTGCGCTCCCACGCAGACGCTCGCGCCCACCAGCGCGGCGAAGAGGAGAAGGGATCCGGCGAGGATGACGACGCGCCGGGCGAGGTCAGTCCTCAAGGTCGGCTACTCCGCGCTTCCAGTAGCCGGTGAACAGGGAGTCGAGCCTGCCCTTGCTCCAGGCGCGCAGCGGCTTGATGTCGTCGGCCTCTCCTGCGGCGAACAGGAACGTCCGCGTGTCGGGGAGGTCGAGGGCCTGCACGGTCTCGGCGAGCGAGGACCGGGTGCCGGAGCGGACGAGCCAGGTGACCGAGACGCCCGCGCGTTCGGCCAGCGGGTAGGCGTGGTCCGCCTCGTCGTCGGTCTCGATCACGAGGTGGGCGGAGGTGTCGGCGGGTGACTCCTCCAGCCAGCGGGCGGCCGCGGGCAGCGCGGTGGTGTCGACGGCGAACACGTAGTGGTCGTAGTTGTGCGGGAAGGCCTTGGCTCCGGGCGGACCGGCGATGGCGACCTCGTCGCCGACCTGGACGGTGGTCGCCCAGGCCGAGCCGACGCCGCCCTCGTGCACCACGACGTCGATGTCGAGTTCCCCGGCCGCGGCGTCGTACCGGCGCGCGGTGTACCGGCGCGCCGGCGGCGAGGGGCGCGGCCAGTCGAGGGACAGGTCCTCGGTGGGGACGGGCAGCCGGAGAGCGCCGTCCGGGTCGGGCAGGACGATCTTGAAATGGTCGTCGGCCTGGTAGGAGTGGAATCCCGCCAGGCCGGGTCCGCCCACCGTCACGCGGATGATGTTCGGCGTCACGTGGGCGCGCCGCAGGACGGTGGTGGTGCGGATGCAGATGGGGTAGCCGATGCGGACCACGCCGCTTCCCGCCTGGTGGTGGGAAGCGACGCGCTCACGGGGGTTGCTGCGATCCATGCGGGTTCCGTCAGCCCTTCAGAAGCGGGGCGAGCGCCTCGTCGACCGCGTCGAGGGTCTTCATCGCGGAGGCGTAGGTCGCGGCCTCGGTGTAGCGCAGCGGGAAGACCTTGCCGGCCTTGACCGCGGGCAGCTCCTTCCACAGCTTGGAGTCCATGGCGTACCGGACGGACTCCGGGACGGTGCCGTCGGCGCTCACCGTGTAGGTGATCGCGTCGGCCTCGCCGAAGCTCTCGGGGAGCTCCTCGATGGAGGGGTACTCGCTGACGTCCTCGCTGCCGCCGCCCTTCTCCTTCACCTCGCCGTAGTAGGTGACGCCGACGTCGCTGGGGATGTTGGTGCCCCAGGAGTGGGCGAACTCGCGGTGGAACGTGCCGGACGCGGCCTCGCCGTAGCCGCCGAGGTGCCCGAACTTCACGTCCTTCAGGACGTCCTTGTACTTCTCGCCGATCTCTTTGGCCTTCGCCTCGTACGCCTGCTTGTTCTTCTCGAAGCCGTCGAGCCGGCCGGCGGCGTCGGACTGCTTGCGGGTCAGTTCGCGCCAGGCGTCGGGCAGGGACGGGCCGATGGCGACGACCGGCGCGATGGATTCGAGCCGCTTCACGTCGACGTCGGCGAGGACGGGGGCGGGCACGCCGATGACGATGAGGTCGGGCTTGACCCCGGCGATGGCCTCGTAGTTGGTCTCGGCAGCGCTCTCACCGGCGACCTTCTCGAGCTTGTCGTAGGTGGCGCGGTCCTCGTCGGTCATCATGGGGAGGCCGCGCTGCCAGCTGGAGATGCCGACGAGGGCGGCGTCCGCCTCGATGAGGGCGGGGACGGCGTAGCCGGTGGCGACGACGCGCTTGGGGTCGGCGGGGATGGTGATCTCGCCGTTGTCGGCGGCGAAGACGCGGGTCGCCGACTTGGCGTCGTCGGACGACTTGTCGTCGGAGCCGCAGCCGGTGGCGGTCAGGGCGAGGGAGAGGGCCAGGACGCCGACGAGGCGCCAGGGCTTGCGAGAGGACATCGGGGGTTCCTTAGATACATGCAGGTGAACGGCACCGGGAGGGCCCGGAAGCGCTACTTAGGCTAGCCTTACCTTCCCTCTGGGGGATATCGGTGAGAGGTCAACCTGTGTCGGTCAGGGGACATTCCGCCTGTTCAGGATGTCGTGTCCGCTTCTTCCCGGGCCAGGGTCGCCCGGCGCAGGCCGGGCACGCACACCGCCAGCAGCAGCGCCGCGACCGCGCAGACCGCTCCGTTGACGACGGCCGCCCCGCCCGGGTTGAACCAGCGGGCCAGCGCCGCGGCCTCGGCGCCCGCCAGCACGCGCCCGGCGGTGTCCTCGGCGTTGAGCACGCCGTTGATCCTGCCGCGCAGCCCGTCGGGGGTGTGGTGCTGCACCAGGGAGTACTCCAGCACCTCGTAGACGATGCCCGCGGCGCCCGTGACGGCGAGCATCACGAGCGCGACGGGCAGCGCCCCGCTCAGCCCGAAGCCGATGGTCGCGAGCCCGCCGGTGAAGGCCGCGCCCAGCAGCACGAGCCCCGGACGGCGGGTGCCGCCGATCCACCCGCTGGTCATCGAGACGATCATGGCGCCGACCGCCGGAGCCGTGTAGAGCAGCCCCAGCACCATCTCGTCGCCGCCGAACCGCTCGTCGACGAACTCGGGGAACAGGACGGTCGGGACGCTGAACAGCGCGGTGACCGCCCCCATCGCCAGCAGCCCGCCCACGGTCGGATGCCGCACCGCGAACCGGAAGGCCGCGCCCAGCGAGGTCGCGTCCTCCCCGCCCCCGCCCCGCTTGGGCGGCAGCGGACCCACCCGGACCAGCAGCAGCACGGTGAGCGCCGTGGAGACGGCCGTGACGGTGTACGCCCACGCCGGATTCCACAGCGCGATGACGACGCCGCCGAAGAAGGGCGCGACGACGGAGCCGATATGCCCGGTCAGCGAGATGAGCGTGCCCGCCGCCGGAAGCTGCCGGGGCCGCACGAGCGTGGGCGTCGCGGCCATCAGCGCCGTCGTGCTGACCCCGTTGGCCAGTCCGTTCCAGGCGACGCACGCGTAGACGGCCCAGACGGAGGGCTCGTCGAGGAACGCGTTGGCGGCCAGCCCCACGAAGCCCAGGCCCGCCGCGGACCGGGACGCGATGATCAGCGGCCGCCGGTCCATGCGGTCGGCCACCACCCCGCCGGCCAGCGACCCCAGCAGCATCGTCAGGCTCATCACCATCACCGTGACGGCCACCCCGAACGACGATCCCGTCAGGTCGTACACCTGGTCGGAGAGCGCCACCGCGGCCATGCCGATGCCCAGCAGCGACACCGTCCGCGCGATGAAGATCGCCCGGAAGGGCGGGCTCTCCCGCAACGGCGAGGTGTCGAGCACGAAGTTACGCAGCCGCATGACCGTCCTTCTCCAAGGTTCGTGCCGCACGCGGACTCCACGCGGACGGCGGGGTTCGTGAGAGGGAAGGGTCAGTCGTCAAGGTCGGCCACACCGCGCTTCCAGTAGCCGGTGAAGAGCGAGTCGAGCCTGCCCTTGCTCCAGGCGCGCAGCGGCTTGATGTCGTCGGCCTCTCCTGCGACGAACAGGAACGTCCGCGCGTCGGGGAGGTCGAGGGCCTGCACCGTCTCCGCCAAGGCGGACGCGGCATCGGAGCGGACGAGCCAGGTGACCGAGACGCCCGCGCGTTCGGCCAGCGGGTAGGCGTGGTCCGCCACGTCGTCGGTCTCGATCACGAGGTGGGCGGAGGTGTCGGCGGGCGACTCCTCCAGCCAGCGGGCCGCGGCGGGGAGCGCCGTGGCGTCCACGGCGAACACGTAGTGGTCGTAGTTGTGGGGGAAGGTCTTGGCTCCGGGCGGACCGGCGATGGCCGCCTCGTCGCCGACCTCGACGTCGGACGCCCAGGCCGAGCCGGCACCGCCCTCGTGCACCACGACGTCGATGTCGAGTTCCCCGGCCGCCGCGTCGTACCGGCGCACCGTGTACTTGCGCGAGACGGGGGACGGGTGCGGCCAGTCGAGGGTGAGCTCCCCGTTGGGGACGGGCAGCCGGAACGTGCCGTCCGGGTCGGGGAGGATGATCCTGACGTGGTCGTCGGCCTGGTAGGAGTGGAACCCCTCCAGGCCGGGTCCGCCCACCGTCACGCGGATGATGTTCGGCGTCACCCGGGTGCGCCGCAGGACGGTGGCGGTGCGGATGCAGATGGGGTAGCCGATGCGGACCACGCCGCTCCCCTCCCGGTGGTGGGAGGCGACGCGCTCACGGGGGCTGCTGCGGTCCATGCGGAAATCCTTCGTACGTGCAGGTGGGGGGCCTCCACGGAATCGGAAGCAGCATTTAGGCTAGCCTTACCTTCTCTTGGTGGAATATCGATGGGAGGTCAACCCGTGTCGGTCAGCGGTCAATTCCCTACCGATCCGGACTGGTGCGAGGACTACGGATACCGGCTCGGCAAGCCCGACGGCATCATGGTGATGAAGTACGGGTCGACCCGGGCTCTGGCGTTCGGGGAGGGGCGCGACGACTTCCTGCACCAGCTCTACTGGTCGCCCGACGGCATGCTCGGCACCCTCTCGGAGGCGGACGGCAGGTTCGTCGGCCCCGGGGAGGCCTTCTGGGTGCGCAAGGCGGTGGGCCACGAGGTCAGCGGGGGCGCGGGCCAGACGACGTACCGCGTCCTGCTGCGGGAGGTGCCCCCGGTGCTGAAGGGCGTGCGGGTCGCGGTGGTCTCGGTGGGCGACGAGGTGGCCCGGCTCATCCAGTACCTCGCCACCGCGGGCGTCTGCGAGGACGAGGCGCTGGAGGCCCGCGCCCGCATCATGGCGGGCCTGCGCACGACCCGCGAGCTCGCCGACCGCTGCGTGGACGGGCGCGGCTTCGCGATGGTCGTGGCCCGGTCCCTGACGCGCGAGCCCGCCGACTCCACCGGGCTGGAGGAGTGGGCCGCCCGGCTGTGCACCAGCGTCAAGACCCTGCAGCGGGACTTCGACCGCGAGTTCGGCATGTCGTACACGCAGTGGCGCACCCGGCTGCGCCTCCAGGCGGCGCGGGTGCTGCTGAAGGGGCCGCAGCCGGTCACCCAGGTCGCCCACCAGGTGGGCTACGCGAGCCCGTCCGCGTTCATCCAGGCGTTCGCGAAGGAGTACGGCCACACGCCGGGGGAGTACGTGCGCCGCGGATAGGGCGCCGCCTGCGGGTCGTCCCCCGCCGCCCGCGGGCCGTCGCCCGTCAGCCGCTGAGGGTGGCCATCGCCCGCTCCGGCTCCCAGTGGGCGCGCAGCGAGGTGATGAGCCCTTCCTCGTCGACGGTGTAGACGATCACGCAGTCGACCAGCATGGTCGCGCCGTGGCCCAGCGTCATGGTGAGGGTGGCGATGTTGGCGCAGCAGGGGCCGTTGGCGAACGAGTCCTTCACATGGAACCGGATGCCCTGGACGGGGCCGACGAAGTCGTCCCAGAACTTCGCGATGCCCGCGTGGCCGCGGTGGCCCTCGCCTTCGGGGTCGAGCATGGAGGGGCCCACGGGGTCCTCCACGAGCGCGTCGGCGGAGAAGGCGGCGAGCCACTCGTCGCGTTTCCCGGCGGAGGCCGCGGTCATGGAGCGCAGGGCCGCGCGGCGGGCGGGATGGTCGCCGTCCGGCGCCTCCCACAGGACGGCCGAGGAAGAAGTCACAGCAAAACTGTAACGTGTTCTCGTTTTGGGTCAAGGGGCGGCCGTCCGATGTCCCGCCAGGACCGCGCGGGACCTGGCCGCGAGGGCGCGCCGGTCGTCGACGCCCGGGAGGGGGCGGATCGCGGGCCGGAGGTCGAGCCGGGCGGTGAGCGCGTCGGCGGTGAGCACCCGGTGGAAGGAGGCGGTGAAGGTCCCGTCGCCCACGTAGGCGGCGACGGTGGTGGGCGCGCCGCGTTGCAGATAGGCCAGGGCGACGGGGCGGACGGGGGCGCGGGCGTCCAGCGCGGCCTGGAAGACCGCGCGGCGGAAGGGGCCGCCGGCGCCGCCGCACCGGGTGGTCCCCTCGGGGAACACCATGACGGACGTGCCGCCGCGGAGCAGGTCCGCGAGGGCGGCGACGGTGCGTGGGAGCGCGTGGAGGCTCCCGCGGTCGATGAAGCGGGTGCCGCAGCCACGGGCGAGGGCGCCGAGGAGGGGCCAGCGGGCGATCTCCTGCTTGGCCAGCATGGTCACCGGCTCCACGGACAGCAGAACGAGCACGTCGAGCCAGGAGACGTGGTTGGCGACGACCAGCGTGCCGACGCCTCCGGACACGCTCAGCCCGCCTCCGGGCGCCTCCCGTCCGTCCTCGCGGACGTCGACCCGGACGCCCATCGCGTCGAGCAGGGAGCGGGCGCGGCGGCGGCGTTCGTCCGGCGCGGCGAGGCGTGCGCGCGCCGGGAGGGTCCCGGCCAGGTGGTCGGCGACGGCGGCGAGGCGGACCGCCGCCGCGGGGAGGGGGACGGACGGGCTCGCGGCGGGCAGGCAGGCGGTGGTGCAGGGCGAGACGGGGGTCCAGGCGTTCACCGCGCCTCCCCGAGGAAGTGGCGGCGGTAGCGCTCGTGGACGCCGTCCAGATCCAGCAGGACGAAGAAGTCGACGGTGCCGAAGTCCGGGTCGTGGTGCGGGGCGCCGCAGATCCAGGCGCCGAGCCGCAGGTAGGCGCGCAGGAGCGGCGGGAGGTCGGGGTAGCGCGGCGCGGCGTCGGGGACGCGGGACGGCGTCCAGGGCGTGCGGGGGCGGACCCGGAAGGCCGCGGGCGCGGCATGCCCGCCCTCGCCGAACCGCAGCGCCGTGGTCGCGGCCGCCTCCCCTTCCGCGAGGGGGACGGAGGCGCAGCCCGCGAGGTAGCGGTGCCCCGACAGCAGGGCGTAACGGGCGATGCCCGCCCACATCAGGTTGACGACGGCGCCCGTACGGTGCTCGGGGGCGACGCAGGCGCGCCCCATCTCCACCATGGTGGCGCGGACGGGAGCCGGGAGCGGGCCGAGGTCGAACTCGGTGCCGGCGTAGGAGGCGCCGCCGCGTCCCGGGGGGAGCAGGCGGTAGGTGCCGACGACGTCGCCCGTCGCCGTCTCGGTGACGATGAGGTGGTCCGCCGCCGCGTCGAACGGATCGGCGTCGTGGCCGGCGAGGAGCGTGGCGGGCCGCGCGCCCTGCTCCTGGCAGAACACGCGGTGGCGCAGCCGCTGGGCGGCGCGGACCTGGTCCTCGGTCGCGGCGATCGAGAGGGCGTAGGCGTGCCGGGCGGCGTCCTGAAGGGGGGTGACCGTCATGCGCAGCACGATCACCGGGCAGGACGCCCTCCCGGCCAAGTCCCGCGTTCCATTCCCGGAACCGCGGGTGAACCCTGTCCGCCCGGCTCAGCCGTTGACCTTGGCGATCACCGTCTCGGCGAAGCGCTCCAGCTTCTCGACCTTCTTGGCGAGGGGCTCGGTGTCGGGCCCCTTGATGTAGGGGACGCGGAAGCCGACGATGACGTCGGTGACGCCCTTGTCCTCCAGGCGCTTCACGCCGTCGGGGGAGTAGGCGTCCATGGAGATGACGTGCAGCTCGAAGGGGCGGTCGGCGGTGCCCTCCTCGGCGCGCAGGGCCGCGAGGCGGGCCAGCAGGGCGTCGAGCTCCTCGCCGTCCCCGCCGCCGTGCATCCAGCCGTCGCCCAGCCGGGCGGCGCGGCGCAGCGCGCGGTCGCTGTGGCCGCCGACGAGGATCGGGATCGGCCTGGCGGGAGTGGGCGACATCTTCACGGCGGGGAAGTCGAAGAACTCGCCGTGGTACTCGAAGTAGCCGCCCGCGGTGAGGCCGCGGACCACCTCGATGCACTCGTCCATCCGCTTGCCGCGCCGCTCCCACGGCACGCCCATCACCTCGAAGTCCTCCCGCCACGGGCTCAGCCCGACGCCCAGGGCGAGCCGGTCGCCGGTGAGGCGGGCGATCGAGCTCGCCTGCTTGGCCACCAGCACCGGCGGGCGCACCGGGAGCTTCAGCACGAACGGTGTGAACCGGATCTTCGACGTCACCGCGCCCATGGCGGCGATGAGGGTGAACGTCTCGATGAACTCCTTGTCCTCGAGGAACTCACGGTCGCCGTCCGCGGTGTAGGGGTAGCGCGAGTCGGACTCCCGCGGATACACCAGCGAGTCCGCGACGTTGACGCTGGCGTAGCCCGCGGCCTCGGCGGCCTGCGCCAGCGGCAGGTAGTAGGAGGGATCGGTCATGGCCTCGGCATAGGTGAACCGCATGGGGCCGGAGCATAGTAGAACCTGTTTCAGCTGTCTGCGGTCGTCCCGCTCAACGGTTGCGCCAGCGGCAGGCGCAGGACGAACCTGGCGCCGCCGGAGGGGCCCTCGTCCACGTACAGGCGGCCGCCGTGGGCCTCGGCGATCTCGCGGGCGATGGACAGGCCCAGGCCGGTGCCGCCGGGGTCCTTGCGACGCGCCTCCTCCGCGCGGTAGAAGCGCTCGAAGATGCGCTCGCGCTCGGACTCGGGGACGCCGTTGCCGTCGTCGACGACCTCCAGCACCGCTTCGGAGTCCCGCGCCTCGACCAGGACCTGGACCTGGCGGGTGCAGTGCCGGTCGGCGTTGGTCAGGAGGTTGGCCAGCAGGCGGGACAGCCGGATGCGCGAGGCGTTCACGGTCACCCCGGGGCCGGAGCAGCTGAGGACCTGGTGCTCGAAGGCGTGGCGCTTGAGCTCCTCCTCGAGCTGGACGCCCAGGTCGACCGTCTCGAAGGGGGAGCTCTTGCGGGCGTCCAGGTGGGCGAGCTCCAGCAGGTCGCAGACGAGGTCGTTGAGCCGCTGGGCGTCCCGCAGCACCGAGTGGAGCACCTCCTTGGCGTCGGCGTCCGGGTCGGAGAGCGCCTCCTCCAGGCGCAGCTGCAGTCCGGTGAGGGGGCTGCGCAGGTCGTGGGAGACGTCGGAGACGAACCGGCGCTGGCGCTCCACCGCCTCCTGCAGGGACGCGGCGATCCTGCGCTGCCGCTCGTGCGCCTGCTGGAGCCGCTCGTTGAACTCCTGGAGCTCCCGGGAGCGGGCGTAGATGTGGCTCTCCATCGCCTCCAGCTCCGCGCGCGTCCTCGTCCCCGCCACCCTGCGGGCCTGGCGCAGCCGCTGCAGGAAGGCGGTGACCTCCTCGACCTGGTGGATGACGTACTTCGGCTTCCCGTCCGGCCCGAAGACCGGCGCGGCGACCTCGCTCCAGTAGCGCTCCGCGAACTCGCCAGGCCGTCCGGGGACCTCGAGGTTGTACTTCAGCAGCGCCACGACATCGCGTTCGCCCGACTTCAGAGCCCGCTCCAGCGAGCAGCGCAGCGCACGGGCGCTGTGGGAGTCCGGGTCGGTGGGGTCGTCGGGGAAGAGGTCGAGGAGGAACCTTCCCACCACTTCCTCGGCGCGCCTTCCCGCCGACGCGAGAAAGGCGTCGTTGGCCGCCACGACGACGAGGTCGCCGTCGATCAGCGCGGCCGGGGAAGGACCGTCCCGGAAGACGGCCATGTAGTCGATCTCGCGATCTTCCATTCAAGGCACCCTTCGCGGAGCTTCAACGGAACGAAAACGAGGAAACGCGGCATTCCTATTCCGATTTTCGCGCCGGGTCGGAAGACTTTGCACTCCCGCCCGCACTTCATTCCCTTCTCCCGGCCGCCGGAGAGAATGGTGGAAGGAAAAACTATCTACCCGTGGTCCGCCGGCCCCGCCCGCTCCGGCGGCGCGCCGCCGCCCGGCGCGGCCGTCGCGGGATCCTGCTCCGGTACCCGCCTCCGGCGTCCCGTCCATGCTCTCGGAGGTGTCACGGTGCCCTGACATTTTCGGTTCACCTCTAGGGCCACCCGCATGACTGCGGGGATAATCCCCGGGTGTTCAAGACCCTCTTCGCCCGGGCGGGCACCTTCTTCTGGTACGCCTCTCTGGGGCTCCTGCTCCTGGCCCTCTGGATCCTGCTCAAGGACGCCTCGCTGGCGCCGGCGGCCGTCGCCCTGGCCGTCGGCGGGCTCCTGGCGATGGGGGTCTCCCTGCCCTGCCGCGAGACGCGGGTGGAGATCTCCGAGCACGGCATCGCCGGACACGGCCTCCTGCGCGTCCCCGTCATCGGCTGGAGCGAGGTCAGCAGGCTCAGCGCCACCCGCAGCCGGGGTCTGAACTACGTGCTCGTCGGCTCCTACGAGACCTCCGGCGACTTCCGCCTCGGCCCGCTCACCCGCAACGACGTCAGGCGCATCACCGAGATCTGGGAGACCCGCCCCGAATGACGGCGCGCCCCGCCCGGCACGATTTCGCGGCTCCGCCCGTTGGGATGGAGATCGCGGCTGAGGGTAGTGCTCCCTGGTGGGGCGGGGGCGGAAGGTGAGGAGAGCGGATGGAGATCACGGCGCTCGGATGGGGCCTGACGATCGGACTGATCGCGGCCCTGTTCGTCCTGGACCTGGGGATGGGCGTGCTGCGCCCGCACCACGTGGGGTTCAAGGAGGCGGCCGCCTGGTCGACGTTCTACATCCTGATCGCCCTCGGGTTCGGCGTCGTGCTGGCCACCCAGGTCGGCTGGGACTACGGCGGGCAGTACTTCGCCGGGTACATCGTCGAGAAGAGCCTCTCGGTCGACAACCTCTTCGTCTTCGTGATCATCATGTCGACGTTCGCGGTGCCCGACCGCTTCCAGCAGGAGGTCCTGACGTTCGGGATCCTGCTGGCGCTGATCCTGCGCGCGATCCTCATCGCGCTGGGCGCCACGCTGCTGTCGCTGTTCTCCTTCATGTTCCTGCTGTTCGGGCTGCTGCTGCTGTGGACGGCCGTGCAGCTCTTCCGGCACCGCAACGAGGACCCGCACGTGGACGACAACCTGCTGGTGCGCGCCGCCCGCAGGTTCCTGCCCGTCACCGACGAGTACGTCGACGGGCACATGATCACCAAGGTCGACGGCCGCCGGGTGGTGACGCCGCTGTTCATCGTCCTGGTCGCCATCGGCGGCACGGACATCCTCTTCGCGCTCGACTCCATCCCCGCGGTGTTCGGCGTGACGCAGGAGGCGTACATCGTCTTCGTGGCCAACGCGTTCGCGCTGCTCGGCCTGCGGGCGCTGTTCTTCCTGGTGACCGGCCTGCTGGACCGGCTGGTGTACCTGTCGACGGGCCTGTCGCTGATCCTGGCCTTCATCGGGGTGAAGCTGATCCTGCACTGGGCGCACGACCTCAGCGACGCGGTGCCGGTCATCACGACGCCGTTCTCGCTGGCCGTCATCGGCGTCATCCTGGTCGTCACCACGGTGGCGAGCCTGGTCAAGGTGCGCCGCGACCCGACGGCCAAGGCGCACGCCGGCACCGTCGTGGTGCGCCGCGCCCCCGGGCGGCCCGCTCAGGAGCAGGAGGAGGAGTGAGGCGGCTTCTCCGGTAGCCGGTGCAGGATCCGCTCGCCGCCCTCCAGGCAGTGCCTCCGCCCGTCCACGATGACGTCGACGGGGGCGGCGGTGCCCGGCCTCGCGTGGACGAGCACGTGCTCGTGGCTGATCTGGAAGTGCAGCCAGTGGCCCCGGTAGCGCAGGTCGAAGTCCAGCCACTTGAGGTTCTCGGGCAGGCAGGGGTGCAGCCGCAGCGCGTCGGCCCTGGTCTCCAGGCCGGTGTAGCAGCGCTGCAGGATGTCCACGGTCCCGGCCATCGCGCCCAGGTGGATGCCCTCCTTGGTGGTGCCGCCCTGGGTGTCGGCGAGGTCGGCGGCGAGCGCCTCGCACAGCAGCTCCCAGGAGCCCTCGCGGTTGCCGCGGGAGGACACCCAGGAGTGCACGACGCGGCTGAGGGTGGAGCCGTGGCTGGTGCGGGCCTGGTAGTAGGCGACGGTCTCGGGGATGGTCGCGGGGTCGAACGTGTAGCCGAGCCGCTCCAGCACGGGGGCGAGCTCCTCGACGCTCAGCAGGTAGAAGAGCATGAGCACGTCGGGCTGCTTGGACAGCTTGTAGCGGTTGGTGCTGTCGCCCTCGGCCTCCAGGATGAGGTCGAGCCTGCCGATGTTGCCGTACTTCCTCTCGTAGGCGGCCCAGTCGAACTCCTCCAGGTCGGCGTACCCCTCGAACTGGGCGAGCAGGCCGCCGGGCAGGAAGGGCACGTGCAGCCGCCTGCTGATGTGGTCCCACTGCCGCAGCTCGTCGGAGGTGACGCCGAGCCGCTGCCACAGGTCCTCGGTGTGGTGGCCGCCGAGGATCTCGTGCGCCTCCTGGACCCGGGTGAGCGTCCAGGCGGTCATGATGTTGACGTAGGCGTTGTCGTCCAGGCCCCTTCCGGGCCGGTCGGGGTAGCCGTCGTGGAACTCGTCCGGGCCCATCAAGCCGCGCAGGTGGTAGCGGTCGGCCGCGGAGTCGTACTCGGCGAGGGAGGCCCAGAAGCGGGCGATCTCGACGAGGAGCTCGGCGCCGTAGGCGGCGAGGAAGTCGACGTCGGCGGTGGCCTGGTAGTAGAGCCAGATGTTGTAGGCCACCGCGATGTTGATGTGGTACTGCCGCCGCGAGTTGTCGGCCATCCAGCGACCGGAGCGGGGGTTGAAGAACTCCCAGGGCGTCTCCTCCCGCCCGTCGCTTCCGCTCTGCCAGGGGAAGAGCGCGCCGGCCGCTCCGGTCTCGCGGGCCAGGAGCCGGGCCTGGGGAAGGCGGCGGTAGCGGTACAGCAGCAGTGATCTGGTCAGCTCCGGCACCCGCAGGTTGAGGATCGGGAAGACGAACAGCTCGTCCCAGAAGACGTGGCCGCGGTACCCCTCGCCGTGCAGGCCGCGTGCCGGGACGCCCACGTCGAGGTCGGCGGTGTTGCGCGACAGGGTCTGCGTGACGTGGAAGACGTGGAGGTTGACGGCGCGCCGCTCGGCCGTCCCGTCGTCGCCCTGGAAGGACAGGTGGAAGCGCTTCCAGAGGTGCTCCCAGGCCAGGAAGTGCTCGGAACGCAGCGCGTCGAAGCCGGGGGACGCGTCCAGCTCGATGCGGGCGGCCTCCAGCGGCTCGGAGATGGCCTTGTCCCGCGCGGTGAAGACGGTGACGATCTTGTCGGCCGTCACGGGAACGCCCGCGGAAGTGGGGAGGGACAGCTGGTGCCCCGCCTGGCGGGGGCCTTCGATGTCCTCTATGGCGGCGATGGCGGGGCGGTCGTCGCGGCGCAGAAAGGTCCGTGCGGCCATGGCGACGCGGATGTCGGACTGGTTGGTCTCGGCGACGATCCAGTGCGCGTCGTCCTGGTGGCCGGTGGCGAACTCGTGGAGGTGCTCCTTGGCGAGCGCGTCGAACGCGGCGACGTTGTCGTTGCGCACCTCTCCGTCCAGCAGGCTGCGCACGTGGAGCATCCCGTCCCAGTCGATGGGGGTGATGACGGTGCGCAGCGCCACGGTGTGCGGCCGGTTCAGGGCGACGAGCCGCTCCTGGAAGAGCCGGGTGCGCCGGTGGCCGGGATCGCGGACGAACGCCTCCCGCAGCAGGAGGCCGTGCTGCATGTCGAGGACCTCGTGCCAGTGCTCCACCTCGTACGCGCCGGGCGCGAACCAGGGGCCGTCCTCGGCGCGGAAGGTGAGGGGCAGCCAGTTCATGACGTTGACGAGGCTCTCGTCGTCCCTGGTGCGGCCGTGGACGTGCGAGGTGAGCCGGTTGTAGACGCCCGCCAGGTAGGTGGCGGGGTAGCGGACGCCGTCGGCGGTGTCCTCCGGCGCCGCGCCGCGTGTGGCCAGGTAGCCGTTGCCCAGCGTCAGCAGCGCCTCCCGGGTCCCCTCATCGGTGGGGTCGGCCTCGGTGTAGGAGAGCAGCCACTGGCTGTCGGGCGTCTCGCACAGGGAGCAGACGAGGTGCGTGGTCATGCTGCCGTGCTGCCCGGAGAAAGCCTTGGTCAAAACCGGATGTATCTCACTGGGGAGATGTTCAGCCCTTGTGGGAGCGGATGGCGTCGCGGACCCGGTCGGTGATCGCCGCGATGGGTCCGAGCAGCATGTTCTTGGTCGCCGACTCGACGCCGGGGCGCGGATGGGTGGGGGCGGTGGCCTCGGCCGCCTTCACCGCGGCGGCCATCGTGCGCAGCTGGCCCTGGCCCAGGCGGTCGCGCAGCTGGGCGAACTCGTAGCGCTCCTCGTAGCGCGCGTGGCTGAGGACGGCCATGCGCAGCCGGTCGAGCATCGACATGAAATTCGGGTCGTCGGTGTCCATCTTCTCCAGGGTGGCCAGCATCTCCTTGGCCTTGCGCTCCTCCTCGAGCCGGTCGTCGATGAGCCCGTCGCCGCCCGGCAGCGCCTTGCGCGCCGCGGGATGGACGATCTCCTCCTCCGCGGTCTCGTGAACGGCGAGCAGGTGTACCAGTTGCCCGAAGAATTCCTTGCGCTCCTGGCCTTCGGCCATCAGCGTCCGCATGAACAGCTGCCGGATCTGCGCGTGCTGCTCGACGAGGAGGTCGATGACGTCATTGCTGGTGGAGGTCTGAGCCATGGTGCTTCCTTCCCTGATGCCGGTGATCTGGCCCTACCCTGGTTCTTTTCCCTTATGGCCGGATGATCTGTGATGAAGGTAATGATTTTTTTATTGTTATTGGGGCGGTGAAAGGCGGGTAGAGGCGGGATGAATCTCATGGGTCGTATCGAAGCCATCCATCCGAAAGGAATGATCACATGGCGTTCAATCCGCTCGAACATCGCGGAATCCCCCTCGAAAAGCAGGTACGCAGCTGGCGGGAGTTGAACATCGATCCGATCGACCCCGACAACGCCGACCCCTACACCCGGTGCCGCGTCATCACGATGAACGGCATCGAGGTGGAGGCCGCCCTGTTCAACCACCACCTCAACCGGGTGTGCGCGGACATGGAGGTCAAGCAGAAGCTCGCCGAGGTGCGCTACATCGAGCAGCAGCAGCAGAAGGCGGTCAACTGGCTGCTGCCCGGCCAGTCCTCGGTGCTGGAGACGACCCTCGCCTACGAGCAGGTCGCGGTGGACCTCACCGGCTGGGTCGCCCGCATGGAACCCGACCCGTACCTGAAGCAGGCGTACGAGTTCGGGCTCCTGGAGGACTTCGACCACCTGTACCGGTACGCCAACCTCTTCGAGATGATCGAGCACCGCAAGGCCGAGGAGATCGTGGACGGCCTCACCGAGGTCATGCCGGGCCGCCCCACGATCCAGCACCACAGGCACCCGGCCGACAACCTCAACGAGCCCTACGACCGCACCACCGCGGCCCCTCTGTCGAAGCTGCACGCGCTGACCATCATGGCGGCCGAGCAACAGACCATGAACTACTACATGAACGTGGGGCCCCAGTACATGGAGCCGATCGCCCGGAGCCTCTACCAGGAGATCGGGATGGTCGAGGAGGAGCACGTCACCCACTACGAGTCGCTCGTCGACCCCGGCGAGACCTGGTGGGAGCGCCTGGTCAACCACGAGTACAACGAGTGCTACCTCTACCACTCGTTCATGGAGACCGAGAGCGACCCCCGGATCAAGGCGATCTGGGAGCTGCACCTCAACATGGAGCTCGCCCACCTGCACGTCGCGTGCGACCTGATGCGCACCTACGACGGGCGCGACCCCGAGAGCATCCTCGCTCCCGAACTGCCCACGCCCGTCACCTTCGAGCCGAACAAGCAGTTCGTCCGCGACCTGCTGGCCACCCAGATCGACCTCACCAAGCTCGGCACCGGCTACGTCTGGGAGGCGCACGAGCGCTTCGAGAAGATCCAGCGGGAGCTGATGGGCGGCCACCCGCCGGCGAGCGAGGAGGTCATCACCGAGCACCGCGACCGCATGGGCGGCGACTACCGCCTGGAGACCGAGGGTCCCCACCCGGTGGAACGCCTCCGCGACTGACCGCGCCGCGGAGGGCTCTCAGTCGCCGGTGAGGTCGCGGTGGTGGAAGGCCAGGAGGCCGAGGGCGGCCAGGGCCAGGGCGAGGGCGGTCAGGACGGTGGCCGCCAGAGGGGTGAAGGGCTCGGCGGGGACGGGGTTCAGGTGGTGGAAGGGGGAGAGGGACAGGATCCACCCGGGCCAGTCGAGGCCGGGGCCGATCATCTCCAGCAGGTAGGCGGTGAAGGCGGTGGCGGCGGGGAGGGCCACGGCCAGGCGGGGGGCGAGGCCGTAGACGAGGAGGGCGAAGCCGAGGAAGAAGGCGATGGCGGGGAGGGGGTTGAGGGTGGCGCTCAGGACGTCGGCCAGGGAGACGCCGCCGTCGGTCAGGGCGATGCCCGCCCACATGGCCAGGCCCGAGGCGAAGGCGATGAGGACCGCGCCGGCGGCGGTCAGCGCGAGGTGGCCGCCCAGCCAGTGCCCGCGGGTGACGGGGCGGGTGAGGACGGCGTCCAGGCGTGCGGCCGACTCCTCGGCCCGGGCCGCTCCGACGCGCCAGCAGGCGTACAGGGCGGTGAACAGGCCGAGCATCGTGCCCATCATGCCGACGAAGGAGAGGACGACCTTCTCGGCGTCCCAGCCGATGGCCTCCAGGGTGGCGCGGTAGGTCGGGTCGTCGGCGACGAACCGGACCACCGCGTCGACGAGCAGACCCGTGACCAGCGCGTAGGCGCAGATGCCGACCGCCCAGCCCAGCAGCATGCCCCGGGTGGTGCGCCAGGCGAACGCGGTGGGACCGCCCAGGAGGCGGTCCCGGGGCGGGCGGCTGTCCTTCTCGGTGAGCAGGGCGCCGCCGGTGTCGCGGGCGTGCCGCAGCCGGGACGCGGTCACGGCCAGGGCGGCGGGCACGAGGAGGAGCAGCGCCAGGGCGATCCAGTTCGGGTCGCGGTAGGCGTGGAGGGCGTCCATCCAGCCGTACGGGGTGGCCCAGCGCAGCCAGGCGAGCGCGTCGTCGCTGTTGGCGATCATGCGCAGCACGTAGAGGACGCCCAGGGCCACCGCGGTGAGGGCGGTGACCCGGCGGCGCATCGTGAACAGCTGCGCCAGGACGGCGGGGGTCCCGGCGAAGGTCCCGGCGAAACCGGCGACGCCCAGGCCGAAGACGACCGAGCCGCCCGGTGAGGCGTCCGCCGCCGACAGGGTCGCCGCGACGGCGGCGCCGACCAGCAGGAGCCCGCCGCCGATCACCAGGAACTGCAGGAGCAGCACCCGGCCCGCGGAGACGGGTCCGGTGAGGACGAACTCCGCGCGTTCGGACTCCTCCTCGCCGCGCAGCAGCCGCCCGGTGGCCAGCAGCGCCCAGATCGCGGCGATCGACTGCATCATCCAGCCGCCGTCCCAGGCGACGAAGCCGCCGACGGTGTCGACGGCGTGCGGGAAGCCCTGCATCATGCGCACGGCCGGGCTGTCCTGGAACTCCCCGAGCCGGGCGCGGGACGCGGCGTCGGGGTAGGTCGCCGCGTAGCTGACGGCCTCGACGAGGGCGAAGAGCGCGAGCCCGAGCGCGAGCAGCAGCACGCCCCGCCGGACCAGGCGGACCATCAGCCGCAGCACGGCGCGGTCGGCGGCGCCGGGGGCGGGCACGGCGTGGTGGGTGCGGGTCGCGGTGGTCACCGGCCGCCCCTACCTGTCGAGCCGGGCGGTGAGCCCGGTCTCCGGCCGCGCGGGCGACTCGTAGTAGGTCATGAAGACCTCTTCGAGGCTGGGCTCGTGGCTGCGCAGCTTCACCAGTCCGGTGCCGGCGAGCCGTTCCAGCAGGGGACCGGGCGGCCCCGTGAGGGTCACCCGCACCCCGTCGGGCAGCGGCTCGACCGAGGCGACGCCCGGCACGTCCGACAGGTCGGGCGCGGGGCCGTCCAGCGTCGCGTCGTAGACGGTGGCGTTCAGGCCGCGCAGGTCGGCCAGGGTGGCGACCTCGATCAGCCGCCCGTCGCGCAGGATGCCGACCCGCTCGCAGACGTCCTCGACCTCGGCGAGGATGTGCGAGGAGAGGAAGACCGTCTGGCCGCGGCGGGCGGCCTCCCTGGTCAGCGCCTGGAACTCGGCCTCCATCAGGGGGTCGAGCCCGGCGGTCGGCTCGTCCAGCAGCAGGAGGTCGGGGCGGGTCATGAACGCCGCGACCAGCGCGACCTTCTGCCGGTTGCCCTTGGAGTAGGAGCGGGCCCGCAGGCTCGGGTCCAGCCGCAGCCGCTCGATGAGCTCGTCCCGGTAGGCGGTGTCGACACGGCCGGACAGGCGGCCCAGATAGGTGAGGATCTCCATTCCGGTGAGCTGCGGCCACAGCGCCACGTCGCCGGGCACGTAGCCCAGGTGCCGGTGCGCGGCCCGCACGTCGCCGACCGGCACCCCCATGATCCACGCCCGGCCGGAGGTGGGCCGGATGAGGTTGAGCAGCAGCCTGATCGTCGTCGACTTCCCCGCCCCGTTCGGCCCGAGGAATCCGAAGATCTCCCCGCGGGGCACCTCCAGGTCCAGGCCCTCCAGGGCGACGGTACGCCCGAAGTGCTTGCTCAGCCGCTCGGTCCTGATCGCCTCGTCCGTCACCCGGCACCTCCGGTCTCGGCTTCGCGTGCCTCCAGGCTAGATCGGAGTCGCGGGAAGGGCCATGGCCCGAGGTCCCGGAGTGCGGGAAGTTCGCGGGTGGGTGGTTGGGGTAGTGACGTCCTCGACGGGGTTTTCGAGAGGGTGGGGGCGATGACGAGGACGCAGCCGCGCGGGCGGGTGGAGCCCACCCGGTACGCCGCCCAGTCCCCGCCGGTCCGGCGGGAGCCCTTCTGGGGCGGCGCGGTGCGCGGGGGCTTCGCCGCCTTCAGCCGGTTGCGCGGCGGCCACGTCTTCCATCCGTCCGGGAACATGTACGTGGCGACGCTGACGATCGACCGCGGCGACTTCCTGCGCGGCGCGGCGCGCAACCGCACGTACGAGGTGGTGGCCCGGTTCTCCCGCGCCCTGTCCCTGCCGGGCGGCCTGCCGGACATCCTGGGGATCGCGCTGCACGTCCCCACCGAGGAGGGGCTGATCGACCTGCTCTTCGCCACGACCGGCCGCCGGGTGGGGGCGCGGCACGTCCTGCTGCCCCGCCGCTCGTTCACCTCCGGCGCGTACACCACCCTGATGCCGTACGCGGTCAGGGGCAGGACGGCGCTGCTCGGCCTGTTCCCGCAGGGGCACCGGCGCGTCTCGGCCCGCCTGGACCGGCTCGACGAGGCGGTCGCCGCGGCGCCGCTGTCCTTCCGCCTGGCCAGCGCCTCCCTCCTCGGCCGCTGGCGGCCGCACGGCACCCTGCGCGTCCACACCCTCTGGACGGGAGAGGACCTCGGGGCCTTCGACCCCGAGCTGCACAACGTGCCCGAACTGCACCCGACGGGACCCTTCCAGACCTTCCGCAGAGAGGCGTACCGGGGTTCCCGCCGGGCGCGGGGGGAGTGAGCCGTCAGGTGAAGTAGCGCAGCCAGACGTACGCCCAGGCCATCACGGTGCTCAGCACGGTGACGATGACGCCGTAGCGGGTGAACTGCCAGAAGGAGATCCGGTTGCCCGTCTGGGCGGCGATGCCGATGGCGACGACGTTGGCGCTGGCGGCGATCGCGGTGCCGTTGCCGCCGAAGTCCGCGCCGAGCGCGAACGCCCACCACAGCGGTTCGCCGTCACCGGCGGGGAGCTGCGCGACGACCTCCTCCACGATGGGCGCCATCGTGGCGGTGTAGGGGATGTTGTCGAAGAACGCGCCGAGGACCGCGGAGCCGAAGAGCAGCGAGGTCGCGGCGGCCAGCGGCTGGTCGGCGAAGGTGTCCACGGCCCAGGTGCCGACCGCCTCGATGACGCCGGTGTGGACGAGGCCGGAGACCATGATGAACAGGCCGAAGAAGAAGACCAGCGTGTGCCACTCGACCTCTTCGAGGACCTCGGCGGTCTCGGCCCTGGTGACCAGCAGCATGACGCCCGCGCCGATCATCGCCACGATCGACGGCTCGACGTGCAGCACCGAGTGCAGCGAGAAGCCCGCGATGACCAGGGCCAGCACGATCATGCAGCGGACGAGCAGCCCGGTGTCCTTGATGGCGCGGCGCTCCTGCAGCGACATGATCTCGGCGGCGCGCTCGGGGTTGTACTGGAACGACCTGCGGAACATCACGCGGGTCAGCAGCACGAACACCACGAACACGATCACGACGATCGGCGTCATGTGGACGAGGAAGTCGTTGAAGCTCAGCCCGGCGCGGCTGCCGATGATGATGTTGGGCGGGTCGCCGATGAGGGTGGAGGCGCCGCCGATGTTGGAGGCGAGGATCTCGGCGATGATGTAGGGCACCGGGGAGATCGCCAGCCGCTTGCAGACCACCACGGTGACCGGGACGACCAGCATGATCGTGGTGACGTTGTCCAGGAACGGCGAGGCGATCGCGGTGATGACCATGAGCATGACCATCAGCCGGTAGGGCCTGCCCCGGGAGCGTTTGGCGGCCCAGATGGCCAGGTAGTCGAAGGCGCCGGTCTGCTTGACGATCCCGACGATGATCATCATGCCGAACAGCAGGAACAGCACGTTCCAGTCGACGCCCTCGTGCTCGGAGAAGAAGACCTCGGCGCCGGGCGTCAGGCCGAGCACGGTCATGATGCCGGCCGCGACCAGTACGATCTTGACTTTGTCTATTTTTTCGGTAGCTATAAGGCAGAATGCGACGGCGAAGATGGTGAAGGCGAGGATTGCGGTCATAGGGAGGCTCTCCTCACTCCCCCGGGGGGCCGGCCAGCGCCAGGCTCCCGACCAGCCGGTCCAGGGTCACCGCGCCCAGCAGGGCGCCGTCCTCGACCACCGCCACCAGCGGGCTGCGCAGCCGGGCCATCAGCGCCGCGACCTCCAGCAGTGTCGCGTCGGGGCGCACGGTCGCCGGCCGGCTCGCGCCCGAGAGCATGCAGTCGCCGACCGTCAGCCCGTTGATCTCCTCCCAGAAGAGGTCGGCGTGCGCCTCGTCGACCGCGCGGCTCAGCGCGGGGTCGTCCCAGTAGGCTCGGGGTATCAGGAGCCTCAGCACCTGGGTGCCGGGGAGCACCACCCGTGGCCGGCGCCGTTCGTCCACGATGATCAGTCCGGGTACCCTGCCCAGTCCCATCACCCGCACCGCGGTGGCGACCGTGTCGCCGAAGGTGACGGTGGGGACCTGGACGGCGATGTCGCGTGCCTGCATGGCTGATCCGCCTTCCGTTCGGTCTTTCGCGAGAGCAAAAAAAGAGTCATCATCAAGTCTTAAAAAACGGACGTTTGGTGACTATCCGTACAAGACCTCATTTCTCGCGGTGGTGACCCGTAGCCGGGAGGGGCGGGGATCCCGCGGCGTGCCCGAGGATGGGGGTGCGCCCGCATGGACACCGGTGCGCGCAGGGGACACCCTGGAGAGCGGGGAACGAGGAGAAGGAGAACGCCGGTGGAGTCACCGACCCGGATCCTGCTGGCCGACGACCACGCGCTGGTCCGCCAGGGGCTCCGGCTGATCATCGATGCCGAGCCCGACCTGAAGGTGGTGGCCGAGGCGTCCGATGGGGCGGAGGCGGTGCGCGCCTGCGACCCCGAGAAGGTGGACCTGGCGATCCTGGACATCGCGATGCCGCGCATGACCGGCCTGCAGGCGGCCCGTGAGATCTCCCGGCGCGCGCCCGGCGTGAAGCTCCTGTTCCTGTCGATGTACGACAACGAGCAGTACTTCTTCGCCGCGCTCAAGGCCGGCGCCAGCGGTTACGTGCTGAAGTCGGTCGTGGACCGAGACCTCATCGAGGCCTGCCGCGCCGCGATGCGCGGGGAGCCCTTCCTGTACCCGGGCGCGGTGACCGCGCTGATCCGCGAGTACCTCAGCCGGGAGGAGGGCGCGCCCGAGAGCATCCTGACGCCCCGCGAGGAGGAGATCATCAAGCTGGTCGCCGAGGGCCACTCCTCCAAGGAGATCGCCGAGACCCTGACGATCAGCGTGAAGACCGTGGAGCGCCACCGCACCAACATCCTGGCCAAGCTCGGGATGCGGGACCGGCTGGACCTCACCAAGTACGCCATCCGCACGGGGCTCGTCGAACCCTGACGGCGTCCCCCGCAGGTCGTACGCCGGTCCCCCGCCGGGTTGATCCCGCGCGGTCGCGCGCGTACGTACGCTGCGGGGATGACCGTGAAGAAGGTGGCGGAGCGGCTGAGGCGGCATCCGCAGGTCGTGGATCTGCTGTGGACTCTGCCGCTGCTGGCGTACGCGCTGCTCGTCATGCGGCACTCGCCCGAGCCGAAGATCCACCTGCTGCTGATCTTCGGGCTCCTGACGCCGCTGGTGTGGCGCCGGAGGTGGCCGCGCGCGGTGTTCACGGTCGTCGCCCTGGTCTCCTTCGCCCAGTGGCTGGCCGGGATGGCGCCGCAGGTGGCGAACATGGCGGTGCTGATCGCGCTGTACACGATCGCGACGCGGTCGAGGCTCCCCTGGGCGCTGGCCGCGGCGGGCGTCTGCGTGTTCGGCTTCTCCCTGGTGACCTTCGACGGAGACCAGTCCGTCCGCGACTCGCTGAGCGCCATGGCCACCATGACGGTGTTCATCGTGGCGACCCTCGTCTTCGGCGTGTACCTGGGCACCCGCCGCGCCTACCTGCAGAGCCTGGAGGAACGGGCCCTGCAGTCCGAGCAGGAGCGCGACACCCAGGTGCGCATGGCGATGGCCGCGGAGCGGGCCAGGATCGCGCGCGAGCTGCACGACGTCATCGCCCACAACGTCAGCGTCATGGTCGTGCAGGCTGACGGCGCCGCGTACGCCATCGACACCGACGTGGACCGGGCCAAGAACGCGCTGGAGACGATCTCCGCCACCGGAAGGCTCGCGTTGGGCGAGATGCGGAGGCTGCTCGGGGTGCTGCGGGAGAGCGACGACACCGGTGCCTACACCCCGCAACCCGGGGTCGAGCAGCTCGACGATCTGGTCGAGCAGGTGCGCGACGCCGGCCTTCCGTTGGATTTCACGGTCGAAGGCGAGCCGAAGGAGCTGCCGCAGGGATTGCAGCTCTCGGTCTTCCGTATCGTCCAGGAGGCTCTCACCAACACCTTGAAGCACGCGGGACCGGGCGCGAGCGCGCGCGTACGGCTCCGCTACGACAATGGCGCGGTGGAGATCCACGTCCAGGACGACGGCCGCGGCACCGCCATGGCCGAGAACGACGGGAAGGGGCACGGGTTGGCCGGGATGCGTGAACGCGCGGCGCTGTACGGGGGGACGGTACGGGCCGAACCCGTCCCCGGCGGCGGGTTCGAGGTGGCCGCGCGGCTTCCCGCGGGGGAGGCGGGCCGGTGATCAAAGTGGTGCTCGTCGACGACCAGGAGCTGGTCAGAGCCGGATTCCGGATGGTCCTGGACGCCCAGCCCGGCCTGGAGGTCGTGGGCGAGGCGGGCGACGGCGCCCAGGCCGTCGAGCTGCTGCGCTCGACGCGGGCGGACGTCGTGCTCATGGACGTGCGGATGCCCCGGATGGACGGCATCGAGGCGGCACGCCGGATCGCCCCCGGCGGGCCCAAGGTGATCATCCTGACCACCTTCGACCTGGACGAGTACGCCTTCGCCGCGATCAAGGCGGGGGCCGCCGGGTTCCTGCTGAAGGACGCCAGGCCCGCCCAGCTGATCGAGGCGATCCACGCGGTGCACTCCGGCGACGCGGTGGTCGCGCCCAGCACGACGCGCCGCCTGCTGGAGCGCTTCGCCGGCCACCTGCCCGAGCCGGGGGGCGCCGCGCCCGCCGTCGCGGTCGAGGGGCTGACCGACCGGGAGCGCGAGGTGATGCTCCTGGTCGCCAAGGGGCTGTCGAACGCCGAGATCGGCGAGCGGCTGTACGTGGCGGAGGCGACCGTCAAGACGCACGTCGGCCGCGTCCTGACCAAGCTGGACCTGCGCGACCGGGTGCAGATCGTGGTGTACGCCTACGAGAACGGCCTGGCGCGCGGCGCGTCCGGCTGAGGTCGTACACCACAGGTCGTAGCGCGGCGGGATGACCGCGCCCTGGAAGATCCCCCGCAGGGCGCACGGGCCGGAGACCTGAGCGCGATGGCAGCGGACCCGCCCGTCTCTAGCGTCGTTCACGTCCTGATTTCTCTCTCCGACCTCGTAGAGGAGCCAGCCGTGACCGGCATCGCCTCCAGCCCTCCCGTCCGGGAGCCGAGCCCGCCCGCGCCCGTGGTCGCGGCCGTCGACGTCGTCAAGACCTACGGGCGCGGCGACGCGGTGGTGCACGCGCTGCGCGGCGTGAACATCGGCTTCGCGCGCGGCGGCTTCACCGCGATCATGGGCCCGTCGGGCTCCGGCAAGTCCACGCTCATGCACTGCCTCGCCGGGCTCGACACCGTCACCTCCGGCTCGGTGCTGCTCGGCGGCGCCGACCTCACCCGGCTCGACGACCGGAAGCTGACGCTGATGCGCCGCGAGCGCATCGGGTTCATCTTCCAGAGCTTCAACCTGGTGCCCACGCTCACGGCGCGGCAGAACATCCTGTTCCCGCTGGAACTGGCCGGCCGCACGCCCGAGGCGCCGTGGTTCGACCGGATCGTCGACGTCCTGGGGCTGCGGGAGCGGCTGGACCACCGCCCGTCGGAGCTGTCGGGCGGCCAGCAGCAGCGGGTGGCGTGCGCGCGGGCGCTGCTGTCCCGGCCCGAGGTGATCTTCGCCGACGAGCCGACCGGGAACCTGGACTCGGTGACCGGCCGGGAGGTGCTGGAACTGCTGCGCCGCTCGGTCCGCGACCTGGGCCAGACCATCGTCATGGTCACCCACGACCCGGTCGCCGCCGCGTTCGCCGACCGCGTCGTCTTCCTGCGGGACGGCCTGATCGTCGACGAGCAGCTCCGCCCGACCGCCGACGGGGTGCTGGACCGGCTCAAGCGGCTGGAGAACGCATGATCAGGATCGTTCTGTCGCGGCTGGGCGCCCAGCGCGGCCGGCTGCTGCTCACCGTGGTGGCCGTCGTCCTCGGCGTGGGCTTCATCAGCGGGACGTTCGCGCTCGGCGACCTGATGCGCGCCGGTTTCGCCCGGGAGTTCGCCGCCTCCGCCGACAAGGTCGACGTGGCGGTGCTGCCGAAGGGAGACGGCGAGAGGCTTCCCGCCGGGATGCTGGAGAAGATCCGCGCGCTGCCGGGAGTGACCGACGCGCGGGGCCTCGTCCGCGCCGAGGCGCCGCTGCTGGGCAGGGACGGGCGCACCCACGGGCACGTGCCGACCCAGGGGTTCTCGCTGCCGACCGACGGGCCGCTGCGGCGCTACACCGTGCTGGAGGGCCGGGTCCCGGCGGCGCCGGACGAGGCGGTGCTGAACGAGAGCCTGGCGGAGGACACCGGGTTCCGGCCCGGCGAGAGCATCCAGGTGCTCGACGCCAAGGAGCGCAGGCACACCTTCCGGCTGGTCGGCGTCGTCGACGTCGGCATCGACGCGGAGCTCACCTCGCGCGGCGGGGTGGGATTCCTCGCGGAGACCGCCGTCCGCATGACCGGGCAGAAGGACTACGTCGAGATCGACGTCGCGGGCTCGGTGACGCCCGCGCAGGTCGGCGCGGCGATCGGCGGCACCGGACACGAAGTGGTCACCGGGGAGGAGCTGAGCAGCCGGCTGTCCTCGGAGGCCGGAGCCGACATCACGATGATCACCACCGGGCTGCTGGCCTTCGGGTTGATCTCGCTGCTGGTCGCCGGGCTGGTCATCGCCAACACGTTCACGATCCTGGTGGCGCAGCGGGCGAAGGAACTGGCACTGCTGCGCTGCCTGGGCGCCACCCGGCGGCAGGTCTTCGGCGCGGTCGTCGTCGAGGCGGCGCTGGTCGGGCTGGTCGGCTCGCTCGTCGGCCTGGCCGTGGGACTCGCGCTGGCCGCCGGCGGGGCCGCGGCGGTGAACGCCCTGGGCATGGACGTCCCGGTGGAGGTCTCGCTCAGCCTCCGGACGGTCGCCATCGCGCTGTCCGTCGGACTGGTCATGACGGTGCTGTCCGCGCTGCCGCCCGGCTTCCGCGCGACGAAGGTGGCGCCGCTGGCCGCGCTGCGCACCGAACCCGAGCCGGGTGAGCGCGCCTTCCGGCTGGGGCGTGCCCGCTGGGCGCTCGCCGCGCCTTCCGCCGTCGGAGGCCTGGCGCTGACCGTCATCGGGATGCGCATGGAACCGGGGGAGACCGCGATGTTCACCGTCGCGGGCGGCGGGGCGCTGACGTTCCTCGCGGTCGTCGCGCTGATGCCGCTGCTGGTGCGGGCGTTCGGCCTCCCCACGGGCGGCCGGCTCGGCCGGAGGCTGGGACTGCCGGGGCGGCTGGCCGTCCAGAACGTGCGGCGGTCCCCGCGCCGCACCGCGGCCACGACCGTCGCGCTGACCGTCGGCGTCGGCCTGATGAGCCTCTTCGCCGTGGTGGGCGCCAGCAGCAAGGCGACCGCCGACCAGAAGATGTTCGAGCAGTTCCCCATCGACTACCGGCTGCACACCGGGGTGACCGGACGCACGATCCCGCGGGGGGTCGCCGACGGGCTGCGCGAGCGGGACGACCTGTTCTCCGCGGTCACCTCGATCCGCTCCGTCGACGCGGAGTTCGGCGCGAACGAGCGGATGGTGGCGTCCATGACGCAGGGGTCGCTGGGCATCGTGGCCAAACCGGAGATGAAGCACGGCTCCCTGGAGGACCTGCGGCCGGGCACCGTCATGATCAGCGAGGGGTACGCCCTGCGCGACGGGCTCGCCATGGGGGACGCGGTGCCGCTGAAGACGGAGCACGGCACGGTGCGGGTGACCGTCTCGGTCGTCTACGCCGGGGAGGCGGGCATGCTCCCCGACATCCTCCTCCCCGAAGCGGACTTCACCCGCTACTTCGGACAGGTCGAGGACCTCGACGTCTACGTCAACCTCCAGAAGGGCGTCCCGGTCTCCGAGGCCAACGACGTCATCGACACCGCGGTCGCGGACCACCCCCGAGTCCAGGTCTCCACGGGCGCCGCGATGAAGGCCGAGTTCGCCAAGGCCATCGACATGCTCATCGGCATCTTCGCGGGCCTGCTCGGCCTGGCGATCATCATCGCCCTGTTCGGCATCGTCAACACCCTCACCCTCTCGGTGGTCGAACGGACCCGCGAGTCGGCGCTGCTGCGCGCCCTGGGCGTCAGCCGAAGGCAGCTGCGCGGCATGCTCTCCGCCGAAGCCGTGATCATGTCCCTGCTCGGCGCGGTCACCGGCGTCCTGCTCGGCACCGTCTTCGGCTGGGCCGCCACCCGCTCCCTCTTCACCAGCTTCGTCTTCGCCCTCCCCTACGGGCAGATCCTCCTCTACCTCGCCCTGGCGGTGGTCGCCGGCCTGCTCGCCGCCGTCCTCCCCGCCCGCCGAGCCGCCCACGCCCCCATCGTGGAGTCCCTCTCGGCGGACTGACCCGCTCTCCAGCACTTTCCACGCACACCACTCAGGAGCCCGAAGACCCCGGACGCCCCTACGGGGCGGTCGGGGTCTTGGGTCGTTGAGGTCGTGTGGATGGTTTTGCGGTCGTTCGGTGTGGGGTTGTGCGGGGGTGTCCGGGGTCTTGGGCTGCCGAGGTCGTGTGGGTGGTTTTGTGGTCGTTGGGCGTGGGGCCGTGTGGGGCGGTCGGGGTCTTGGGTCGTTGAGGTCGTGCGGATGGTTTTGTGGTCGTTCGGTGTGGGGTTGTGCGGGGTGGTTGGGGTCTTGGGCCACCGAGGCCGTGCGGATGGCTTTGTGGTCGTTCGGCGTGGAGCCGTGCGGGGTGGTTGGGGCCTTGGACCACCCAGGTCGTGCGGATGGCTTTGCGGCGTTTGGGGCGTGGGGATGTTCGGGGTGGTTGGGACCTCGGGCCGTCGAGGCCGTGCGGATGGCTTTGTGGCCGTTCGGCGTGGGGCCGTGCGGGGCGGTCGGAGGAACTGGGCGCTTCTGCGAGGCGGCTGCGTACTGATCCGGTGATCTTGCGTTGTTCGGTGCAGGGATCTTCGGGGAGGCCGAGGGGAGCTGGGAGCCTTCATGGGGCGTCCGCTGATCGGGGACTTGAAGTAGGGCTGTGCGGGTGGTCGGGGGTGGGCCTCCTCACGGGAGCGTTCGATGCTCGGGAGCGCGGCGCCGAGGTGGTGAGGCGACCTTGATCTTCGGTGTCCGCCGCACTGGTGTTCGGACGGTCAGGTGAGTTCGGGCGGCTCCGTGAGGGCGCCTGCCGGGTGGGGGTTTCGGGCGTTGTCGATCGGGACGGCCAGGCGGACCCGGGTGCCTCCGCAGGGGCGTCCGGTGATCGAGAGCTTGGCGCCTATCAGCAGCGCGCGCTCACGCATGCCGAGGATGCCCGAACCGTCCTTCTCCGGCGGGCCGCAGCCGTCGTCGGTGACCTCCAGGACGATCTGGCCGGGCCCGCGGGCGAGGGTCAGCCGGGCGCGGGAGGCGCGGGAGTGGCGGGCGACATTGGTGAGACCCTCTTGGGCGATCCGGTAGATCACGAGTTCGGTGTCCGGGTCGAGGTCCGGAGGGTTCTCCAGGTTCTTGGACAGCTCCAGGCCCTCCACGTTCTCGAACTCCGTGACGAGGGCGGCCAGGGCGCTGGGCAGGCCCAGGTCCTCCAGCACCCCCGGCCGCAGCCGCCGCGCCACCCCGCGCACCTCGTCCAGGCAGCCGCGGACGTTCTCGCGGACCATCCGCATCTCCTCGGTGAGCTCCGCGGGAACCCGGTCCACCACCCGTTTGAGCTGGAGCAGCACCACGGTCAGACTCTGCCCGATCTCATCGTGTAGCTCCCGCGCGATGCGCTGCCGCTCGGCCTCCTGCGCGGCCAGCACCCGGGCGGTGCTGCTGCTGCGGTCGGCTTCGAGCCGGTCGAGCATGGCGTTGAAAGTGGCGACCAGATGCCCGAGATCACCGTTGCCGCCGGTTTCCATCCTGTCCCCCGAACGCAGTGAGTCGACCCGTTCCATCAGTGCGGTCAGCCCGTCCAGGGGCGCGAGCCCGGCCCGCAGCAGGAACGCGGTGGCGGTGACCATGAGCGCCAGCCCCACCGTCAGCACCGGCAGCTCGGTGGCCAGAACGGGCGATGAGACGGTGGCGGGAGACAGGGCCAGCACCGTGGTCCCCACCGCGAAGATCAACCCGTTGATCGTGAGCAACC
Organism: Actinocorallia libanotica; assembly: GCF_039525175.1. NCBI lineage: Bacteria > Bacillati > Actinomycetota > Actinomycetes > Streptosporangiales > Thermomonosporaceae > Actinocorallia > Actinocorallia libanotica. The sequence goes on from NZ_BAAAHH010000027.1 coordinate 47,868, forward strand.
GCCAAAAAAGGCGATTGACCGGGCTCCCCTGCAGGTTCCCCGCCTGAATTCTCCGTGCCGTCATACCGTCCAGGGTGTCCCGAGAGCAGGCCTTTTGTCGATGAGGGGCACCCCCCAACGCCGCCGGGGAACACTCCGCACAACGACGAAAACGACCCACACGGCGAAGGAGCGTCCCCCACTGCGGTGGGGCGGTCTACGCGACGGGAGGGCCTGTCCGCACGGCCGTAGGGCCCGCTCGTGCCGGGCTGGGAAGGCTCACGCGGGCGGTGGGTGATCGTGCAGCAGTAGGACTCGTCTGTGCCGGGGTGGAGAGGGTCTACGCAGGTGGTGGGTGATCGTGCGGCAGTAGGGCCTGTCTGTGCCGGGGTGGGGAGGGTCTACGCAGGTGGTGGGTGATCGTGCGGCCGGTAGGGCTCGTCTGTGCCGGGATGGGAGGGCCCACGCAGGTGGAGGGTGATCGTGCAGCAGTAGGGCTCGTCTGTGTTGGGTGGGGAGGGCCCGCGCGGGTGGTGGGTTAGGGCCCGTTCGTGCCGGGGTGGGGACGGTTCACGCGGGTGGTGGGTGATCGTGCGGCAGCAGGGCCCCTCTGTGCCGGGTGGGGAGGGCCCGCGCGGGTGGTGGGTGATCGCACGGCGGTAGAGGACGGTTCATGCAGAGAGGGGACGGTCCGCACGGGAACGGTGATGGCTCGCGCGGTGGGGGGCTCGCATGGCGGTGGGGTGATCTGGGCGATGGTGGGCCGCGCGGCGTGGGGGGCGTCCGTGCTGGGGCGGGTGTGCGGTGGTGGGAGGCGGTCCGCGCTGGGATGGGGGGTGGTCCGCATCGGGGTGGGGGGCGGTCCGCTCGAGGTTGGGGGTCGATCCGGATGCACATTTTCTCGATGAGCGGCGAACCTGGAGGAGGAGCGCTAAACCGGAGGGAGGTTGCGATGTCCAACGAACCCGACTATTTGACCGGTTCCTTGGTGGGCGGCGTCCTGTTCGTGCTGCTCGCCTTGGCCGCGGCGGTCTGGCGGGTCGGTCCCGACGAGCGGCTGGTCGTCCGCCGCTCCGGGCGGATCCGCGCGGTCATAGGACCGGGCCTGCGCTTCGTCCTGCCCGTCCTCGACCGCGCCACCCGGGTGCCGATCCGCCCCCTCCAGGCGGAGCTGTGGTGCCGGGGCGTCACCCGCGACGGAGCGCCCGTCCTGATCAGGGGCCGAGCCGCCTTCCGGGTGAGCGACCCCGACCGGTACGCCGCCGCCCCCGACGAGGCGCTGGAACTGGCCTGCCGTGCGGCGGAGGACGTCCTGCGCCGGTCCGCCGGGACCCCCGCCCCGGCCGCCGCCCGCGACCTCGCCGCGGCGGTGCCCGAGACCGCCGGCCTGACCGCCACCGACCTGGAGCCCCTCGCTGCGGCGATCCCCCTGCCGGAGCGGCATTCCCCACACCCGACACCCGAGGAGGGACCTTGGAGCTGACCCACAGCACCCTGCCCGGCTACGGCCACATCCACCACGCCCGCACCCGCGACGGCCACCTCCTGAGCGTCACCGTCGGCCGAGACGGCCACCGCGAGCTGGCCTTCTACCCCGACGAGGAGACCGACACCCCCCTCCAGACCATCCGCCTCGACCAAGACGAAGCCGACATCCTGGCCGACCTCCTGCACACCGAGCCCTTCGCCGACCGCCTGGCCGCCCTCGAACGCGAGGTGGCCCGCCTGGCCGCCCGCCCCTGACCCGGCCCCATCCTGCTCCGCCCCGGGGGCGAGTCGACGTGTACCGACCACCTTGGAATGCGAGACGGCGTGCTTGGCGGCCAGGCCGGCAACGACCGCCTGGCCGCCCGCCCCCGACCCGGCTGCGGACACCCCGACGAGGCGAGCCCACGCGTTCGGCCGACTGGAAACGCGGGGAGACGCACCCGGCCGTCCAGGCCGGGCGTTGACCGCTTGGCCGTTCTGGAAGAGGAGGCGGTGTGCTGGCTACCGGGCCGGTTACCGACTGCTTGGCCGTCCTGGAAGGCGAGGTGGCGTGCTGGCTACCGGGCCGGGTACCGGCCGCCTGGTCGTCTTGGAAGGTGAGGTGGCGTGCTGGCTACCAGGCCGGGTACCGACCGCCTGGCCGCCTTGGCCGCCTTGGAGCGTGAGGCGGCGTACCGGCCGACCGGGTCGAGCATCGATCGTTCGGCTATTTCGGACGGGCGGCGGGTCGGTTCGGTCGGCTTGTGTTCGGTGCCGATCGCTTGGCCACCTTGGAGTTGGGGGGCGCTCGGCGGTCTGAGGCCGGTGTCGTGGTCAATCCGGGCCTTTCTCGGGGGGTCTGCTTTCGCCGGAGGGGCGGAGGAGCAGGCCGCGGCGGTAGACGGCGGACAGGTCGGCGGTGGTGATCATGCCGAGGACGCGGGGGCCGTCGGTGATCACCGCGACCAGTTCGCGTCCCACCGGAGGGGTGGTGAGGAGTTCGGCGGCGGGGGCGTCGGGAGCCAGGACGTTGCGGTCGGGGAGGGCGGTCATGTGGTCGCGGACCCGGGTGGCGTACCGCTCCTCGGGGAGGGCGGCCAGTGCGTCGGCGTGGACGACGCCGACCGGGACGCCCGCCACGTCCACGACGGGGAAGACGTTCTGGCGGGAGAAGGCGACGGTCTCACGGAGGAAGGAGCCGACCTCCTGCCAGTCGGGGGCCAGGACGGGAGCGGGAGCCATGACCTCGCCGACCCGCACGTCCCGCAGGGCGTCGCGGACGAGGCGGGCGGTCCCCTCGGCCCTGGCGGAGATCATGAGGAACCAGCCGATCAGCATCGTCCACAGGCCCGCGCCCGACCGGGTGAAGATCAGCTGGAAGGCGCCGAGGAACACCAGCGCCAGACCGACGGAGCGGCCCGCCCGGGCGGCGGCCAGGTCGGCGCGCGTCAGGTCGTGGTAGCGCCGCCACAGGATCGCGCGCAGCACCCTGCCGCCGTCCAGAGGCGCGCCGGGCAGCAGGTTGAACACGCCCAGCAGCACGTTCATCAGCGCCAGCCACGCCAGCGGCTGGGCCAGCAGCACCGGGGCGTCCAAGGCCCACGCGACGGCGGTCGCGACGCCGAACAGCACGCCCAGCGCGAAACTGGCCAGCGGGCCCGCCGCGGCGATCGCCAGGTCGGCCTGCGGGGTGGGCGCCTCGTCCTCCAGCTCCGACACCCCGCCGAGCATCCACAACGTGATCGAGCGCACCCGTACGCCCCGCCGCAGCGCGACCAGGCTGTGCGCGAGCTCGTGCACCAGCAGGCAGGCGAAGAACACCAGGGCGACCGGGATGGCGATCGCCCAGTAGACCGAGGCGGGGCGGCCCGCCTCGGCCCGGGGCAGCACCCCGGTGGCGAGGATCAGCCCGACCAGCCCCACGATGAGCAGGGCCGACCACTGGGCGCCGATCCGGATGCCGGAGACCCTGCCCAGGGGGAGGACCTTGCTCATCGCCTTCACCGCCCGTCTTTTCGATCACGGCGCGTCTCCTTCCATCATGCGCCGATCGTGTCACCGACCACAGGGGCGAAGGTCACTCTCGGTGAAGTTGTGGAAAACGTATCCGCTCGAACACCCTCGGTAATAATGAGGGAGTGGGCGAGCGCGGGAAACGGAGCGTGCCGCCGGGACGAAGGTTCCTGGCGGTGGCGCTCGTGCTGCTCGTGGCGGTGCTTCCGGCCGGATGCGGCGGTGAGGACGGCGGAGGGGCCCCGGTCGTCAACCTCTACAACGCGCCGCAGCAGAACCTCATCCGCATCGTCGAACGCTGCAACGGCCTGGCGAAGGGCGCCTACCGGATCGTGCTCAACACACTGCCGCGCGGAGCCGACGACCAGCGAGAGCAGCTCGTCCGGAGGCTGGCCGCCGAAGACCCCGGGCTGGACGTTCTCGGCCTGGACGTCACCTGGACGGCGGAGCTGGCCGAGGCGGCGTGGATCCGGGAATGGACGGGGGAGTACGCGAGACGGGCCGCGGAAGGCGCACTCGAACAGCCTCTCGGCACCGCGCGATGGCGGGGAAAGCTGTACGCGGCTCCCTACAACACCAACGTCCAGCTTCTCTGGTACCGCGCGGACCTGATCCCCGAGCCGCCGACCACCTGGTCCGGGCTGTCGGAGGCCTCCGCCCGGCTCGCCGCCGCGGGGAAGCCCCACTACGGCGAGGTCACGGGTGCCCAGTACGAGGGCATCGTCGTCTGGTTCAACAGCCTGGTCGCCTCGGCCGGCGGCCGGATCCTCAGCCCCGACGGCGAGCGCGTCGAACTCGGGCCGCCCGCCCTGCAGGCCCTGCGGACGATGCGGGACTTCGCCCGGTCCCCGGCGGCGGACCCCTCACTGTCCAACACCCGCGAGGACGACGCCCGGCTGGCCGTCGAGTCGGGGCGCGCCGCCTACGAGGTCAACTGGCCGTACGTCCACGCCTCCATGGCCGCCAACCGCCCGGATCTCGTCCGGCACTTCAAGTGGGCGCACTACCCCGGCATCACCGGAACCGGGCGCTCCCCGCTCGGCGGCGCCAACTTCGCCGTCAGCCGCTACTCCGAGCACCCCGACGAGTCGTTCCAGGCCGCCCTCTGCCTGCGCGACCCCGAAAGCCAGCGCCTGGCCGCCACCCTGGACGGCCTCCCCCCGACCATCGCATCCGTCTACCAGGCCGAGGGCATGGCCGAGGCCTACCCCATGCGCGACGCCATCCTCCAGGCCGTCGAGACGTCCGCCCCCCGCCCGCAGACCCCGACCTACCAGAACGTCTCCACCGTCACGGCCGTCACCCTCTCGCCGCCGTCCTCGATCGACCCCCCGAAGACGCTCGCCAGGCTGCGCTCCCTCATCGGGGACGCCCTCCAGAGCCGAGGAGTGCTGCCGTGAGCGACCACACCGGCGAGGGGAAGCAGGCAGAGCAGCCCGGCAAGGGAAAGCAGGTGGAGCGGCGGCCAGGGGAGAAGGAGAGGCGGGTGGGGCGGCTCAGTGAAGGGGAGCGGGCGGGGCGGTGGCCCGGCGAGGGAAAGCAGGTGGAGCGACGGTTCGGCGAGGGGAAGCAGGTAAGGCGGAGGCCGGGGGAGAAGGAGAGGCGGGTGGGGCGGCTCAGTGAAGGGGAGCGGGCGGAGCGGCGGCTCGCCTGGTGGTTGTGCGCGCCCGCGGTGCTGTTCATGGCGGTGGTGACGGCCTGGCCGATCCTCTACTCGGTGCTGCTGTCGTTCCAGCGGTACGACCTGCGCTTTCCCGGTCGGCGGGAGTGGATCGGGTCGGACAACTACGCCACGGTCCTGGGCAGTGGGTTCTGGTGGAACGCGGTGGGGGTCACGCTGCTGATCACCGTGGTGAGCGTGCTCATCGAGCTGGTGCTGGGAATGGCGCTGGCACTGGTCATGTACCGGACCCTCGTGGGCCGCGGCCTCGTCCGCACGGTCGTGCTCATCCCCTACGGGATCGTCACCGTGGCGGCCGCCTTCGGCTGGAAGTACGCCTGGACGCCGGGCACCGGCTGGCTGGCCGCTCTCCTGCCGCCCGGCCAGGCCCCCCTCACCGAGCACTGGCCCGCCATCGCGATCATCATCCTGGCCGAGGTCTGGAAGACCACCCCGTTCATGGCCCTCCTGCTCATGGCAGGCCTGGCCCTGGTACCCGAGGACGCCCTGCGGGCCGCGGAACTGGACGGCGCGAACGCCCGGCAGCGCCTCACGATGGTCACCCTGCCCCTGATGCGCCCCGTGATCCTGGCCGCCCTGCTCTTTCGCACCCTGGACGCCTTCCGCATCTTCGACAACATCTACGTCCTCACCAACGGCGCCCAGGGCACCGGCTCCGTCTCGATCACCGCCTACCACAACCTGATCAGCGGCCTGAACCTCGGCATCGGCTCCACCATGTCCGTCCTGATCTTCCTCATCACCGCCCTCATCGCCCTCCTCTTCGTCCGAGGACTGGGCGCCGGCTCCCCATCCGGAGGCCGCCGCCGATGACCACCTGCGCAGAGAAGGCCAACGACCGACCGGGAAGAACAGCCGTCGACGAGCAGACGAGTCCCGGTGACGGCGGCTATCCGAGGGAGATGGCGCCGGCGGGACGGATCGTACGAACGGGACCGGCGGCTGGTCGAGAGGCGGCTGTCCGGGAGACGGCTGGCCGGGAGGCGGATGTTCGGGAAGCGGTTGGCCGGGAGGAGGAGGCCAGTGATCGACCGGGAAGAACAGCCGTCGACGAGCAGACGAGTCCCGGTGACAGCGGCCATCTGAAGGAGATGGCGCCGGCGGGACGGATCGTACGAACGGGATCGGCGGCTGACCGGGAAGTGGTTGTTCGGGAGGTGGTTGGTCGGGAAGCGGCTGGTCGGGAGGAGGCCAGCGAACGACCGGGAAGAACAGCCGTCGACGAGCAGACGAGTCCCGGTGACAGCGGCCATCCGAGGGAGATGGCGCCGACAGGACGGATCGTACGAACGGATCGGCGGTTGGCCGGGAGGCGGCTGTCCGGAGACGGCTGGTTGGGAAGCGGCTGGTCGGAAAGAGGAGGCTGTCGGCGGGTGGGGGCGGTGCTGGTCGGGTCAGGGGAGAGAGTGGCTGAAAGGGGAGCGGCAGGGCGGTGACAGTGGGGTTGGGAGGAGGGCGGTGCTGGGGCGGGCGCAGGAAGGCGGCTCTGGTGGCGGGTAGAGGGAGGGGGTGGTGATGGCGGGGAGTTCGCGGGGGGTTCGGTGGGCGTTGGTCGATCTGCTCGTGTTGCTGTACGCGCTGGTGCCGGTGGTGTGGCTCGTCTCGCTGTCGGTCAAGACGCCGGGCGCCGTCGCGGACGGCTCCTTCGTGCCGCGTGAGTGGACCTGGCGGAACTACCGGAGCATCTTCGCCAATGATGAGTTCCTGCGGGGGCTGGTCAATTCGCTGGGGATCGGGCTCATCTCCACGCTGATCGCGGTGGTGATCGGCACGATGGCCGCCTATGCGATCGCCAGGCTGCGGTTTCCCGGTCGTTCGGTGATCTTGGGGGTCTCGTTGTTGATCGCGATGTTCCCGCAGATCTCGCTGGTGACCCCGCTGTTCCAGATCGAGCGGGCGCTGGGTCTGTTCAACACCTGGCCGGGGCTGATCCTGCCGTACGTCACCTTCGCGCTGCCGCTGACGATCTACACCTTGAGCAATTTCTTCGAGGAGATCCCGTGGGAGCTGGAGAAGGCGGCGAAGATGGACGGCGCCACCCCGCTGCAGGCCTTTCGCCTGGTCATCGTGCCGCTGGCCGCGCCCGGCGTGGTGACCGCCGCGATCCTGGCGTTCATCGTCTGCTGGAACGACTTCCTGTTCGCGATCTCACTGACCTCCTCCAGCACGGCGCGGACGGCGCCCGCGGCGATCTCGTTCTTCACGGGCGCCTCGCAGTTCGAGGATCCGACCGGATCCATCGCCGCCGCGGCCGTGGTCATCACGATCCCGATCGTGATCTTCGTGTTGTTCTTCCAGCGCCGGATCGTCTCTGGCCTGACCTCCGGCGCGGTGAAGGGGTGAGCAGCAGCAGCGGCGGCGGTGAAGGGGCGAGTGGCGGCAGCGGTGCAGGGGTGAGCAGCAGCGCAAGGGTGAACGGCAGAGCGGGGGTGAGCGGCAGCGCAAGGGTGAGTAGCAGCGGTGGTGCGGGGTGAGCGGTGGCGGTGCGGGGTGAGCGGTGGCGGTGAAGGGGTGAGCAGCGGCGGCGGTGCAGGGACAGGTCGTGGCCGGGGTTCAGGGGCGGTCGGCGGGCGGGGTGAGCGGGTGGCCGGAGGGCGACTGGTGGCGGGGACGGGGGAGCGGCGAGAGGTTCCGGGGTGGAGTGAGGCGCAGGGGCAGGCGGCGGCCGAGGTGGGGGAGTAGTCAGTGGCTGAGATCGTGCTCGATGGGGTGAGCAAGCGTTTTCCCGACGGCACCGTTGCCGTGGCGGAGCTCGACCTGACCGTTGCGGACGGGGAGTTCGTCATCCTCGTGGGTCCGTCGGGTTGCGGGAAGTCCACCACGCTCAACATGATCGCCGGGCTGGAGGACATCACGGACGGTGAGCTGCGCATCGGTGGGGAGCGCGTCAACGAGCGTTCGCCGCGGGATCGGGACATCGCGATGGTCTTCCAGTCCTATGCGCTGTACCCGCACATGACCGTCCGGCAGAACATCGGCTTTCCGCTGAGGCTCGCACGGATGGACAAGGCGCGGGCGAACGCGAAGATCGAGGAGGCCGCCGGCATCCTCGATCTGACGGACCTCCTGGACCGCCGGCCCGCGCATCTCTCCGGCGGCCAGCGTCAGCGCGTCGCGATGGGCCGCGCGATCGTCCGCGATCCTCGCGCCTTTCTCATGGACGAGCCCCTGTCGAACCTCGACGCCAAGCTCCGCGTCCAGATGCGCACCATGATCTCCCGTCTGCAGAACCGCCTGGGCACCACCACCGTCTACGTCACCCATGACCAGACCGAGGCGATGACCCTCGGAGACCGCATAGTTCTCATGAAGGACGGCGTGGTCCAGCAGGTCGGTCCTCCCGAGGGCCTCTACGACCGTCCCCGCAACCTCTTCGTCGCGGGCTTCATCGGCTCCCCGGGGATGAATCTGCTTCCCGCCGAGTTCACTCCTGAAGGTCTCCGCACCCCTCTGGGCCTCGTCCCGCCCACCTCCCGCATCACCGAGGCCCTGCGAAACGGCCCGCCCCGCGAGGCCACCGCGGGTCTCCGTCCCGAAGCCTTCGAAGACGCCCGCCTTCCCCGGCAGGAGACCGCTCAGCTCCCCGCCTTCACCGCCCGCGCCGACATAGTGGAGTCCCTGGGCCCCGAGAAATACGCCTACCTGACCCTGGCCTCCGCCCGCTCCGACGGCGTCCCGGGCACCGCCGCCCCCGACGCCCGCGCCCCCGTCCCGCTCGTCGCCCGCCTCGACGCCAAGTCCCCCGTCCGAGAGGGAGAACTCCTCGAACTCACCTACGACCCCACCCAAATCCACCTTTTCCATCCCGAAACCGGCACCAACCTCATCGCTTCGCCTTGATCCCGCCTCGCCCCGGCCCTGCCCGCCCGCCCGCCCGAGTCCGGTCTCGATGCCCGCCCCGGCGACGGCCTGTTCCGGCTTCAGGCCGTCAAGACGTGTATCGGTTTGTTCCGGCTTCGGGTCGTGCGAACGCGTATCGGCCTGTTCCGGCTTCGGGTCGTGCGAACGCGTATCGGCCTGTTCCGGCTTCGGGTCGTGCGAACGCGTATCAGCCTGTTCCGGCTTCAGGCCGTCAAGACGTGTATCGGTTTGTTCCGACTTCGGGCCGTGCGAACGCGTATCAGCCTGTCCCGGCTTCAGGACGTCAAGACGTGTATCGGCCTGTTCCAGCTTCGGGTCGTGCGGGCGCGTATCGGTCCGGCCCGGGGCCGGTTCGATCGCGTGACAGCCCGGACGGGCGTTGACGAGGGGTCCGAAAGGTCCTTATTGTTTCGCTCGGGATAACGATGTATCCATGGATGGAACATCGTTCGGCTTCGGGTGGAAGAGGGGCGCGGGATGGGCGGGCCGTTGGAGGGGGTGCGGGTGCTGGACGTCTCGACGATTCTCGCGGGCCCGTTGTGCGCGCAGATCCTCGGGGACTTCGGGGCGGACGTGGTGAAGGTGGAGCATTCCACCAGGCCGGACGGGATGCGGGGGCACGGGAGGTCCAAGGACGGGCATGCGCTGTGGTGGAAGGAGGTCGCCCGGAACAAGCGGACGGTCGGGCTCACGCTGTCGGCTCCGGAGGGGGCCGAGGTGCTGCTGCGGCTGGTGGAGCGGGCGGACGTCCTGGTGGAGAACTTCCGGCCGGGGACGATGGAGAAGTGGGGGCTGGGGCCGGACCGGCTGCACGAGGTGAATCCCGGCCTGGTCGTCGCGCGGGTCACCGGGTTCGGGCAGAAGGGGCCGTACGCGGGGCGTGCCGGGTTCGGGACGCTCGCGGAGGCGATGAGCGGGTTCGCGCATCTGACGGGTGATCCGGACGGGCCGCCGACGCTTCCGGCGTTCGGGCTGGCCGACAGCGTCTGCGGGATCGCCGCCTCGTCGGCGGTGATGATGGCGCTGTTCCACCGCGAGCGGTCGGCGGACGGGCGCGGCCAGGTCATCGACATGAGCCTGCTGGAGCCGCTGATGGCGGCGGTCGGGCCGTCGCCGACCGTCTACGACCAGCTCGGCGTCGTGGAGACCCGGCACGGCAACCGATCCACCAACAACGCGCCGCGCAACACCTACCGCACGTCCGACGGGTACTGGCTGGCCGTGTCGACCAGCGCGCAGGCGATCGCGGAGCGCGTCATGCGGCTCGTGGGGCGTCCCGAGGTGATCGAGGAGCCCTGGTTCGCCACCGGCCGGGGCCGCGTCGACCACGTGGAGCTGCTCGACGAGATCGTCGGCGGCTGGATCGGGGCGCGGACCCGCGCCGAGGTGGTCGAGGCCTTCACCGGGGCGGGCGCGGCGGTCGCACCCGTCTACGACGCCCGGGACCTGGTGGAGGACCCGCACGTGCGGGAGACGAGGATGCTCACCAAGGTGCACGACCCCGACCTGGGAGAGCTGCTCATGCACAACGTCATGTGGCGGATGTCCCGGACCCCGGGCGAGATCCGGTTCACCGGCCGCGCGCACGGCGCGGACACCGACGACGTCCTGATCGGCGAGCTCGGTTACGACGCCGCCGAGGTGGCGGCCCTGCGCGAGAAGAAGATCATCGGTTGACCCCCCGGCATCCCCGGGACAGGAGGGGAACGTGAGCGCTTTCGAGCTCGTCATCAAGAACGTCCAGGTCGTCCGCCACGACCAGGATGATCCGGTCGTCGCGGACATCGCGGTGCGCGACGGCAGGATCGTGGAGGTCGCGCCCGGCCTCGACGCGGCCGGCGTGCCGCAGGTCGTGGACGGCCGGGGCAGGCTCGCCTTCCCCGGCGTCGTCGACGCCCACCAGCACTGGGGCATCTACAACCCGCTGGCCGAGGACACCGCCAGCGAGAGCCGCGCCAGCGCCCAGGGCGGCGTCACGACCGCGTTGAACTACATGCGCACCGGCCAGTACTACCTCAACAAGGGCGGCCCGTACGCGGACTTCTTCCCCGAGGTCCTGGCCGCATCCGAGGGCCGCGCGTACGTCGACTACGCCTACCACCTCGCCCCGATGTCCCAGGGGCACATCGCGGAGATCCCGGACCTGGTGGAGCGGTTCGGCGTCACCTCGTTCAAGGTCTTCATGTTCTACGGCAGCCACGGCCTGCACGGCCGCTCGGCGAGCCAGAGCGACTTCCTGATGATCCCCGAGGGCGAGCGCTACGACTACGCCCACTTCGAGTTCGTCATGCGCGGCGTCCAGGCGGCCCGCGAGAGGTTCCCGCACCTGGCCGACGAGATCTCGTTGTCGCTGCACTGCGAGACCGCCGAGATCATGACGGCCTACACGAAGATGGTGGAGGAGGCCGGCGACCTGTCCGGCCTGGCCGCCTACAGCGCCTCGCGCCCGCCGCACTCCGAGGGGCTGGCCGTCTCCATCGCCTCCTACCTGGCGCACGAGACCGGCCTGCCGACCATCAACCTGCTGCACCTGTCGGGCCGCAAGGCCGTGGACGCCGCCGTGCGCATGTCCAGGGCGTTCCCGCACATCGACTTCCGCCGCGAGGTCACCGTCGGGCACCTGCTGGCCGACATCGACACCGCCAGCGGCATCGGCGGCAAGGTCAACCCGCCGCTGCGCCCGCGCGAGGACGTCGAGGCCCTGTGGGAGTACGTGGCGGACGGGACCGTCGACTGGGTCGTCAGCGACCACGCCTGCTGCCGCGACGAGGCGAAGTTCGGCTCCGACCGCGCGGACGTCTTCCTGGCCAAGTCGGGTTTCGGCGGCGCCGAGTACCTGCTGCCCGGCCTGGTCACCGAGGGCCGCAGACGCGGCGTCTCCTACGGCCGGATCGCCGCCCTGAGCTCCCGCAACCCGGCCGTCCGGTACGGCCTGCGCGGCAAGGGCGTCCTGGCCGCCGGGTACGACGCCGACATCGCGCTGGTCGATCCGGGAGCCACCTGGACGGTCCGCGCCGAGGACTCGGAGTCCACCCAGGGCTACACCCCGTTCGAGGGCTTCGAGCTCACCGCCAGGGTCACCGACACCTTCCTGCGCGGCGTCCGCGTTCTGGAGGACGGGAAGGTCGTGGGCGAGCCCCGGGGCAGGTACCTGCCCCGCCCCTACGCCGGGGGCTGAGCCCGGGCGCGGCAGAGCCGCACAGAGACTGGACGGCCGGAGGGGTCCCGGGTGAAGGCGCCTTCGGCCGTCCGCGGCTCAGCAGCCGCGCATCTCCTGCTCGATGAGCTCGAACTGGACGCGCATGGCCTCGGACATCGCGTGGACGGCCGACATGGGCCGGAGCATCACGCAGAACTCCTGGATCAGCCCGTCCTCGTTCATCGTCAGGAAGTCGCACCCGTGGATCTCGGTGTTGTCGATGCGCGCCTTGAAGACCAGGGCGTGCTCCGCGCCGTGTTCGATCTCCTTGACGTAGCGGAAGTCCTGGAAGACCCGCATCGCGCCGCGGAGGATCGCGAAGACCATCTCCTTGCCCTGGTAGGGCTTGAAGGCGACGGGGCTGAGGAAGGTCGCGTCCTCGGCGAGCAGTTCGCGGACCGCGTCGAGGTCCTGCTTCTCCACTGCGTTACGGAACGGATGCAAAGCGGCCACCTTACTGCGGTCAACATCATGAGGGGACAAAGCTGGTAATCGGGGGAATCCTACGTGGCGGTCCCCGAGCTCGGAACGGTTAGCCTCCTAGGATGAACCGGCTGGTGACCGCCTCGGGGGAGCTGGAGCTCACGCGCTTTCCCCACCGACCCCAGGATCCGCTGCGCGCCTGGGACGCGGCGGACGAGTATCTGCTGCGCCACCTGGACGAGACGGGAGGCCCGCGGGGGGTGCCCGTCGTCCTGGGCGACCGCTGGGGCGCCCTGACGACCGCGCTGGCGGACCGCCGGCCCGTCCAGATATCCGATTCCCTCCTCGGCCGCTCCGCGACCCGCGAGAATCTCCGGCGGGCCGGGCACGACCCGGAGGAGACCGTCCTGCTGACCACCCGGGACACCCCGCCGGAGCGCGTGGACACCCTGCTGGTGCGCGTCCCCAAGAGCCTGGCGCTGCTGGAGGACCAGCTGCACAGGCTGCGCCCCGCGCTGCACCCGGGCACCCTGGTGGTGGGGACGGGCATGGCCAAGGAGATCCACACCTCCACGCTGCGGCTGTTCGAGGAGATCGTCGGCCCCACCCGCACGTCGCTGGCCGTGCGGAAGGCGCGGCTCATCTTCGCCACGCCCGACCCGTCCCGCACCCCCGGCCCCAACCCCTGGCCGCTGAGCCACACCCTCCCCGAAGACGCCGGGGCGGTCTCGGGCCGCACCGTCGTCAACCACGCCGGGGTCTTCTGCGCCGACCGGCTCGACATCGGCACCCGGTTCCTCCTGGCGCACCTGCCCGTACGGCCGGACGCGTCACGCGTCGTCGACCTCGGCTGCGGCAACGGCGTCCTCGGGCTGGCCGCCGCGCTGACCCACCCCGACGCCGAGATCGTCTGCACCGACGAGTCGCACCAGGCCGTCGCCTCCGCCGAGGACACCTTCCGCGCCAACGGCATGGCCGACCGCGCGGTGTTCACCGCCGCGGACGCGCTCGGCGCCGTCGCGCCCGGATCGGCCGACCTCATCCTCAACAACCCGCCGTTCCACTCCCACCAGGCGACCACGGACGCCACGGCCTGGCGGATGTTCCAGGAGGCTCGCGGGGCACTGGCCCCCGGCGGGGAGCTGTGGGTCGTCGGCAACCGCCACCTGGGCTACCACGTGAAGCTGCGGCGCGTCTTCGGCAACTGCTCGACCGTCGCGGGCAACCCCAAGTTCGTGCTGCTGCGCGCCGTCAGGCGCAGACGCTGACCTCGCGGTCGGCCCGCTCGGCGAGCTCGTCCTCGACCACGCCCGTGCGGGCGGCGTGCAGGCCCAGGGCGAGCTGCGGCACGACGATCACGGCGAGGAACACGATCGGGAGGGTCCAGCCGCCGGTGTGCTGGTAGAGCACGCCGATCAGCACCGGGCCGGGGATGGCGAACAGGTAGCCCAGGCTCTGGACGAAGGACGACAGCCGCGCCACCCCCTCCTGGGTGCGGGCGCGCAGTCCGATCATGGTGAGGGCCAGCGGGAAGCTCGCTCCGCCCAGCCCCAGCAGGATCGTGCACGGCCAGGCCAGCGCGGCGGGGGCCCAGAGCAGCCCGGCGTAGGCGGCCAGCGAGCTGAGGCCGAACGCCCACACCAGCGGGCGCTGGTCGGGCATCCGGGCGATCAGCCACGGCAGGAACGGGGTGAGCGGCACGACCAGGCCCAGCGCCACGGCGAGCATCACCCCGGCGGCGCCGGCCGGGATCCCGGCGTCGCGGTAGATCTGCGGCAGCCAGCCCATGATCGTGTAGGCGGTCGTCGCGTTCACCGCGAAGTAGACGGCCATGCCCCGGGCGATCCGGCTGTGCCGCAGCGGGGGGAGCCGGCGCGGCGCGGCGGTGCGCGCGGGCTGGGAGACCCGGTTGCGCGCCGCGCTCAGCAGGGCCGCGACCGCGAGCAGCGCCCAGATCCCCAGCCCCCACCGCCAGGAGCCCAGCGCCCCGGCCAGCGGGACCGCCGCGGCGGCGGCGAGGGTGGCGCCGCCGGTGAGCGCCGTCGAGTACATCGCGGTCATCGGCTCCACCCGGCCGGGGAAGGCGTGGCGGACGACCGCGGGCAGCAGTACGTTCGCCACCGCCACCCCGCCCATCGCGAGCATGCTGAACAGCAGGAAGACCCAGGCGTCGGAGGCGAGCGCCCGCACGGCGAGCCCGGCGGCGAGCACCGCCATCCCCGCCATGAGCACGGACGTCTGCCCGTACCGGCGGGCCAGGGCGGGCGCCAGCGGGCCGAACAGGGCGAAGCACAGCGGCGGCAGGGTGGTCAGCACCCCGCTGAGCGCGCCGTCCATGCCCAGGTCGGACTGCAGGTCCGCCAGCAGCGGGCCGATCGTGGTGGCGATCGGGCGCAGGTTCAGCGAGATGAGCAGGACCAGCAGGACCAGGGGGAGCGCGGTGGGAAGACGGCGGGGGGTCATAGGACGGATCATAGAATCATTGGATGAATTGGGTAAATGAGACGATGGCGACATGACGTTGTCGGCGGCACGGCGCACCCCCCTCTTCGAGCAGGTGGTGGGGCAGCTTCGCGAACAGATCACCTCCGGCCGCTGGCCGGTGGGCTCCCGCATCCCCATCGAGCCCGAGCTGGCCGAGCAGCTCGGCGTGGCCCGCGGCACCGTGCGCGAGGCGGTCCGGGCCCTGGCCCACAACGGCCTCCTGGACATCCGGCAGGGCTCGGGCACCTACGTGGCGGCCACGAGCGAGCTCGCCGGGGTCATGCGCCGCCGCTTCGCCGAGATCGGCCACGCCGACATCCGGGAACTGCGCATGACCCTGGAGGCGTCCGCGGCCGCCCTGGCCGCCGTCCGCCGCACCGAGGCCGACCTGGAACTGCTCCAGGGGGCGCTCGACCAGCGCGACCTCGCCTGGGAGGAGGGCGACACCGAGCGCTTCGTCCAGGCCGACGCCGCCTTCCACCACGCCGTCGTCGCCGCCGCCCACAACGCCGCGCTCACCGGCCTCTACGCCGACCTCGGCGAGGTGCTGCGCGACGAGCTGCGCGACTACCTCACCGCCGGGCTCGACCCCGAGCGCAAGGTCGACCACGGCGGCCTGGTCGCGGCGATCCGGGACGGCGACGCCGCGGCGGCCACCGCCGAGGCCACCCACTTCTTTCCGAAGCTCGCAGAAGGTGGCGAAAGTCAATGATCTACCGGTTCTGGTTACGTACCAGGACCATGCGCCCCCCGGCCGGGGAATGACTTCCAGGACGGCCGATGCGCACCTGATCGGCTTTGGGGGACGCCCATGGGAACACGGCTATGGCTGGCGATCACAGGGCTGGCGGCGGCCTACGTCCCGGCCGTCCACGCGGCGCCCGCCCTCTCCCGCCCCGCCACCGTCCGGGACTCGGCCTCGGGCCTCTACGCCCAGAAACCGGTGTGGACGCCCTGCCCGGTGGACCCCAGGTTCTCCTGCACCACCCTCGAAGCACCGCTGGACCACGCCCGCCCGGACGGCGAGACGATCCGGATCGCGCTCAACAGGCTCCCGGCTTCCGACCCGGCGCACCGCCTCGGCGCCCTGGTCACCAACCCCGGAGGACCCGGCTCCTCGGGGCTGGAGTTCGTCTTCGGCGCGCACGCCTACTTCAGCCCCGCGCTGCGCGCCCGCTACGACATCGTCGGCATGGACCCGCGCGGGGTCGGGGCCAGCACGCCCGTCGTCTGCCGCGGCTCCACCACCCGGCAGGTCGCCGACACGGAACAGGCGCGGGACGCGTCCGAGGACGCGAGGCTCTTCGCCAAGAGCTGCGCGGACGCCTCCGGCGAACTCCTGCCCAACGTCCGCACCCCCTCGGTGGCCCGCGACCTCGACCTGGTGCGCGCCGTCCTCGGCCAGGACCGCCTGCACTACTACGGAGCCTCCTACGGCACCCTTCTCGGCCGGTTCTACGCCCACCTCTTCCCGGCCAGGACGGGCCGGATGGTCCTCGACTCCGTGGTCGACCCCACCGGCTGGCCCGGCGACCCCACCGCCCAGGCCGTGGGCTTCGAGACCGCCTTCCGGGTGATGGTCGGCGACTGCGCCAGGGGCCCGCGCTGCCCCCTCGGCGACGACCCCGCCCGCGCCCTGGCCCGGGTGGACCGGCTGATCACCCGGGCCGACGCCGAACCGCTGGAGGCGGGCATGGGCGTCCCGGTGACCGGCCGCGACGTGCTGCGGATCATCCAGACGGCCACCTACCGGGAGGAGACCTGGCCGCCGGTCGTCGAGGCGCTGGCCGCCGCGCTGCGCGGCGACGGCGGACCGCTGCGGGCGTTGACGCCCTGGCCCGCCGGCTCCGTCCGCGAGGCGCTCTCCGGCGGGTACCAGGCGGTCGTGTGCCCGCACCTGCGCCCCCGCGCCCGCACCGCCGAGGCCGAGCTCTTCGCGGCCCGCGCCGCGCTGCGCGCCGCCCTGCTGTTCGGACGGCGGGTGGAGGCCCAGCGCCGGGCCTGCGCCGTGTGGCCGGTGCCCTCGCTGCCCGAGGCCGGGGCGGCGGTGCGGACGGACGGCGCCCCGCCTCCGCTGCTGGTGCACAACCGGCACGACGCCGCGACGCCCGTCCACTGGGCCAGGAGCACGCACGGGCAGCTGCCGGGCAGCGTCCTGGTGCTCAACGACTCCGGAGGCCACGGCTTCTACCCGATGGGAAAGTGCACCCGCCGGGTCGTCGACGACTTCCTGACCCAGGGGCGCATGCCCGTTCCGGGAGCCTTCTGCGAGGACCACGCACCCGCCCTGAGCAGGGGAGACAGGGGTGGGAACTAACCGGTTCGCGTAGTGGCCGGGGACCGTGTAAGGTTTTCCCTGCGAGCACGACGCAAGCCCCTTTAGCTCAGTCGGCAGAGCGTCTCCATGGTAAGGAGAAGGTCTACGGTTCGATTCCGTAAAGGGGCTCGAGAAACGGAAGAACGCCCGGCCCGCGACGGGCACGGGCGTTCTGCGTTTCACCGGGTGGCTGGCTTCAGGTACTCTTAACGAGGCCGTCAGCGGCCTGTCATGGCGGGGTAGCTCAGTCAGGCAGAGCAAGCGGCTCATAATCGCTGTGTCGCCGGTTCAAGTCCGGCCCTCGCTACTCAAACCGACCCCCGGTCCCCCCGGGACCGGGATCGGGATGTTCGTCCAGATATCTAGCAGAAAGGCACTCCATCGTGGCTGCCACCGACGTTCGGCCGAAGATCACGCTGGCCTGCCAGGAGTGCAAGCACCGCAACTACATCACGCGGAAGAACCGGCGCAACGACCCGGACCGCCTGGAGCTGAAGAAGTACTGCCCCAACTGCCGGTGCCACCAGGCGCACCGCGAGACCCGCTAGCACTTCGCGCCACCGTTCGGCCCGCTCACCGGTACCACCGGGGGCGGGCCGAACGTCGTTCTGTTACTTTCACCCCGAGCCCCATCAGGAGAGAAGGCTCCCCTCGGAAGGAAACGGCATGGCACTGAACACAGACTTCATCGGGCGCAAGTTCCCGCCCAGCCCCCCGTATGAGGTATCCCGGGTGAAGATCCGCGAGTTCGCGGACGCCATCGGCGACCAGAACCCGATCTACCGCGACCCCGAGGCCGCCAAGGCCGCCGGGCACCCGGACGTGATCGCGCCGCCGACCTTCCCCATCGTGATCGCCCTGGGCGGCGACGCCCTGGCCGACCCCGACCTCGGCCTCAACTACGCCATGGTCGTCCACGGCGAGCAGCGCTTCGAGTACGTCCGTCCGGTCGTCGCCGGCGACGTCCTGACCTGCGAGGCGTCCATCAGCGACATCCGCAAGGCGGGGAGCAACCACCTGCTCAAGATCGTTACCGAGGTCAAGGACGCGGGGGGCGCGCTCGTGGCGACCTCCTACAACACCATCGTGGAACGGGGTGCCTGACATGGCGGCGACCATCAAGTACGACGAGGTCGAGGTCGGCACCGAGATCCCAGCCCGCTCCTTCCCCGTCAAGCGCCTCAACCTGGTGATGTACGCCGGCGCGTCCGGCGACTTCAACATCATCCACTGGGACGAGAAGTTCGCCACGTCCGTCGGCCTGCCCGACGTCATCGCCCACGGCATGTTCACCATGGCCCAGGGCGGCCGGTTCGTCACCGACTGGGTCGGCGACCCCGGCGCCGTCCTCGACTACGGCGTGCGCTTCTCCGGCATGGTCCCGGTGCCCCACGACACCGGCAACGTCATCGAGATCAGCGGCGTCGTCGAGCAGAAGCTCGAGGACAACAAGGTCGTCGTCGGCCTGTCCGCCCGCGAGTCCGGCGGCCAGAAGGTCCTCGGCCAGGCCAGGGCCGTCGTCCGGCTCGCCTGAGGGACCGGCACCACCCGCGCCCGCCCCCGCCGGGGCGGGCGCGCGCGTCTTCGGAGAGGATGGGACGCGACCACCGGCGGAGCCGACGGAAGGACACGGAGCTCCAGATGAACGTGCGCTGTCAGGATGTGCGGCTCTCCGGATACACCACGCTGCGGCTGGGCGGCCCCGCCCGCACCTTCATCGAGGCGACCACCGAGGACGCGCTGGTCGAGCAGATCCGCGCCGCCGACGAGGCGGGGGAGCCCGTCCTCGTGCTCGGCGGCGGCAGCAACCTCGTCATCGCCGACGAGGGCTTCCCCGGCACCGTCATCCGCGTCGCCACCCGCGGCGTGACGATCGAGGGCGGCCGGGTCGAGGCCCAGGCGGGCGAGGAGTGGGACTCCCTCGTCGCCCGCGCCGTCGCCGAAGGGCTCTCCGGCGTCGAATGCCTCTCGGGCATCCCCGGGCGGGTCGGCGCCACCCCCATCCAGAACGTCGGCGCCTACGGGCAGGACGTCGGCGAGACCATCGCCGAGGTCCGCGTCTACGACCGGCACGAGCAGCGCGTCCGCGCCTTCGCCCCCGCCGAGTGCGCCTTCACCTACCGGCACAGCGCCTTCAAGGGCCACGACCGCTACGTGGTGCTCTCCGTCGCCTTCCAGCTGGCCGAGACGGGGGAGTCCCGGCCGGTCAGGTACGCCGAGCTGGCCCGCCGGCTCGGCGTGGAGACCGGAGCCACGGCCCCCCTCGCCGCGGTCAGGGACGCCGTCCTGGCACTGCGCCGCGGCAAGGGCATGGTGCTGGACCCCGACGACCCCGACACCCGCAGCGCCGGCAGCTTCTTCACCAACCCCGTCCTCACCGAGGAGGAGCTGAAGCTGCTGGCCGAGCGGGCCGAGGGCTTCCCCGCCTTCCCCGAGTCCGACGGGCGCACCAAGACCTCCGCCGCCTGGCTGATCGACCGGGCGGGCTTCGCCAAGGGCTACGCCAGGGGCCCCGTGCGGCTGTCCACCAAGCACACCCTCGCGCTGACCAACCCCGGCGCCGAGGGCACCGCGCGCGACCTCCTCGACCTCGCCCGCGAGATCCGCGCGGGCGTCCGCGAGGCCTTCGGCGTGACCCTCGTCAACGAGCCCGTCTTCGTCGGGCTCACCCTGGACGAGGAGGGCTAGGCGGGGGCGGCCAGCCAGTCGTCCACGCCCTCCAGGAGCTGCTTGCGCACCCCCGGAGGGGCCGCTGAACCCCGGATCGAGCTCCGCGCCAGCTCGGCCAGCTCCGCGTCGTCGAAGCCGTGCTCGCTGCGCACCAGCTCGTACTGGGCGGTCAGCCGCGAGCCGAACAGCAGCGGGTCGTCGGCGCCCAGCGCGATCGGCACGCCCGCCTCGAACAGCCCGCGGACGGGGACGTCCCCGGCGCTGCCGGCCACCCCCAGCGAGACGTTCGAGGCCGGGCACACCTCCAGGGTGATGCCGCGCTCGGCGATCCGCTCCACCAGGCGGGGGTCCTCCACCGCGCGCACCCCGTGCCCGATCCGGTCGGCGCCCAGCAGGTCGATGCAGGGCCGCACCGACTCGGGGCCCTGCAGCTCGCCGCCGTGCGGGGCCGAGAGCAGCCCTGCCCGCTTGGCGATCCGGAAGGCGCGCTCGAACTCGTACGGGCGGCCGCGCCGCTCGTCGTTGGAGAGCCCGAAGCCGACCACGCCCTGCCCCGCGTAGTGCGCCGCCAGCCGGGCCAGAGTGCGGGCGTCCAGGGGATGGCGGGTGCGGTTGGCGGCGATGACCACGCCGATGCCGATCCCGGTGGCGCGCTCGGCCTCCCGCACGGCGTCGAGCACCAGCTCGGCCGTGGCGGTCAGCCCGCCGAACCGGTGCGCGTAGCCGGAGGGGTCCACCTGGATCTCCAGCCAGCCCGAACCCTCGGCCGCCTCGTCCTCGGCCGTCTCGCGCACCAGCCTGCGCAGGTCCTCCGGGGTCTGCAGCACCGACCGCGCCAGGTCGTACAGGCGCTGGAAGCGGAACCAGCCGCGTTCGTCGGTGGCCCGCAGGGCGGGCGGCCATTCGGAGACCAGCGACTCGGGCAGCTGCACCCGGTGGCGCAGGGCCAGCTCGACCAGGGTCGAGTGGCGCATCGACCCGGTGAAGTGCAGGTGGAGGTGGGCTTTCGGTAGGCGAGACAGATCCCGGCGGTTCATTGCCTAATCCTGCCCCCTGAACCTCCGTTCACTCTGTTGACCTGCTCACGAACCACCCGGAAGCCACCCGGAAGGACTACCCCGCCACCCCCGTCCGGGTTTCCAGTTCGACGAGACGGCTCCGGACACGTATGCTTCTCTTTCTAGTGGCGCGTGTCGCAAGCACGCCTGCTGAAGGGCAATGGCGCAATTGGTAGCGCTCCGGTCTCCAAAACCGGCGGTTGGGGGTTCGAGTCCCTCTTGCCCTGCGGAGCAGCTTCACGTTCCCAGCTGCACGTGAGCACGCATAAGGTGAGTACACACGCGGCGGAACGTGCCGTGTCGGACGATCAATCCGAACGAGGGTGAGATGGCGACTGAGACCCGCGACGCGGCGACCGAGGACAAGGGAAAGCCGGCCAAGCGCAAGCGCACCAGCCCCCTGCTGTTCATCCGCCAGGTCGTGGGCGAGCTGCGCAAGGTCATCTGGCCCACCCGCCGAGAGCTGATCAACTACACCATCGTGTCGCTGGTGTTCGTTCTGTTCATGATCGGTCTCGTGACACTGCTCGACTGGGGAATCCAGCAAGGGGTCTACAAGCTCTTCGCCGGCTGAGTCTCAGCGGGTAGAGCGCCGCCGATCCAACCCGGGTTTCCACCTAGAGAGAGAGTCACTGCCGTGTCCGAGTCGTCGCAGTTCCACGACGAGCTCCAGCAGGAGCCGCTGGCGGATCAGGTGGCCGAGGAGGCGGAGGAGACCTCCGAGGGCGAGCCCGCCGAGAACGCCGAGCTCCTCGAGATCGCAGAGGCCGACGAGGCCACCGAGTCCGTCGAGAACGCCGAGGGCGACGAGTCCGCCGAGGACGACGAGGCGCCGGCCGAGCCCGCCGCCGACCCGCACGAGGAGTTCATGCGCGAGCTGCGCATGCAGATCGGCGAGTGGTACGTCGTGCACACCTACGCGGGGTACGAGAACCGGGTCAAGAGCAACATCGAGACCCGCACCGTCACCCTCAACATGGAGGACTACATCTTCCAGATCGAGGTGCCCCAGCACGAGGTCACCGAGATCAAGGGCGGCAAGCGCCAGAAGGTCAACGAGAAGGTCCTGCCCGGCTACATCCTGGTGCGCATGGACCTGACCGACGAGTCCTGGGGCGCGGTCCGCAACACCCCGGGCGTCACCGGCTTCGTGGGCCTGTCCAACAAGCCCTCCCCGCTCAGCCTCGAAGAGGTCGCCAAGCTGCTGGCCCCGGCGCCCGCCGAGCAGACCCCCGCCGCCAAGGCCGCCTCCACCAAGGTCGCCGCGACCGTCGACTTCGAGGTCGGCGAGTCCGTCACCGTCATGGACGGCCCCTTCGCGACGCTGCCCGCCACGGTCAACGAGATCAACCTCGACACCCAGAAGCTCAAGGTGCTGGTCTCCATCTTCGGCCGCGAGACCCCGGTCGAGCTCTCGTTCAACCAGGTCTCCAAGCTCTAGCGGGTATCCTGGTCAGGACTTCGGCCCCTGTGCTCCGGTACGGGGGCCGTCTTTCGGCCCGGCCGCCCCGCGGCCCGGCCACCTCCAAGGCTCCAACATCGCGGCTCACGTTCCGGCCGTGATGTTGCCCGTCATCCGGGAGTCGGAGCCAAGCACACGGAACGAAGGGACGGCTCATGCCTCCGAAGAAGCGCAAGGTCAGCGCCATCGTCAAGGTCCAGCTGAACGCGGGTGCCGCGACCCCCGCGCCGCCGGTCGGTACCGCGCTCGGTCCGCACGGCGTCAACATCATGGACTTTTGCAAGCAGTACAACGCCGCCACCGAGGCGCAGCGCGGCAACGTGATCCCGGTCGAGATCACGATCTACGAGGACCGCTCGTTCACCTTCGTCACCAAGACGCCGCCGGCCCCGCAGATGATCCTCAAGGCCGCCGGCATCGACAAGGGCTCCGCGGTCCCGCACAAGACCAAGGTCGGCTCGATCACGCAGGACCAGCTCCGCGAGATCGCCGAGTTCAAGATGAAGGACCTCAACGCCAACGACATCGAGGCCGCCGCCAAGATCATCGCCGGCACCGCCCGCTCCATGGGCATCGAGGTCAAGTAAGTCCACCCGTGTGGGAGGGCCGGCGCGGCCCGCACCACGAACTCCCGGAAAGGGGAGCAGCATGAAGCGCAGCAAGAGCTACCGCGCAGCCGCGGAGAAGATCGACAAGGACGAGCTGTACTCGCCGCTGCAGGCGGTGCGCCTCGCCAAGGAGACCACGGTCACCAAGTTCGACCCGACCATCGAGGTCAACACCCGCCTCGGCGTGGACCCGCGCAAGGCCGACCAGATGGTCCGCGGCACCGTGAACCTGCCGCACGGCACCGGTAAGACCGCCCGCGTGCTGGTCATCGCCGGCGGCGCCAAGGCGGACGAGGCCCGTGCGGCCGGCGCCGACTTCGTGGGCTCCGACGACATGATCGAGCAGATCTCCAAGGGCTTCCTGGACTTCGACGCCGTGGTCGCCACCCCGGACATGATGGGCAAGGTCGGCCGTCTGGGCCGGGTGCTCGGCCCGCGCGGCCTCATGCCCAACCCCAAGACCGGCACCGTGACGATGGACGTGGCCAAGGCGGTCACCGAGATCAAGGGCGGCAAGATCGAGTTCCGGGTGGACCGGCACGCCAACCTCCACTTCATCATCGGCAAGGCGTCCTTCGACGACCGCCAGCTGGTGGAGAACTACGCGGCGGCGATCGAGGAGATCCTGCGGCTCAAGCCGTCGGCGGCCAAGGGCCGTTACCTGAAGAAGGTGACGATCACCTCGACGATGGCGCCCGGCGTCCCGGTCGACCCGACCGTGGTCCGTGCGTTCACCGCCGAGCTGGACGAGGCGAACGCGTAAGACTCCCGCTCGCGGGTGAGGCCTCCGGGGATTCCCCGGAGGCCTTTTGTCCGTCTAAGGTCTGATAGCCGCGGGGGAGAGGTTGGTTCCGCCGGGGGATGTGCCGGAGAAGGGCGACAGAGGAGACTTT
The DNA here is from genome assembly GCF_039525175.1 of Actinocorallia libanotica. NCBI lineage: Bacteria > Bacillati > Actinomycetota > Actinomycetes > Streptosporangiales > Thermomonosporaceae > Actinocorallia > Actinocorallia libanotica. Next base: position 71,983 of record NZ_BAAAHH010000027.1, read on the forward strand.
GGGTATGAAGAAGATCGCTACGGGTGCCGTGGCAGGCACCGTGCTCCTGCTCTCCCTCACCGCCTGCGACGGGGAGACCACCGCCTCCAGCGCACCGGGCGACGTCGTCAACCTGAGCGCCTCCCAGGTGCTCGACCGCTCCGCCACGCGTTCGGCGGAGGTCGAGTCCTTCAACGCCGACCTCACCGTCGACGGTTCGGGCTCGGTGAAGGGCACCGGCTCGTTCCGGATGAAGCCCTCTCCGGCGTTCTCGGTGAACCTGGAGCAGCTGTCCTTCGGCGGCATGACGGTGGGCACCGGCGGCACCCGGGTGGTGCTGCTGGACGAGACCGTCTACGTGCAGAACGCGCAGCTGAGCCAGTTCCTGGGTTCCGGCAAGCCGTGGATGAAGATCACGCTGGGCCAGGCGGCGAGCGCCGTCGGCTTCGACCCGCAGGACCTGCTCAAGCAGGTCGACCAGGCCGACCCCGGCAAGCTCACCCGCATCATCTCCTCCTCCACCGACGTCAAGGAGGTCGGCACGGAGCAGATCGACGGGGTGAAGACCACGCACTACCAGGGCACCGTCGACGTCAAGAAGGCGATGACCGACTACGACCCCGAGCTGCGCAAGACCGCCGAGCAGCTGAGCAACGGCTCGGAGAAGCTGGGATTCGACGTCTGGGTGGACGGCGAGCAGCTGCCGCGCAAGGTGATCACCAAGGTGACCACGTCCGAGGCCAAGCAGTTCAACGTGACGGTCGTCTTCCGCGACTACGGCAAGCCGGTCACGGTGGCGGCGCCCCCGGCCGACCAGGTGGGCGACATCAAGATCCCGTGATACGGACTCCGGCCGGTGCGCGCGAGCGGCGCGCACCGGCCGATTTGGTACGGGTACTCGACTTGGCGTACTCTGGCGTTGCCGAAGACCGCCGGTCGTTGCCGCATGGCAGCCGAAGAGTCCTGAGTCACTCAGGGCGGCCCGCGCAGGTGAACCCGAGCTTCACATGATTTTTCCTCTGTGACGTCCCGTGTGCATCTGCGCCGGGGCGTTTTGTGTGTTTCAGGGTCCTTTGTCCGGCGGATCAGACTTCTCCCCGTTGTACGGGGATGGTCCCAGTTGGAAGGAGTCCCATGGCGAGGGCGGACAAGGCAGCGGTCGTCGCTGAGCTCAAGAACGAGTTCGAGAGCTCCAGCGCCACCGTTCTGACCGAGTACCGCGGGCTCACTGTGGCTCAGCTCAAGGAGCTGCGCCGCAGCCTCGGTGACACGGCGAAGTTCGCCGTCGTGAAGAACACGCTCACCCAGATCGCCGCGAAGGACGCCGGCGTCGAGGGCCTGGAGCCGCTGCTCCAGGGTCCGTCGGCCATCGCGTTCATCAAGGGCGACGTGGTCGAGGCCGCCAAGGGCCTGCGCGAGTTCTCCAAGGCGAACCCCCTGCTGGTGATCAAGGGCGGCTACCTCGAGGGCAAGACCCTCGACGCCGCCGAGGTCACCAAGCTGGCCGACCTCGAGTCGCGCGAGGTGCTCCTCGCGAAGCTCGCTGGTGCGATCAAGGCCAAGCAGGGCCAGGCGGCGGCGATGTTCAACGCGCTGCCGACGCAGCTGGCCCAGCTGTCGGAGGCGCTGCGCGCCAAGCGCGCCGAGTCCGGCGAGGCCGTCACCGAGGAGGCCTCGGCCGAATAGGCCGGGTCCCCATCCCGTGGTCGTAAGACGTAGTAAGTAGCCATACGGAGGAAAATCATGGCGAAGCTCAGCACCGACGAGCTGCTCGACGCTTTCAAGGAGATGACCCTTCTCGAGCTCTCTGAGTTCGTGAAGCTGTTCGAAGAGACCTTCGACGTCAAGGCCGCCGCCCCGGTCGCCGTCGCCGCCGCCCCCGCCGCCGGCGGTGCCGGTGGTGGCGAGGCCGCCGCCGAGGAGAAGGACGAGTTCGACGTCATCCTCGAGGCCGCCGGCGACAAGAAGATCCAGGTCATCAAGGAGGTCCGCGGCCTCACGAGCCTGGGCCTCAAGGAGGCCAAGGACCTGGTCGACGGCGCGCCCAAGCCGCTGCTGGAGAAGGTCAACAAGGAGACCGCCGACAAGGCCAAGGCCGCCCTGGAGGGCGCCGGCGCCACGGTTACGGTCAAGTAACATCTTCGGTTCGGTCGAACGGCCGGTCGTCCCCTCGGGGGGCGGCCGGCCGTTCGCTTTGTCGCCACCGCAGCCGTAAAAGCTCCGGTGTGCTTATCACCTGACTGACAAGTGGAGATTTGTGGATCTTTCCCCTTGTCCAGGCCCTGCGCGAGGTGCCGCCCTACCACCTTGAACTGCTGCTCTACACCCCAGTAGGCTCGGATGTGGCATAAGTAACGATTAACTTACAGCGTCTCTTTTGCCCCCAGAACTTGGCTCCGGGCCCTTCCTTTTTGTGGATTCGGCACTAAGTTAGGGGAATCCGGCCGGAAGGTTACTGGCCGGTAGTCATGAGGCAGACGCGCTGAGTGACGTGGAGCTTCTACTCGCTCATGGATCCGGAATCCCCCCGGCTGGACGAGAGGTGACGAGTGGGCGTCGAAATTCGGGTCGAAGGACTGACCAAGCGCTTTGGCCGCCAGACCATTTGGGAAGATGTCTCGCTGACGCTGCCCGCGGGCGAGATCTCGGTGCTGCTGGGACCCTCGGGTACCGGTAAGTCGGTCTTCCTGAAGACCCTGGTGGGACTGCTCAAGCCCGACCGCGGCAACGCGTGGATCGGTGACCGCAACCTTCCGCAGCTGCCCGAGGACCTGCTGTACGAGACCCGGAAGTTGTTCGGCGTCCTCTTCCAGGACGGCGCGCTGTTCGGCTCGATGAACCTCTTCGACAACATCGCGTTCCCCCTGCGCGAGCACACGAAGAAGAACGAGACCGAGATCAAGCGCATCGTCCTCGAGAAGATGGAGATGGTCGGTCTGATCGGCGCCGAGGGCAAGCTCCCCGGCGAGATCTCCGGCGGTATGCGCAAGCGCGCCGGCCTGGCCCGCGCCCTGGTGCTCGACCCCGAGATCATCCTCTTCGACGAGCCGGACTCCGGCCTGGACCCGGTGCGCACCGCGTACCTGAACCAGCTGATCGTCGACCTGAACGCCCAGATCGGCGCGACGTTCCTCATCGTCACCCACGACATCAACACCGCGCGCACGGTGCCGGACAACATCGGCCTGCTGTTCCGCCGCGAGCTGGTCATGTTCGGCCAGCGCGAGATGCTGCTGTCCTCCGAGGAGCCGGTGGTGCGCCAGTTCCTCAACGCCCGCCGCGTCGGCCCCATCGGCATGTCCGAGGAGAAGGACGTGAGCGAGCTGGAGGCCGAGGCCGCGGCCGGCAACGACCCCGGCAAGCTGCCGCCCATCCCGCCGCAGCTGATGCCCTCCGACGGCAGGGTGCGGCCCACCCAGCACGCGCCCGGCGCCTGGCTGCGCGCCCACGGCGTCACCCCGCCGCCCGGCTCGTTCATCGACGACCTGGGCCGCAACTGGATCGACGAGTGGCCGCGCTACGTCGCCAGCATGGGCGCCGCTCCCGCCGGGGGCGTCCGGAAATGACCACGGCTCGACCAGGCGCAGCCTCCAGCAGGCTGCGCCCCGTCGCCGACGGCGCGGTCAATCTTCTGATCAAGGAACCCGGCCGGTTCTTCGGTCTGTCGCTGGACATCTTCCGGGCCCTGTTCAAGTGGCCCTTCCAGTGGCGCGAGTTCATCCAGCAGGCGTGGTTCATCGTCGGGGTCACCGTGATCCCCACGGCCCTGGTGGCGATCCCGTTCGGCGCGGTGCTCGCGCTGCAGATGGGCGGGCTGATCCGGCAGATGGGCGCCCAGTCCTACATGGGCGCCACCAGCGTCATCGCGATCGTGCGCGAGGCCAGCCCCATCGTGACCGCGCTGCTCATCGCCGGCGCGGCGGGTTCGGCGATGTGCGCCGACCTGGGCGCCCGCAAGATCCGCGAGGAGATCGACGCGATGGAGGTGCTGGGCATCAACCCCCTGCACCGCCTGGTCGTCCCCCGCATGATGGCCTGCGCCTTCGTCGCGCTCTTCCTCAACGGCATGGTGAGCGTCGTCGGCATCGTCGGCGGTTACGTCTTCAACGTCATGCTGCAGGGCGGTACGCCGGGCGCGTACCTCGCCTCCTTCAGCGGCATGGCGCAGCTGCCCGACCTCTACCAGGCGGAGTTCAAGGCCTTCGTCTTCGGTCTGACGGCCGGGCTGGTCGCCGCCTACAAGGGACTGAACGCCAAGGGCGGACCCAAGGGCGTGGGCGACGCGGTGAACCAGACCGTCGTGCTGACCTTCGTGCTGCTGTTCCTGGAGAACTTCTTGATCAGCACCATCTACTTCGAGTTCGTCCCGGCGAAGGGCTCGTAACGGTGTCCACTCCCCTGAGCAAGCCCATGGAGCGGCTGGACGACCTCGGCCAGCAGCTCTCCTTCTACGCGCGCGCCTTCGCCTGGTTCTTCCGGGCCGCGACCCGCTACCGGGCCGAGGTGCTGCGGCTGCTGGCCGAGGTCTCGCTCGGCACCGGCGGCCTGGCGGTGGTCGGCGGCTCGGCGGCGATCGTCGGTTTCATGACCTTCCTGACCGGGACCGAGGTCGGCCTGCAGGGCTTCAACGCCCTCAACCAGATCGGCTCGGCGGCCTTCACCGGCTTCATCTCCTCCTACTTCAACACCCGGGAGCTGGCCCCGCTGGTCAGCGCCCTGGCGTTGTCGGCGACGGTGGGATGCGGCTTCACCGCCCAGCTCGGCGCGATGCGCATCTCCGACGAGATCGACGCGCTGGAGGTCATGGCGGTTCCCTCGCTGCCGTTCCTGGTCTCCACCCGGCTGATCGCCGGCCTGATCGCCGTCATCCCGCTGTACGTGATCGGCCTGCTGGCGTCCTACCTGGGCACCCGGCTCATGGTCACCTACGTCTACGGCCAGTCGACCGGCACCTATGACCACTACTTCGGCCTCTTCCTGCTACCGGAGGACATCCTCTGGTCGTTCGGGAAGGTCCTGATCTTCGCCACGCTGGTCATGCTGATCCACTGCTACTACGGCTACAACGCCAGCGGCGGCCCGGCCGGCGTGGGCGTGGCGGTCGGCCGCGCGGTCCGCACGAGCATCATCACGGTGAACGTGCTGGACCTGCTGCTGGGCCTGGCGATCTGGGGCGCCGGCACGAGCGTGAGAGTGGCGGGATAACCGATGACCCATGCATCCCCCGGAATGGGGCAGAAACTCCGCTTCCGCATGTACGGCATCGTCTTCCTCGTCGTCTGCGTGCTGTTCACGGTGCTGTGCATCGCCTTCTACCAGCGCGCCTTCACCCCGGTGGTGGAGGTCCGCTTCACCAGCGACCGGGCGGGCCTGCAGCTGCTGGAGCACTCGGACGTGAAGATCCGCGGCCTGATCGTCGGCGAGGTGCGCAAGATCAGCGTCACCGACGAGGGCGCCGTGATGGACCTGGCGATCCAGCAGGACAAGGCGCGGTTCATCCCGTCGAACGCGACGGGGCGGCTGCTGCCCAAGACGCTCTTCGGCGAGAAGTACATCGACCTCACCACCCCCGCGCAGCCGGCGGAGCCGGTCCGCGACGGCGTGGTGCTGCGCCAGGACAAGTCCGCGGTGTCCGTCGAGATCGACCAGGTGCTCAACAACCTGATGCCGCTGCTGCAGGCGGTCCAGCCGGAGAAGCTGAACGCCACGCTCACCGCGGTGGCGACGGCCCTGGAGGGCCGGGGCGACGAGCTCGGCGAGAACCTGGAGCGGCTGAACACGCTGCTGGGCAAGGTCAACCCCGAGCTGGACACCTTCATCTCGGACGTGAAGGCGCTCGGCGAGGTCTCCGACATCTACGCCGACGCGACGCCGGACCTGGTGCGGGTGATGAAGAACCTCAACGTCACCAGCAACACGATCGTGGAGAAGGAAGCGGCCATCGAGGCGCTCATCCCCGCGGTCACCTCGACGTCGGAGAAGACGACCCGGTTCATGATGGACAACGGGAACAAGATCATCGGCGTGAACATGGCGACGAAGGACGTGGTGAAGCTGCTGGCGACCTACTCGCCGCAGTTCCCCTGCGTCCTGGACGGCATGTCGTTCATGATCGACCGGGCGGACGAGGCGTTCGGCGACGGCGTCCGGCCGTCGTCCAACCTCTACATCGAGATCGTGAAGCCGCGGCCGGCCTACAAGAACCCGCTGGACCTGCCGGAGGCCAACGACTACCGCAAGCCGCGGTGCTACGGCCTGCCCAACCCCAAGGTGCCCTTCCCCGACTACGTCGCCCTGGACGGCACCGAGGACGACATCTGGTGGAAGAAGCGCGGCATGACCGACCTCTTCGTCCAGCCCGGTGAGGGCGCCACCCAGAACGACGTCGTGAAGTCGGTGGTCGCGCCGGTGCTGAAGCAGGACGCCTCCGACGTCCCGGACTTCGCGACCCTCCTGTTCGGCCCCCTGGCGAGCGGATCGGTGGTGACCATCAAGTGAGCGAGAACAGGCAGACCCTCGCCTCGGGTCTCAAACTGCTGGCGTTCGTCCTGGCGACCTCGCTGCTCACCGGCGTGCTGGCTATCACCATCGCCAACGTGCGGTTCGCCGACTCCCGCGAGTACGGCGCGATCTTCACCGACGCGACCGGCCTGCTGGAGGGCGACGAGGTGCGGGTGGCCGGCGTCCGGATGGGGCAGGTGACCGAGGTCAGGCTGTACAAGGGCAGCCTGGCGGAGGTGCGCTTCACCCTGGACCGGACCGGCCCGTTCGTCTCCGGCCTGCCCAGCGGCAGCCTCGCCCAGATCCGCTACCGCAACCTGATCGGCCAGCGCTACCTGGCGCTGTCGGAGGGTCCGGGCACCTCGAACGAGATGCTGCGGGAGAAGGGCGTCCTGCCGGTCGAGCAGACCGAGCCCGCGCTCGACCTGACCGTGCTGTTCAACGGCTTCCGCCCGCTGTTCAAGGCGCTGGACGCCGAGGACGTCAACCAGCTGTCCTTCGAGATCATCAAGGTGCTGCAGGGCGAGGGCGGGACGATCAACAGCCTGCTCACCCACGTGGCGTCGCTGACCAACACCCTCGCCGACCGGGACGAGGTCATCGGCCGGGTCATCACCAACCTCAGCGAGGTGCTGGGCACGATCTCCGACCGCACCGACCAGACCAGCCGGCTGATCAAGGAGCTCCAGGGCTTCGTCAGCGGGGTGGCCGGCGACCGGGAGGCGATCTTCGACTCGCTGGAGTCGCTGAACACCCTCGGCGACGTGACGGCCGACCTGCTCAAGGAGGCGCGCCCGTCCCTCAAGAACGACATCGACGGGCTGAGCGAGCTGACCCGCACGCTGGGCGGCGAGTCCGAGCAGATCGACACGACGATCAAGTCGGCGACCGAGCGGCTGGAGATGCTGGGCCGTACCTCGTCCTACGGCTCCTGGTTCAACTACTACCTCTGCAGCATGGACGCGCGGATCGTGCTGCCTGGCGCTCCGGCGTACTACACGCCGAAGATCGTCAATGACAACGCGAGGTGCAAGCAGTGAAGGTCCCGTTCAGTCAGAAGAACCCGACCGTCCTGGGTGTCGCCGCGCTGACCGGTATCGCGGTGGGCCTGTCCGTCGCGCTCAACCTCGACTCCATCCCGCTGTTCCACGGCGGCACCACCTCCTACCACGCGCACTTCGCCGAGGCGGCGGGCCTGCGCGAGGGGGAGGAGGTGCGCATCGCCGGGGTCAAGGTCGGCAAGGTGACCGGCCTGGAGCTGGACGGCAACCGGGTGCGCGTGGACTTCCGGGTCGACGACGGGGTGCGGATCGGCGACGAGAGCAAGATCGACATCAAGATCAAGACCCTGCTCGGCGCGCACTTCCTCGCGGTGGACCCGCGGGGCGCGGGTCGGCAGGACCCGGACCGGGCGATCCCCGTCTCCCGCACCTCCACCCCGTACGAGGTGGTCCCGGCGATCGCGGACCTGAGCAAGAACATCGACGCGATCGACACCGACCAGCTCGCCGAGTCCTTCGACACCCTGTCCGCCACGTTCGAGAACTCGCCGGAGGAGATCAAGGCCTCGCTGCGCGGCCTGCGCCGGATCTCCCAGACGATCTCCAAGCGCGACGACGAGCTGAACCAGCTGCTCATCCGCGCCAAGGACGTCACCGGCGTGCTCAACGAGCGCAGCGACGAACTCGTCAAGCTCATGCAGGACGGCGACAAGCTGCTCCAGGCGGTGCAGAACCGGCGGGACACGATCCACCAGCTGCTGGTGAACACCTACCGGCTCGCCCAGCAGCTGAACGCGGTGATCGACGAGAACGAGGACGAGATCAAGCCGCTGCTGGCCAACCTGCAGAAGGTCACCAAGGTCCTCCTCGACAACCGGGACAACCTGGACAGGTCGCTCCAGCTGATGGCGGTGTACGCGCGGCAGTTCGCCGACGCCACCGGCACCGGCCGGTGGTTCGACTCCTACATCCAGAACTTCATCCCGCTCCCCGCCAGCATCGGCGACCCTTCCAAAGAGAAGAAGCCGTCGTCGAAGAACAAGAAGAAGTCCTCCAACGAGAAGTCGTCCGGCAACGGCTCCCTCCCGCTGCTTCCGTGAGGTCACCAGTGCGAACTTTCTTCAAAGCCGTGGTGCCACTCGCGGTAGTGGTCATGGCAGTGGCCGCCGTGGTGGTGTTCTGGCCGGGCACCCCCGTGAAACGGCTCACCGCGTACTTCACCAACACCGTCGGCCTCTACGCGGGCGCCGACGTGACGATCCTCGGCATCCCGGTCGGGCAGGTCGACAAGGTCACCCCGGCCGGCGAGGCCGTGCGCGTCGAGCTGCACTACGAGGCCAAGTACAAGATCCCGGCGAACGCGCAGGCGGTCATCGTCGCGCAGTCGCTGGTCTCCGACCGGTTCGTCCAGCTCACCCCGGTGTTCGAGAGCGGCGCCGTCCTGCAGGACAAGGCGACGCTGGACGTCTCGCGCACCGCGGTGCCCGTCGAGGTCGACCAGGTCTCCAACAGCCTCAACGAGCTGAGCAAGGCGCTGGGCCCCGAGGGCGCGAACGCCGACGGCTCGCTCTCCAAGATGCTGGAGGTCGCCGCCCGCAACCTCGACGGCAACGGCGAGGAGATCCGCGGGACCATCGGCGACACCGCCGAGGTCCTCTCGACGCTGGGCGACAACAGCGAGAACATCACCGCCTCGATCGAGAACCTCGAGGGCATCACCCAGGCCCTGGCCGACAACGACACCTCGGTGCGGCAGTTCACCGACCGCCTGGCGCAGGTCTCGGCGCAGCTGAACGGGGAGAAGGAGGAGCTGAGCCAGGTGCTCCAGATCCTCGGCCCGACGCTGAAGAACGTCACCTCCTTCGTCCGCGACAACCGCAAGGCGCTCTCCTCGAACGTCAACGACCTCGCCGAGGTCACCGCGATCCTGGTGAAGCAGCAGGAGTCGCTGGACGAGTTCGTCCGGGTGGCGCCGGTGGCGATCAGCAACATGACGCGCGCCTACGACCCGATCTCCGGCACGCTGCACACCCGCACCAACTTCCTGCAGTTCAAGAACCCGGCGGACTGGATCTGCTCGCTGGCCTACTCGCTGGGCACCCCGGCGGACGAGTGCCTGGAGACCATGAAGCCGATCTCCGGCGGACTGGGCCTGAACCTGCACCTGGACATCTCGTGGATCACGGCGCTGACCACGACCTACGACCCCGAGCCGCTGCCGCCGGACGCCTACGGCCCCAACAAGCCGAAGAAGAACGCCAAGAAGTCCGACAAGGCGGCCAAGAAGACGACCTCGAACCACTCCGGCCCCGCCGACAAGACCCTCGGCGGCCTCCTGCTGGGAGGTAACTCATGAAGCGGCTGGCCCTAGCCCTGGCAGGGAGCCTGCTCCTCACCGGCTGCGGTTTCCAGGGCGTCTCCTCCATCCCGCTGCCCGGCGGCCCCGACCTGGGCGACGACCCCTACGAGGTGAAGATCCACTTCGCCAACGTGCTGGACCTGGTGCCCCAGTCCACGGTCAAGGTCAACGACGTCTCCGTCGGCCGGGTCGAGAAGATCGAGCTGGACGGCTGGCAGGCGCGGGTGACCGTGCGGCTGAGCAAGGACGCCAGGCTCCCCGACAACGCCACGGCCACCATCGCCCAGACCAGCCTCCTGGGCGAGAAGTTCATCGACCTCAAGGCGCCCGCCCAGGGCCCGGTCGGCGAGCTGGGCCAGGGGGACGTGATCCGGGTCGACCAGACCCAGCGCAACACCGAGGTGGAGGAGGTGCTGTCGGCGATGTCGCTGCTGCTCAACGGCGGCGGCATCGAGCAGGTCTCCACGATCACCAAGGAGCTCAACGCGGCGCTGTCCGGCCGCGAGGAGTCGATCAAGTCGGTGCTGCGGCGCGTCGACGTGTTCGTGGGCACCCTGGACCGGCAGCGGCACACCATCACCGACGCGCTGGACAAGATCGACCGGCTGATGGTGAAGCTGGAGGCCGAGAAGGGCACGATCGCCGACACGATCGAGCAGACCGAGCCGGCCCTGGCGATCCTCGAGGAGAACCGCGAGGACCTCACCAAGATGCTGGTCAGCCTCTCCAAGCTCGGCGACGTGACCACCAGCGTCGTCACCCGCTCCAAGAAGGACCTGCTGGCCAACCTGAAGAACCTCCAGCCGGTCCTGAAGAACCTCAACAAGAACGGCAAGAAGCTGCCGGAGAACCTGGGCAGCCTCTTCACCTATCCGTTCACCCCGGCCTTCAACAACACGGTGCGCGGCGACTTCGCCAACATGAACATGACGGTCTCCCTCGACATGGAGGAGCTCGCGCACAACCTGCTGACGGGCACCGACCTCGATCCGGCGCTGAAGAAGTCGGCGAAGAAGCAGGGCGAGGCGCTGCGTGATCTGCTGTCGCCGCCGGGCGTCAGCATCTCCCAGACCCCGCCCGGCGTGCTGGGCGCCGGCGACGAGCCGGGATTCGGCGGCTCGCCGCTGCCCACCATCGGGATGGACACCGACACCGAGGTGGACTCCCTGGTCCTGGGAGGCCTTTCATGATCCTCAAGCGTGGCGTCAAGATCCAGCTGCTGGTCTTCGCGATCATCACCGTGCTGGGCGTGACCTACACGGCGGTCCGGTACATCGGGGTGGGCGGCTCGCTGTTCGACCGCACCTACACCGCCTACGTGGAGCTGCCCGACTCCGGCGGCGCCTTCACCAACTCCGAGGTGACCTACCGCGGCGTGACGGTGGGCCGGGTCGGCCCGATCAAGCTCGTCCCGGGCGGCGTCCGGATCGAGATGGAGATCGAGAAGGGCGCCCGGATCCCCCGCGACACCCTCGCGGTGGTCGCCAACCGCTCCGCGGTCGGCGAGCAGTACATCGACCTGCAGCCGCGGTCGGACGACGGGCCCTTCCTCGACGAGGGCGGCGTCCACACGATCCCCGCGGCCAACACCCGGATCCCGGTCAAGACCTCCGACCTGCTGATCAACGTCGACAAGACCGTCTCCTCGGTCGACACCGAGGACCTGCGGACGATCGTCGACGAGCTGGACAAGGCGTTCAACGGCTCCGGCTCGGACCTGCAGTCGATCATCGACGACAGCGGCAAGATCATCCGGGAGATGGACGAGAACTTCGAGACCACCCGCGACCTGCTGGACAACAGCAAGATCGTGCTGAACACCCAGAAGGACAAGGGCTCCTCGATCAAGGCGTTCGCCCGGGAGCTGGCCGACCTCACGGACACGATCCGGGAGAACGACGGCAACATCCGGGAGACGGTCGACGCCACCGTTCCGGCGACCGTGCAGATCGACAGGCTGGTGGACGGCCTGTCGGACGACCTCCCGGTGCTGCTGGCCAACCTGTCCAGCACCGGCCAGGTGCTCACCGCCGACCAGGACGCGATCCGCTCCCTGCTGATCTCGCTGCCGTTCACGGTGGCCGGCTCGCAGACGATCCTGCCGGGCGACGGCTACCAGCACATGGGCCTGGCCCTGAACATCGACAGCCCCGCCCCCTGCACCGAGGGCTACGAGAAGACCAAGCCGCGCTGGCCGCAGGACACCAAGGAGATCCCGGCGCGCACCGACATCGGCTGCGCCGCGCCGAAGAAGTCCCAGACCGCGGTCCGCGGCGCGCGCAACGCCCCCGAGGCGCGGCCGTACCTGAAGCTGCCCCCCGGCACGCTGGACGGCGCCGGCGAGCCGCCCGCGGCCAGCACCCGCAACGCCGGGACGGACGGGGAGGAGAGCCGTCCGGTGTACCAGACGAACTCGACCAAATCGGTCTTCGTGACCGGTTACGATCCGACGTCCGGCAAATACGTCGGCCCGGACGGAGTGACCTACACCGTCGGTTCCTCCGGCGGAACCAAGAGCCTGTTGGGGGATGAGTCGTGGAAGTGGCTGCTGCTGGGCCCGCTGTCGTGAAGGACGGCGGCCGGTGGAGGACGATCACGGTGACGGTGCTCGCCGTGGTCGCCCTCGGGCTGCTCGGCGGCGGGATCTACCCGCCCGCCGCCGAGAGGATCGCGGCCGCGAGCGCGGCGGACGACCGTGACGCCATCCTCCAGGCCGCCCGCCAGGTCGGGCTGAACCTGATGTCGATGGACCACAAGACGATCGAGAAGGACACCGAGCGGGTCCTCAGCGGCAGCACCGGGACGTTCAAGGACCAGTACGCCGCGCAGACCAAGACGTTCATCGAGGAGATCACCAAGAACCAGGCGTCCTCCCAGGCGCAGGTCCTCAGCGCCGGCGTCACCGACTACGACGACGACTCGGCCGAGGTGATCGTCGCGGTGTCCGCGGTCGTCACCAGCCCGTCCGTGCCCAACGGCACCCCCCGCAACATGCGCTTCCTGATCGAGATGAGCAAGATCGACGGGAAGTGGCTGGCCTCGAAGTTCGGAGTGATCCAGTGAAGCTCGACAAGCTCCAGGACAAGGACCTGCCCGAGGAGACCGGGGACGGGACGGCCGGGCCGGCCGAGGAGATCGTCGACGGGCAGCTCCCGCTGGTCGAGATCGAGGAGTCCGAAGAGGCCGAGGGGTCCGTGAAGGACGCCGAGGAGTCCGAGGAGTCCAAGAAGGACGCCGAGGACGCCGAAGAGCCCGGGGACGCCGAGGGCGCCGAAAAGGAAGAGGACGCCGAGGCCGCCCAGGACGCGGAGGAGGCCGGGGACGCCGAGGAGGCGGAGGCCGGCGAGGCCGGTTCCGGGAAGGCCACAGGGGCGAAGAAGAAGGCGCGCAAGGCCGGGAAGCCGGAGAAGCCGAAGAAGAAGGCGCTCCGCCCCGCGCGGGTCCGCCGGGACGCCCCGCTGTGGTCGGTGATCGCCTCGGCGGTGGTCGTGATCGGCCTGGCGGCCGGGACCTTCGTGCTGCGGACCGGCTCGGGGGAGGTCGTCTCCAAGGACGAGGTCGACAAGGCGGTGCGGACGGCGGCGGCGACCGCCCAGCACATCTCCTCGTGGGACTACCGGACCATCGAGAGCGACACCAAGCAGGTCCTGGGCGAGACCACCGGTGACTTCCGGGAGGCCTACGAGAAGAGCGCGGTCAAGCTCCTGGAGAGCGCTCCGGCGCAGGAGGCCGTCACCGTCGGGCTCACCAGCAAGGCCGGCGTGGCCTCGGTGAGCAAGGGTCAGGTCAAGGTTCTGGTCTTCCTCAACCAGCAGACCACCAGGAAGGACGCCGACGCCCACATCGAGCAGCACCGGCTTCTGCTGACTATGGTGCACAAAGATGGGGAATGGCTGGTGTCCAAGCTGGACATCCTGGGCTGAGGCCATCTCGGCACGGTCAAGATCTTTTTAGCGGTCCTTGGGTCGCCTCTCTCTCGTGGAGGGGCGGCCCGACCGGTTTTCGGGGTGATTTATGGTTATTCCATGTGATGCTCGTCTCCAAACTATGAGCCTTGTCACTGCTGCTCAGGGCCCGAAAAGTCCCTGTGCGGCCTTGACTTGGTCGCCCTGAGGGACGATGCTGCGAGGCAACTGTGATGTGCATAGCGAACGTAGGCTTGCCAGCGGTGTAGCACTCGGCTACACTGCCCCTTTGCGCTGCCCTTTAGCTATCCTCCGTGCAACCATGCCGTGATCTTGGTGCCGCGACCCGGTCTCCGGCGATTCCCAGAGCCAAGTCGTCAACCACGCGTCACGGGTTTTTCGGGGATGCATTGGCGTGCACGTCGACAGTCCGCCGCGAGCCCTCGGAAGGACCACTCTTGGCAGCCTCGCGCAACGCCTCGAAGACCCTGACCGGTCCGAACCGCGTCTCCTTCGCGCGCATCAACGAACCGCTTGAAGTACCCGATCTCCTCGCTCTCCAGACAGAGTCGTTCGACACTCTGCTCGGCAACGAGCGGTGGAAGTCCCGGGTCAAGGCGGCTCAGGATGCGGGCCGTAGGGATGTACCCACCCAGTCGGGTCTCGAAGAGATCTTCGAAGAGATCAGTCCCATCGAGGACTTCTCCGGGACCATGTCCCTCTCGTTCCGCGACCACCGGTTCGAGCCGCCCAAGTACTCAGTCGATGAGTGCAAGGACAAGGACATGACCTACTCCGCCCCGATGTTCGTCACGGCGGAGTTCATCAACAACACCACCGGTGAGATCAAGAGCCAGACGGTGTTCATGGGCGACTTCCCGCTCATGACGCCCAAGGGCACCTTCATCATCAACGGCACCGAGCGCGTCGTCGTGTCGCAGCTCGTGCGGTCGCCCGGTGTCTATTTCGACCGTCAGCTGGACAAGACCTCCGACAAGGACATCTACGGCTGCAAGGTCATCCCGTCCCGGGGCGCGTGGCTCGAGTTCGAGATCGACAAGCGTGACAACGTCGGCGTGCGCATCGACCGCAAGCGCAAGCAGGGCGTCACCGTCCTGCTCAAGGCGCTCGGCTGGGACGAGGCGCGCATCCGCGAGCGCTTCGGCTCCTATGAGTCGATGAACATCACCCTGGAGAAGGACCACACCTCCGGGCAGGACGAGGCGCTCCTGGACATCTACCGCAAGCTCCGGCCGGGCGAGCCCCCGACCAAGGAGTCGGCGCAGACGCTCCTGAACAACCTGTACTTCAACCCCAAGCGCTACGACATGGCCAAGGTCGGGCGCTACAAGGTGAACAAGAAGCTCGGCCTGGACCTGGACATGAACCAGGGCACCATGACCGAGGACGACATCGTCTCCACCATCGAGTACCTGGTCCGCCTGCACGCGGGCGAGGAGGAGTGCACGGCGCCGAACGGCCGGACCATCCCGGTCGAGGTCGACGACATCGACCACTTCGGCAACCGGCGCCTGCGCTCGGTCGGCGAGCTCATCCAGAACCAGGTGCGCCTGGGCCTGGCCCGCATGGAGCGCGTCGTCCGCGAGCGGATGACCACCCAGGACGTCGAGGCGATCACCCCGCAGACCCTGATCAACATCCGCCCGGTCGTGGCGTCGATCAAGGAGTTCTTCGGCACCTCGCAGCTGTCGCAGTTCATGGACCAGACCAACCCGCTGGCGGGCCTGACCCACAAGCGCCGCCTGTCGGCGCTGGGCCCCGGCGGTCTGTCCCGCGAGCGCGCCGGCATGGAGGTCCGCGACGTCCACCCGTCGCACTACGGCCGCATGTGCCCGATCGAGACGCCGGAAGGCCCGAACATCGGCCTGATCGGCTCGCTGGCCGCCTTCGGCCGGGTCAACCCGTTCGGGTTCATCGAGACCCCGTACCGCAAGGTCGTCGACGGCAAGGTCACCGACCAGATCGACTACCTGACCGCCGACGAGGAGGACAGGTACGTCAAGGCGCAGGCCAACTCGCTGCTCAACACCGACGGCTCCTTCGCCGAGGACCGGGTCCTGGTGCGCACCAAGGGCGGTGAGACCGAACTGGCGCGCGCCAGCGAGGTCGACTACATGGACGTCTCCGCGCGGCAGATGACCTCGGTCGCCACCGCGATGATCCCGTTCCTGGAGCACGACGACGCCAACCGCGCGCTCATGGGCTCCAACATGCAGCGCCAGTCCGTCCCGCTGCTGCGCAGCGAGGCGCCGCTGGTGGGCACCGGCATGGAGTACCGCGCCGCGACCGACGCCGGCGACGTGATCACCGCCGAGAAGGCGGGCGTCGTCGAGGAGGTCTCCGCGGACTACGTGACCGTCATGAACGACGACGGCACCCGCCAGACCTACCGCGTCGCCAAGTTCAAGCGCTCCAACCAGGGCACCTGCTTCAACCAGAAGCCGATCGTCGACGAGGGCGCGCGGGTCGAGGCCGGCCAGGTGCTGGCCGACGGCCCCTGCACCGACCAGGGCGAGATGGCGCTGGGCAAGAACCTCCTCGTGGCGTTCATGCCGTGGGAGGGCCACAACTACGAGGACGCGATCATCCTGTCGCAGCGCCTCGTGCAGGACGACGTCCTGTCCTCGATCCACATCGAGGAGCACGAGGTCGACGCCCGCGACACCAAGCTGGGCCCCGAGGAGATCACCCGGGACATCCCGAACGTCTCCGAGGAGGTGCTGGCCGACCTCGACGAGCGCGGCATCATCCGCATCGGCGCCGACGTCGTCACCGGCGACATCCTCGTCGGCAAGGTCACGCCCAAGGGCGAGACCGAGCTGACCCCCGAGGAGCGGCTGCTGCGCGCGATCTTCGGTGAGAAGGCGCGCGAGGTGCGCGACACCTCGCTGAAGGTCCCGCACGGCGAGTCCGGCAAGGTCATCGGCGTCCGCGTGTTCTCGCGCGAGGACGGCGACGAGCTGCCCCCGGGCGTCAACGAGCTGGTCCGCGTCTACGTGGCGCAGAAGCGCAAGATCACCGACGGTGACAAGCTCGCCGGCCGCCACGGCAACAAGGGCGTCATCTCCAAGGTGCTCCCCGTCGAGGACATGCCGTTCCTGGAGGACGGCACCCCGGTCGACATCGTCCTGAACCCGCTGGGCGTTCCGGGCCGTATGAACGTCGGCCAGGTCCTGGAGACGCACCTGGGCTGGGTCGCCTCCCGCGGCTGGAAGATCGAGGGCGACGACGAGGACTGGAAGCGCCAGCTCAAGGCCATCGGCCTGGACGAGGCCGAGCCGTGGACCAACACGGCCACGCCGGTCTTCGACGGCGCGCACCAGGAGGACGTCCAGGGTCTGCTGGGCAGCACGATCCCCAACCGCGACGGCGACCGCATGGTCGGCCCCGGCGGTAAGGCGCGGCTGTTCGACGGCCGCTCCGGCGAGCCGTTCAAGGACCCGATCTCGGTCGGCTACATCTACATCCTCAAGCTGCTCCACCTCGTGGACGACAAGATCCACGCGCGTTCGACCGGCCCGTACTCGATGATCACCCAGCAGCCGCTGGGCGGTAAGGCGCAGTTCGGCGGCCAGCGCTTCGGTGAGATGGAGGTGTGGGCGCTGGAGGCTTACGGCGCCGCCTACGCCCTCCAGGAGCTGCTGACGATCAAGTCCGACGACGTCCTGGGCCGCGTGAAGGTCTACGAGGCGATCGTCAAGGGCGAGAACATTCCGGAACCCGGCATTCCCGAGTCCTTCAAGGTCCTCATCAAGGAAATGCAGTCGCTGTGCCTGAACGTTGAGGTTCTGTCCAGTGATGGCATGAACATCGAGCTCAGGGACACCGACGAGGACGTGTTCCGGGCCGCGGAAGAGCTGGGCATCGACCTGTCTCGGCGTGAGCCGTCCAGCGTCGAGGAAGTCTGAGAGGGGAGCCAGTGCTAGACGTCAACTTCTTCGACGAACTTCGCATCGGCCTCGCGACCGCCGACGACATCCGTCAGTGGTCGCACGGCGAGGTGAAGAAGCCTGAGACCATCAACTACCGGACCCTCAAGCCGGAAAAGGACGGGCTCTTCTGCGAGAAGATCTTCGGTCCGACCCGGGACTGGGAGTGCTACTGCGGCAAGTACAAGCGCGTCCGGTTCAAGGGCATCATCTGCGAGCGCTGCGGCGTCGAGGTGACCCGGGCCAAGGTGCGCCGCGAGCGGATGGGCCACATCGAGCTCGCCGCCCCGGTCACCCACATCTGGTACTTCAAGGGCGTTCCCTCGCGGCTGGGCTACCTGCTGGACCTGGCCCCGAAGGACCTCGAGAAGATCATCTACTTCGCGGCCTACATGATCACGAGCGTCGACGTCGAGCGTCGCGACCGTGACCTGCCGACGCTGGAGGCGCACGTCTCCGTCGAGCGCCAGCAGCTGGAGCAGCGCCGTGACAGCGACGTCGAGGCCCGCCAGCAGAAGCTGGAGTCCGACCTCGCGGAGCTGGAGGCGGCCGGTGCCAAGGCCGACCAGCGCCGCAAGGTCCGCGAGGGCGCCGAGCGGGAGATGAAGCAGCTGCGCGACCGCGCGCAGCGCGAGATCGACCGCCTCGACGAGGTGTGGACGCGTTTCAAGAACCTCAAGGTCCAGGACCTCGAGGGCGACGAGATGCTCTACCGCGAGATGCGCGACCGCTTCGGCAAGTACTTCTCCGGCGGCATGGGCGCGGCGGCCATCCAGGCCCGCCTGCAGAACTTCGACCTCGACGCCGAGGCCGAGAAGCTGCGCGAGATCATCCGCTCGGGCAAGGGCCAGAAGAAGGCGCGCGCCCTCAAGCGGCTGAAGGTCGTCTCGGCGTTCCTCAACACCACCAACAGCCCGCTGGGCATGGTGCTGGACTGCATCCCGGTGATCCCGCCGGACCTGCGTCCGATGGTGCAGCTGGACGGCGGCCGCTTCGCGACCTCCGACCTCAACGACCTGTACCGCCGCGTGATCAACCGGAACAACCGGCTCAAGCGCCTCCTCGACCTCGGCGCGCCCGAGATCATCGTGAACAACGAGAAGCGCATGCTTCAGGAGGCCGTCGACGCCCTGTTCGACAACGGCCGCCGCGGCCGCCCCGTCACCGGTCCGGGCAACCGGCCCCTGAAGTCCCTCAGCGACATGCTGAAGGGCAAGCAGGGCCGCTTCCGCCAGAACCTGCTGGGCAAGCGCGTCGACTACTCCGGCCGCTCGGTCATCGTCGTCGGCCCGCAGCTGAAGCTGCACCAGTGCGGTCTGCCCAAGCAGATGGCGCTGGAGCTGTTCAAGCCGTTCGTGATGAAGCGCCTGGTCGACCTGAACCACGCGCAGAACATCAAGAGCGCCAAGCGCATGGTCGAGCGGGCCCGCCCGGTCGTGTGGGACGTGCTGGAAGAGGTCATCACCGAGCACCCGGTGCTGCTCAACCGCGCGCCCACCCTGCACCGCCTGGGCATCCAGGCCTTCGAGCCGCAGCTGGTCGAGGGCAAGGCCATCCAGATCCACCCGTTGGTCTGCACCGCGTTCAACGCGGACTTCGACGGCGACCAGATGGCGGTGCACCTGCCGCTGTCGGCCGAGGCCCAGGCCGAGGCGCGGATCCTGATGCTCTCGACCAACAACATCCTCAAGCCGTCCGACGGCAAGCCCGTGACCATGCCCACCCAGGACATGGTGATCGGCCTGTACTGGCTGACCGGCGAGCGGGAGGGCGCGGCCGGCGAGGGCCGCACCTTCACCAGCGTGGCCGAGGCGATCATGGCCTACGACCGGGACGAGCTCTCGCTCCAGGCGAAGGTCCAGATCCGCTTCACCGACGCGGTGCCGCCGCGCGGCTGGGTCGCGCCCGAGGGTTATGAGGCCGGCCGTCCGTTCCGGCTGGAGACCACGCTGGGCCGCGCCCTGTTCAACGAGACGCTGCCCGCGGACTACCCCTTCATCAACTATGAGGTGGGCAAGAAGCAGCTGTCGGCGATCGTGAACGAGCTCGCCGAGACCTACCCCAAGGTCGAGGTCGCCGCGGCGCTGGACGCGCTCAAGGCCGCCGGTTTCCACTGGGCCACCCGTTCCGGTGTCACGATCTCCATCGACGACGTCATCGCGCCGCCGAACAAGGGCGAGATCCTCTCCGGGTACGAGCGCCGCGCCGAGAAGGTGCAGCGCGAGTACGAGCGGGGCCTGATCACCGACGACGAGCGCCGCCAGGAACTCATCGAGATCTGGACGCACGCGACCACCGAGGTCGCGAACGACATGATGGACGAGTTCAAGAGCAACCCGAACAACCCCATCTGGATGATGGTCAACTCGGGCGCCCGCGGTAACCCGATGCAGGTCCGGCAGATCTCCGGTATGCGCGGCCTGGTCTCCAACCCCAAGGGCGAGACCATCCCGCGGCCGATCAAGTCCTCCTTCCGCGAGGGCCTGACCGTCCTGGAGTACTTCATCTCCACGCACGGCGCCCGCAAGGGTCTGGCCGACACCGCGCTGCGGACCGCCGACTCGGGTTACCTGACCCGTCGTCTGGTGGACGTCGCGCAGGACGTCATCGTGCGCGAGGTGGACTGCGGCACCGACCGCACCATCCCGTTCCGGATCGCCGAGAACGACCGGGCCGCGGACGGCTCGCTGGTCAAGCTGGGCGTCTCGGAGTCCAGCCTCATCGGCCGGACCATCGCGGTGGACATCGTGGTCGACGGGACGGTCATCTTCCCGGCCGACACCGACCTGTCCGACGCGGTGATCAACCGGCTGATCGAGGCCGGCGTCGAGGAGGTCCGCACCCGCAGCGCCCTGGTCTGCGAGGCCAAGATCGGTGTCTGCGCCGCCTGCTACGGCCGCTCGCTGGCCACCGGCAAGCGGGTGGACGTCGGTGAGGCCGTCGGCATCATCGCCGCGCAGTCCATCGGTGAGCCCGGCACCCAGCTGACGATGCGCACCTTCCACACCGGTGGTGTGGCCGGCGGCGACATCACGCACGGTCTGCCCCGTGTCACCGAGCTGTTCGAGGCGCGCATCCCCAAGGGCGTCGCCCCGATCACCGAGGTCGCGGGCCGGGTCAAGATCGACGAGACCGACCGCACCCGGAAGATCATCATCGTTCCGGACGACGGCTCGGACGAGATCGCCTACCCGGTGTCGATGCGTTCGCGCTTCGAGGACGGCATCTTCGAGGGAGCCCACGTCGAGGTCGGCCAGCAGCTGATCAAGGGCGCGGTCAACCCGCACGAGGTGCTGCGCATCCTCGGCCCGCGCGCCGTGCAGCTCCACCTGGTCCAGGAGGTCCAGGAGGTCTACCGGTCGCAGGGTGTGTCGATCCACGACAAGCACATCGAGATCATCGTCCGGCAGATGCTCAAGCGCGTGAACGTGCTGGAGGCCGGCGACACCCAGCTGCTGCCGGGCGACCTGGTGGAGCGCCCGATCTTCGAGCGCACCAACCGCCAGGTCGTGGCCGAGGGCGGCGGCCCCGCCGCCGGTCGTCCGGTCCTGATGGGCATCACCAAGGCGTCGCTCGCCACCGAGTCCTGGCTGTCGGCCGCCTCCTTCCAGGAGACGACCCGCGTCCTGACCGAGGCCGCCATGCACTCCAAGAGCGACTCCCTGCTGGGCCTCAAGGAGAACGTCATCATCGGCAAGCTCATCCCGGCCGGCACTGGCATGCCCCAGTACCGCAACGTCCGGGTCGAGCCCACCGAGGAGGCCAAGGCCGCCGTCTACAGCGTCGGCTCCTACGACGACGCGGGCGAGTACACCTTCGGCACGGGCTCCGGCGAAGCCGTCCCCCTGGAGGAGTACGACTTCGGCCAGTACGGCCGCTAGTCCCCGTCTGAACGCCGGACGCCCCGGGCACCTCCAGGTGCCCGGGGCGTCCGGCGTCTGCCGTTACGCTCGGGGGATGGGGATGGTGAACGTGGTCGTGGTGGTGGGGCTGCTGGGGCTCGTGGTGGCGGGGTGCCTGGTGCTGATCAGGGCTTTGGGGCGGTTGCGGTAGCACTACGCTGGGGCCATGGAGATTGTGTTCGAGCATGAGCTGCATCCCGACCTCAAGGCGCTGGAATGGCTGGTGGGGACCTGGGAGGGCGACGGGATCGGGGACTACCCGACGATCGAGCAGTTCCGGTTCACGCAGCAGATCTCGTTCACGCACACGGGGAAGCCGTACCTGGTCTACACGAGCCGCACCTGGCTGCTGGACGAGGAGTTCAAGCAGGGGCGGGCGCTGGCCATGGAGACGGGCTTCTGGCGCGTGCCGGGGGGCGGCCGGGAGGTGGAGGTGCTGCTGTCGCACCCCACGGGGATCCAGGAGATCTACACCGGTGAGGTGGCCTTCCACAAGGTGGAGCTGACGACCGACGTGGTGGCGCGCACGCGGACCGCCAAGGAGGTCACCGCCGGCAAGCGGCTGTACGGCCTGTTCCCGGCCAAGGATGGCGAGGCCGAGCGGGACCTGGGCTGGGTGTACGAGATGGCGGCCGAGGGGCAGCCGCTGCAGGTGCACATGTCGGCGCAGCTGAAGAAAGTGCCGCAGTAGGCGGGGAAAAGGACGATCCCCGGACCATTCCCTGAGTGGGAGCCGTCAGGACTGGACGGCGGTCCGGGGATCGGGTGTCTGCTGGAGATTCGCCAGGAGACTCATGTCCCGAGCGGGCGCTCCTAGCGAGCAGCCACCTCGCAAGTCCTCGCATGAATCATGTTGTGGACCACCTCCTTTCCTGCGTGACTCGAAGCTATGCGATGTGCCGGGGCAGGGCAAACGATTTATCTCCCGGCATAGGATCGGGGTATGGGAGAGACCACCTGGCAGGAGGAGCTGCGCTCTCGCGGCTACCGGGTGACGCCGCAGCGCCAGCTCGTCCTGGAAGCCGTCGCCTCGCTGGAGCACGGGACGCCCGATGAGATCTGCGCCGAGGTGCAGCGCACGGCCAAGGGCGTCAACATCTCCACGATCTACCGGACCCTGGAGCTCCTGGAGGAGCTCGGGCTGGTCAAGCATGCCCATGTCGGGCACGGGCCGCCGAACTACCACCTGGCCACCGAGGCCGACCACGTGCATCTGCGCTGCCGCGGCTGCGGCAAGGTCGAGGACGTGCCGCCCTCGGTGGCGGACGGCCTGGTGGAGGCCCTGGAGTCGGGGTACGGCTTCGAGACCGATGTTCACCATCTGACCGTCTTCGGGCGGTGTAGGGAGTGCCGGAGATGACGTTCCACGCGGAGGCACCCGACGAGGCGCTGGCCGCCCACTTCGGCGACCCGTACGCCGAGCAGAAGGCGCTGGAGAACGGCTCGGCCGTGGTGGCCAGGTCCAACCGCGGCGTGGTCCGCGTCGCGGGCCCGGACCGCCTGACGTGGCTGCACAGCCTGCTCACCCAGCACCTGGCGGGCCTGCGCCCGGGGGAGGCGGCCGAGGCGCTGCTGCTGAGCCCGAACGGCCACATCGAGCACCACCTGTCCCTGGTGGACGACGGCGAGGCGGTGTGGGCGCACGTGGAGCCCGGCACGGCCCCGGCGCTGGCGGCCTTCCTGGAGCGGATGAAGTTCCTGCTGCGGGTCGAGATCGCCGACGTCTCCGGCGAGTACGAGGTGGTCACCGGCGCCGGCCTGGCGGGGGAGCGGGCGCTGCCCGACGTCGCGGGCATGACGAGCCTGATCGTCCCGCGCGGCACGGCCTTCGCCGACCGTTCGCCCGCCGGGATCTGGGCGTACGAGGCGCTGCGGATCGCCGCGCACCGGGCGAGGTTCGGCCTCGACACCGACCACAGGACGATCCCGCACGAGATCGGCCTCATCGACACCGCGGTGCACCTGAACAAGGGCTGCTACCGGGGCCAGGAGACGGTGGCACGGGTGCACAACCTGGGCCGTCCGCCGCGCCGCCTGGTCTTCCTGCACCTGGACGGCAGCGCGGACCGGCTGCCCGCGCACGGCGCGGATCTGGAGCTGGACGGCCGCCGGGTGGGGTTCGTCGGCTCGGCCGCCCGGCACCACGAGCTGGGCCCGATCGCGCTCGCCCTGGTGAAACGGAACGTGCCTGTCGAGGCGCCGCTGACCGCCGATGGGGTCGCCGCGTCCCAGGAAGTAATTGTTTCGCCGGACACGGGGGCGAATGTCACGATCGATCCGGCGCTGCGGGGCCGCCGCCTGTGATTACCGCCGCGGATCCGGGATAAACAGAAGATCGAGGTGTGCTTCCGAACGAAGGTGGTGCGCGATCATGGTCTCCGTCCCCCGCAAGCCCTCGGCACCGCCCCGCAAGTCCCCCCGTCGCCGGACCGACCGGGACTTCGAGCAGGTCGCGTGGTGGGCGCTGTTCGCCGCCCTGGTCACCTATGGCGCGTTCATGCCCAACTGGCGGGTCCTGCTGTTCACCCTGCTGCTGTGGAGCTTCTACGAGCTCTGCCTGGTGCGCACCCGCTGCCGGGTGAAGACCCGGCAGGGCTTCGAGTGCGTCGAGCCGGTGCGCGGCCGCGTCTTCGCCCACGACGCCCGCCACCAGGACATCAAGAACGACGGCCTGTGGAACCTCATCGGCCGCGCCAACCCCCGCTACACCCCGCGGATCTCCGAGCCCAACCGCGACACCGGCGTCGTCCTGGTCGCCCCCCGCGTCCGGCACCGCCTGGACAAGAACGACCGCTACCTCATCTACCTCGCCGCCGCCGGCACCGTCATCTCCCTCATCGGCATGCTCTGGGGCCTGTTCTAGCCGGCCGGGGGACTCCGAGGCCTGTTCTCGACCCGTCGGGGGAGGGGCCTGGGGCCGTCAGACCTCCAGGATGAGGGTGACGGGGCCGTCGTTGACGAGGGAGACGGCCATGTCGGCGCCGAAGCGGCCGGTGGCGACGGTGGCGCCGAGGGCGCGCAGGGAGTCGACGACGGCGTCGACGAGGGGTTCGGCGGCGTCGCCCTTGGCGGCGGCGAGCCAGGAGGGGCGGCGGCCCTTGGCGGTGTCGCCGTAGAGGGTGAACTGGCTGATCACCAGGAGCGGGGCGTCGAGGTCGGAGCAGGACCTCTCGTCATGGAGGATGCGCAGGCCCCACAGCTTGGCGGCGAGCTTGGCGGCCTTGGCCCGGTCGTCGTCATGGGTGACGCCGACCAGGACCATCAGGCCGGGGCCTTGGATCTCGCCCACGACCTCGCCGCCGACGCTGACAGAAGCCTCGCTCACCCGCTGGACCACCGCACGCATGCGTCCAGTCTCGCAGGTCGGCCGGGGGTCAGCCGAACGGGACGGTCAGGCTGCCGGAGCGGAAGGCCAGCCTCCCGCCCTTCTTGCTGGTGCTGCGGTACCGGGCGTCCATGGTGTCGATGACGAGGGTGAGGCGGTGGCCCTTGGCGAGCCGCCAGCGGATGGGCTGCAGCCGGAGGTCGAGCTTCCTGGCCTTGCCGGGCCGGGCCCCGCGCAGCGTGTAGGGGATGTGGGTGACCAGCTTGGCCTTGCCGCCGGGCGCCTCGTCGTAGAGGTAGACGAACAGCGAGGTGTTCTTCGCGGACGGCGTGACGGTGGCGCGCAGCCAGGGGAAGCCGCTGACGGTGCGTGCGCGGTCCGACTTGGGCGCGCGGAAGACCAGGCCGTTCCGCCGGTCGACCTCGGAGGGCCGGATCGTCCAGTGGATGTCGGCCTGGGCGGCGGCGCCCGTCACCTCGACCACGCCGCTGTCGGCGACGGTGCCCTGGCCGGTCCGGATGCTCTTCTTCCAGCCCGAGGCGCGCTGCGCGAGCCTCTCCCCGGCGGCCAGGGCGTAGCGGCGGGTGGTGCGCGTCTGGGCGTCCCAGTTCCGGAAGGACGTCCAGGGGCCGCCGTTGTTGGCCTTGAGCCGGACGTTCTTCTGGCGTCCGACGCCGTTCTTCTCGCCCTTGAGGTGGTGGTCGAACCAGCGCTTCGTCGCGGTCCAGGTGTCGCCGGTGAAGCCGAGCGCGCCCAGGGCGTCGGGGGTGCCGTGGTCTCCAGCCTGCAGCATGAGCTGCTTGGGCACGCGCAGCCGGTTGAAGAAGTCGGTGTACTGGCCGGGCGGGAAGAGCCCGTCCTGCCAGCCGCCGGCGAGCAGGAGGGCGGGCTTGTTGGCGTTGATCCGGTCGAGGTAGGAGGCGGCGCCCCGGGTCGCGGCGAGGGGCAGGACGTTGCCGAACTCGTCCTTGAGGTAGCCGTCCTGGACCTTCAGGAGGTCCTCGCCGGGCCTGCCGGTGACGTGCCCGACGGCCAGGAGCATCGCCGCGGCCTGCTCGCTGACGGTCTCGTTGAGGTAGAGGGAGTCGAGCAGGCTGGCCCACCCGCTCATCGCGGAGACCGCGCGGATGCGCTCGTCGAAGCCCGAGGCGATCAGGGGGATGCCCGCTCCGTAGGAGATCCCGGCCGCGCCGACGCGCCTCTCGTCGGCCCTCGCGTGCTTCACCGCCCAGTCGATGACCTTGCTGACGTCGCCGATGTCGGGCTTCCCGGCGACCTCGATCCTCCCTTCGGAGTCCCAGAACCCGCGGCTGGTGTAGGCGACCACGGAGTATCCGGAGGCGGCCAGCCTGGCGGCGGCCCCGGCGTACTCGGCGTGGAAGAGCGACCAGCTGGCCGGCATGACGATCAGGGGGAAGGGGCCGCTGCCCTTCGGCCGGTAGACCAGCGCCTTGATCGGGGTGCCCCCGTGCCCGGAGATGGTCTCGTAGGAGGAGGTGTAGCCGCCTCCGGCGGCCTGCGCGGGTCCGGAGTGGAGCAGGGAACCGAGCATCGTCACCGCGGCCGCCGCCGCGAACCGTCTGCGCACGGGGCGCCTCCTCTTCCACTCGCCAGGGGTGAGGCAAGTAAAGAGCCGCTTACCGATCGGTAGATATACCCGTCGGTATCAAACACGGCGTCCAATATTCGCGCGGCGTGCTAAGCCGCCGATCGGGCCGCGTGCGGGGGAGGCCGGCGCCACCTCGTGTAGTACTACGCTGTGTCCTAGGTCACAGGGTAGGATGAAAGGGTGAAAGGTCTGGGAGAGCTCGAACGTGCGGTGATGGAAGTGCTGTGGGCCCGGGAGGAGCCGGCCACGGCACGCGAGGTGGGCAGGGCCCTGGCCGACCGCGACCTCGCGCACACCACGGTGATGACGGTTCTGGACCGCCTGGCCAAGAAGGGCTTCCTCGCCCGCGAGCGGGACGGCCGCGCCTGGTCCTACCGCCCCGCCGACACCCGCGAGGGCTACGTCGCCGAGCTCATGCTGGGCGCCCTGGCGCTGAGCGGCGACCGCGACGCCGCCCTGGCGCACTTCGCCCGTTCGGTCACCGGCGACGAGGCCGCCGCGCTCCGCCGCGTCCTGGAGAACCTCGAGTGACGAGCTGGGTGGCGCTCGCGGCCATCTCTCTCGCGACTCTTCCGGGCGCGGAGCTGCTCTCCCGCGCCCGCTGGACCTGGCGTACACCGCGGGTCGGCATCCTGCTCTGGCAGGCGCTCGGCCTGGCCTGGGGCCTGGCCACCATCGGCGCGCTGCTGGGCTTCGCGCTCTCCCCCTACGACGCCGGGGTGCTGCACGGCCTGTTCGCGCTGTCGGAGGACGGCTCGGGGCTCGGCCTGCACCACCAGGTGGCGCTGCTGGGGGGGATGGCGCTGGCCGGCTCGCTCATCGGCATGCTGCTGCTGTCGGGCGTCCGGGTGGTGCGCGCCAGGGCGCGGCACCGCGCGCTGCTCAGCCTGATCGCCCGCCGCACCGACAGGGGCGGTCCCCTGGTCGTCGACCATCCCGAGGCAGCCGCCTACTGCGTGCCGGGCGTGCGGTCCAAGATCGTGATCAGCGCGGGCACCCTGCAGCTGCTCAACTCCGGGGAGCTGGACGCGGTGCTCGCCCACGAGCACGCCCACGCCCGGGAGCGCCACGACCTGGTGCTGCTGCCGTTCACCTCGCTGCCCCGCATCGGCCTGGTCGCCCGGTCGCTGGACGCCGTCGCGCTGCTCATCGAGATGACGGCCGACGACCGCGCCCTGCAGAACCGCCCGCCCAAGGAGCTGGCCAAGGCGCTGCTGCGCTTCGCCACGGCGCCCTCGGCGGCGGCGCCCTCCTGCGCCCTGTCGGCGCTGCCCGAGGGCGGTCCGGTGATGGCGCGGGTGCAGCGGCTGCTCAACCCCGCTCCCGGCTCGGTGTGGACGCGGTCGGCCGCGCTGGCTTCGGCGGCGCTGCTGACCACCGGTCCGCTGCTGCTGTGGGTACTGCCGCACTGAGACCGCCCGGCACCGTTAGAATGCGGTCCACCTTCGGGAACCCGGTGATGTGTCCCGGGTGGTCCTCGGAGTCCCGCCGGGTCCGCTCCCACGGACCCGGCCGCTCCATGTCGTCTTCCTAGTGCAGGGGAGCCCGTGCGCCGGAAACTCACGTGCGGCCTGACGGCGCTCGCGCTGCTCACCGGCTGTTCCGCCTCCCCGGCGGCCGAACCCTCGTCCCCTCCCGCGACGTCGGGCACGCCGCAGTCCCAGCGGGCGCCCGTCGTGATGTTCCTCGGCGACAGCTACACCGCCGGCACCGGCAAGGTGATCCCCGAGCGCACCTACGCCGGGGACCTGGCCCGCAAGCTCGGCTGGCAGGCGATCATCGGCGGCTGGCCGGGCACCGGCTTCCTCGCCCGGGGCCGGGTCGGCAAGGACTTCGCCCGGCTCTTCGCCGACCAGCTCGCCTGGCGCCCCGCCCCCGACCTGGTGATCGTGGCGGGCGGCCACAACGACGCCAACCGCAGGCACCCCCTGAACGGGCTGAACGACGCGGTGTGGCAGCTGGTCAACGGGATCAAGGAGCGCTGGCCCGCGGTGCCGGTGGTGCTGGTCGGGCCGATGTGGGGCGGCACGCCGACCAAGCAGGCGCTGGCCGTCCGCGACGTCATGCGCGGCGTCGCCGAGCAGCTCCAGGTGCCCTTCGTCGACCCGCTGGAGGAGCAGTGGATCACCGGTGACGTGAGCAGGGGCACCGGCAACGCCGACCTGTACATCCGGCGGGACGAGGTGCACCCCAACGAGACGGGCAACGCCTACTTCGCCGACAAGATGCTGGCGGCGCTGACCCGGCTGGGCATGGACAGGCCCGCGGCGGGCTGAGCCGCGCGCGGGCCGGGGGAGCGCGGGCCTACCAGCGCCCGTAGGGGCCCATGTTGCCGCCGCCCCCGCCGATCGCCTTGAGGGCGGGGCGGACGTCCGCGAGGTAGATGACCGCGGCGATGAACGACACGACCGGGATGATGTCCAGGATGCTCAGGATGCCGCCGGCGCCCGCGAGCCCGAAGACGGTGGCGATCGCCAGGATGATCGTCCACATCTTCTTGGACTGCTTGCCGGCCGCGGGGAAGGCCTGGGCGGGGCGGCGCACCGCGTCGACCAGGGCGAAGACCTCCATGAGGAAGGCGATGATGGCCAGGCCCCAGAAGAACAACCCCAGCCCGCTCTGAATGCTGCCAGCCACGAGGATCACCTTCCGACGTACGTTGAGGGTCACCCTATAGAACCATCGTCCCCACCCGGAGGTTCCGGATGGGGACGATGAGGTGGGGCGGCGGTCAGCCGGTGGTCTTGCGGGCGGCGGGCTTGCGGGCGGTCGTGGTGGCGGCCGTCCGGGGCTTGGCGGCGGGGGCTTCCACCGACTTGGCCTCCTGGGCCTCGGCGGCGACGTCGTCGGCCGCCTTGTTGATGACCGTGCGGCCCCGCTCGGCGAGCTCCTCGATGACCTCGTTGACCTTGGCGGTCATGGTCGCGACGTAGTCCTGGAGCGAGACGGACTCGGTCTTGCCCTGGGCCTTGGCCACGTTGGCCTTGACCTCGTTGAGCCGGACGGTGGCGGTGGTGCGGGCCTTGGTGACCCGCTCGTTCACCTCGCCGCGCACGTCGTTGACGTTCTCCAGCACCGTGACGCGGTACTTGCCGTAGTTCTCGGTGAGCTCGGCGCGCACCTTGGCGACGGTCTCGGGCATCTCGCGGAGCTTCTCCACGGCCAGGTCGACCGCTCCGGCCCCGGTGTAGACGGCCTTGTTGTCCCTGATCTTCTCGGCCAGAGTCATCGTTCCTGATCCTCTCTGTCGGGCAGAGCCTCCTGCTCGGGCCCGGTGTCGGCTGCGTTCTCCCTCCGGAAGGACTCGTAGATGTCCAGCAGCACCTGTTTCTGCCGTTCGGAAAGAGAGATGTCGGCGCGTATCGCGGTCTGCACGTCCGTGTCGGCCTCGCGGTGCTCGAGGATGCCCGCCTGGATGTAGAGGGCCTCGGCGGAGATGCGCAGACCCTTGGCGATCTGCTGCAGGATCTCCGCGCTCGGCTTGCGCAGCCCGCGCTCGATCTGGCTGAGGTAGGGATTGGACACCCCCGCCTGCTCCGCCAGTTGGCGGAGCGAGATCTTCGCGCGCTGCCTCTGCTCCCGGATGTACTCCCCGATGGAGCCGACCTTCGGACCTGCCATGCCTCCACCCTGCGCGCTGATGCTTGCTATTGCAAGCGCGGAAGGGTCTTCTTTCGGGTGAGTCCGCTCACAGGCCGCGATGATCATGTGACGGAGACGACGTTTTCTCGTGCGAGTGTTCCCTTGTCGTCACGTTATGTAAGGAAAAATGCATGCTCCTGCAAGCGTTTGGGCTTGCCCAGGTTCGCATAGTGGCGGTGAGTGGTACCCACTACGCTTTGTGCACATGCTGGGTCGTATACGGCTACTAGCCGCCCCCCTGGTCCTGCTGTTCCTGGCCGCCTCTCCCGGGCCCGCGCACGCCGCCGCGGTTCCGGCCGCCGCGGCGCCCGACACCGCCGACGACCGGGTGGTCCGTGACGAGGTCCTCCTCACCCTGGGAACCGACGGGGTCCTGCACGCCAAAGAGACCATCACGTACGACTTCGGAGCCGGCGGCGACGGCTTCGACCGGGTCTACAGCACGCGCATCCACCACGACGAGAAGCGCGACCGCGTCTTCGAGGTGGAGAACCTCCAGGTGTCGCAGCCCTACACCGGGTCGCTGGCCCGGGAGGACGAGCGCACGCTGGTGAAGGTGAGCGGCCCCCAGGCGGCCGGGCAGCGGACCGTGACGCTCGAATACGACGTCGTCGGCGCGGTCCTGCCGCTCCCGCAGGGCCAGGAGGTGCGCTGGACGGCCGTCGGCGGCTGGCAGGTGCCCGTGCAGGAGGGGACGGCGACCCTCCAGGCGGAGACGATGATCCGCAACGTCAACTGCTTCGCGGGCACGCTCGGCAGCGTCATCGGGTGCAGCGAGTTCAGCACGCGGATGAAGCGGCGGCAGGCGGTCTACGGGCAGCAGAACATGTTCCCCGACGAGTACCTGACGGTCGTGGCGGGACTGCCGCCGGAGGCGACCAGCGGCGGCCCGGCCTACGCCGAGCGCAAGACGCTGGCGACGTCCTTCGCCATCAACGCGGTGACGGGCGGCGCGCTGGCGGCCCTGCTCGTCCTGCTGGTCGGCGGGGTGGCGCTGCTGTACTTCCTGCGCGGCCGCGACAAGCGCGCCGACTCCGGCGTCCGGGTGCCGCTGACGGCCACGGGCGACGGGCAGGCCGGCTTCGAGCCGCCGGACGGGGTGCGCCCCGGCCAGATCGGCACGCTGATCGACGAGCAGGCCGACGTCATCGACGTGACGGCGAGTATCATCGACCTCGCCGTGCGCGGCTACCTCCTGGTCGAGGAGGAGGAGGGCAAGAGCGACTGGGCGCTGCGCAAGCTGAACCGCCCGGTCAACGACCTGCACCCGTACGAGCAGATCCTCTACGACGGCCTGTTCCTCATGGGCGAGCGCGTCCGGCTGTCCCAGCTGGGCGGCACCTTCGCGCACAAGCTCGCCCAGGTGCGCAACGCGCTGTACGAGGACGTGGTGAAGCAGGGCTGGTTCGCCCGGCGGCCGGACGCCGTCCGGTCCCGCTGGACGGTCGCCGGGTACGTCGTCACGGCGCTGGCGGCGGTGGGGACGGTGGCGCTGGCGATCCTCACCAACTACGCGCTGGTGGGTCTGGCGGCGCTCGCCTTCGGTCTGGCGATGATCCTCTTCGGCAAGCACATGCCGGCCAAGACCGGCAAGGGCTCCACGGTCCTGGCGCACACGCTGGGCTTCCGTGACCACCTCCGGCGAGGAGAGGCGGCCGAAGTGCCGGACAGGCAGCGGATTGCCCTCTTTTCCCGTTATCTTCCCTACGCAGTGGTCTTCGACGTCGTCGGACCCTGGGCCAGGACCGTGGAGGACGCGGGGGTGCAGGGCGGCGACAACCTCTACTGGTACGAGGGCCCCGCGGAGTGGGACCTGTCGAAGTTCGCCGACTCCATGCGGGCCTTCACCTTCGCCCTGTCGGGCGCCCTGGCGCAGTCCCGACCGTACGTGGGGAAGTAGCGATGATCGGACGAGTCGCGGGATCGGCGGCGCTGGCCGCGGTCCTGACCGCCGGAGCGACCGGCGCGGCGGTGCACGCCGCGCCGAAGGGCGAGCCGCGATGGCGCGTCCAGCAGGGACCGGCACCGCGGCTCGTCGGATCGCTCAACCAGATCGAGTTCGCCGACGAGAGGCACGGGTGGGCCGCCGGGGTGGAGGGCCCGGACAACGAACTCGCGCTGTGGAAGTGGAACGGCAGGAAGTGGACGCGCGCCAAGGCCGGCTGGGGATTCGTCCCGGCCGGCCTGGCCGTTTCCGGCCCCAGGCAGGCCTGGGCCACCGGCGTGACGCTCTCCGCGGCGCACGCGCTCCACTACAACGGCAAGAAGTGGCGTGAGGTCGCCTTCCCGGGGCCGGGCGCGCCCGTGGACCTCGCCGCGGCCCCGGACGGCACCGCCGTCTCCGTCGCCCGCAACGTGTTCGACGGCACCAACACCGTCCAGCGCTGGAAGGACGGCAGGTGGCGACCGGTGAAGGTGCCGCTGCCGTCCGGCTCCTCCCTGGCCGCCGTCGCGGCCTTCTCCAAGCGGGAGATCTGGCTGGGCGGTAGCCGCCGGGTGGGGGAGGACGCGTACGAGTCCCTGCTGCTGCGCTGGAACGGCAGGAAATGGCGGCGCATCCCGCTGAAGGGCACCTCCTCCCAGCAGAGCAAGGCGATCACGAAGATCGTCGTGGACGTGCCCGGGAAGGCGTGGGCGCTGCGCGGCTCCACGAAGACCAAGCTGCTGCGCTGGGACGGCAAGAAGGCGGGCGAACGCGGACTGCCCGGCGGCGTCGGGGCGCTGACCCTCACCCAGGACGGCGCGGGCGGCGTCTGGCTGCTGCCCTACAGCCGCTCCGACGCCAAGGCCGCGCCCTACCTGCGCTGGAGCAAGGGCCGCTGGAAGTCCTTCACCGGCCCGCGCCGCAACGGAGTCGTCGGCCTCGGCGACATCGAACTGATCCCGGGGACCTCGCGGGTCGTCTCCGTCGGCGGCCTCCAGCAGCAGAAACCCAAGGAGCACAAGTTCCCGATGCTCGAAGCATTCCGCTGAGAGACGCACGCCTGGCGGCGTGCCACCCGCGGCTGATGCGCGCTGACGCGCACCGAACGATCCGCTGAGCCCTTACCTTTGACGGCGTGCGTGCGCGTAGGCCGGAGGGGGAGAGGACCAGGGGGACCACCAACGCCAACCGGTTGCGGCGCCAGGATCTGTGGATGGCGGCCACCCTGCGCCTCCCGGAGCGGCCCCTGGTCGTCGATCTGGGGTACGGGGCCTCACCCGTCACGACCGTGGAGCTGTACGAGCGGCTGAGGGCCGTACGGCCGCAGGTGAGGGTCGTGGGGCTGGAGATAGCCCAGGAGCGCGTGGACGCCGCGAGAGCCTTCCTGAAGGCCCACGGAGAGCGCCATCCGGGCCTGTCGTTCGGGCTCGGCGGCTTCGAACTGCCCGTCGAACGGCCGCCGGACCTGGTGCGGGCGGCCAACGTGCTGCGGCAGTACGACGAGGACACCGCCTGGCGCGTGTGGGACCGGCTGCGCGAGGGGCTGGCCCCCGGCGGGACCCTCGTCGAGGGGACCTGCGACGAGATCGGGCGGCGGCACGCCTGGGTCTCGCTCGACCGGAACGGTCCCGCGACCCTCACGCTCGCCGCCGACCTGCGGCACCTGCCCCGCCCTTCCGCCCTCGCCGAGCGGCTCCCCAAGACCCTGATCCACCGCAACGTGCCCGGAGAGCGGGTCTACGACCTCCTGCGGGACCTGGACCGCGCCTGGGCCGTGGCGGCGCCCCAGTCGGTGTTCGGGCCCCGGCAGCGCTGGCTGTCGACGGTCGAGCTGGCCGGGGGGCGCTGGCCGCTGCTCACCCGGCCCCCGCACGGCGGGCGCCGCCGCTGGCGGCTGGGCGAGCTGACCCTGCCGTGGGACGCGGTCGCGCCCTACCGGTAGATCTCCACGATCGGCAGCTGCTTGCCGTCCTTCTCGACGCTCCCGACGGCGACGACCTGCTTGGAGCCGGGGATCTGCGCGATGTCGTGGATGTAGGTGTTCTTCTTGCGGTCGGGGCCGCGCAGGGTGCGCCACTTGCCGGCCCAGTGCAGGTACTGCGACCTCGTCTTGCCCGTGCCGGGGGAGGGGATCGTCCAGGCGCCGCTCCCGCCGTCCGGTGTGAGGGCGTAGTGCGAGATCAGCGGAGTGGCCGCCTCGGACCACTTGGCGCCGTTCCAGCGCAGCAGGCCGCCGCCGTTCTGCGCCCGGATCGCCCACACCTTCTTCGGTCCGGCGACGGCGATCTCCTGGATGATGTTGTGCGGCTGGCCGACGGTGCCCCACTGGCCTCCGGGCGCGGCGACCTGCTTCCACTTGCCGCCGTTGAGCCGCAGCACGGTCGCCACGGCCTGGGTGCCGTTGGCGGTGGTCGTCCCGGCCAGCCAGACGTCGTCCTTGTTCCGGACGGAAACCGCCGTCAGCGAGGCGCCCGCCGCGCCCGGCACGCTCACGTTCACGAAGGACTTGCCGTTCCAGCGGCGCACCGCACTGGCGCCGTCGTTCTTGGAGTTGAGCCCGGCCACGGACCAGACGCTGCCGTCCCGGCCCGCCGAGAGGGACAGCGGAACGAGCGGGAGGTCCAGCGGGCCGAACTTCGCCCCCTGGTAACCGACCTTCTTCCACTTCTTTCCGTTCCAGTGCGCCGCCACCGGAGTGATCCCCGCGTAGCCCACGGCCCAGGCGCTGCGCGGCCCGCTCGCGGCGATCCCGGTCGGCCGGAACTTGAAGGGCGCCTTCTTCGCCGTCCACTTCTTGCCGTTCCAGTGGAACGGCTTCCCGTTCTCGTTGATCGCGAAGACCGTCTTCTTGTTCACCGCCGCGACCTGCAGCAGCGCGCCCGCGCCCTTGAAGGCCTTGCTCCCGAGGTTCTTCCAGCCCGGGGCGGCCGAGGCGGACTGCGGCACGAGCAGCACCCCCGCGACGACCGTGGCGGCGACGACGATCCGCATGTTGCTTCCTCCTGCTATGGGGGGATCTGCGGGGAAAACCCTAGGGGAAGCGGCGCGGCCGGGCTAGCCGGTGCGGTGGATCCGGTGGGGGGCCGCCTGGGCGCGCGGCTGGACGTCGATGCGGTCGATGTTGACGTGCTCGGGACGGGTGACGGCCCAGGCGACGCAGTCGGCGACGTCCTCGGCGACCAGGGGCGCCTCGACGCCCTCGTAGGGGCGCTCGGCGGCCGCGGCGTCGCCGCGGAAGCGGACCAGGGAGAACTCCTCGGTCTTGACCATCCCGGGGGCGATCTCGGTGATTCGGACGGGCTGGTCGACCAGCTCCAGGCGCAGCACCTCGTTGACGGCGACCGCGGCGTGCTTGGCGGCGTTGTAGCCGCCGCCGCCCACGTAGGGCACGTGCCCGGCCAGGGAGGTGACGTTCACCACGTGCCCGGCGCCGCTTGCGACCAGCTTGGGCAGCAGGGCGCGGGTCATGCGCATCAGGCCCAGCACGTTGGTGTCGTACATCAGGCGCCAGTCCTCGGTCACGGCCTCGGCGACGGACTCCAGGCCGTGGGCGCCGCCGGCGTTGTTGACTAGGACGTGGCATGCGCTCAGCCCGGCGGCCAGGGCGGCTACGGAGTCCTCCGAGGTCACGTCGAGGGTGACGGCCCGGACGAAGCCGCGCCGGCCCGCGGGGTCGGCGGCCTCGATCTCCTCGACCAGCTCGTCCAGGCGGTCGCGGCGGCGGGCCGCGGCCACGACGTCGAAACCCTCGGCGGCCAGGCGGCGGGCGGTGGCCGCGCCGATGCCGCTGCTCGCACCGGTGATCACAGCAGTTTTGCGCATATATCCCATATTGGCGTATACGCCGCGAGTGTCCGGGGGTGGGTGGGGGAACAAGCCTGGTTCGTAGGTAGTTTCAAGTGACCGGATTGTTCTGTTCTCGACCGAAGCGAGGTCCCGTGGTCCGTCGGGTCGCGACGCTCTCCGTGCACACCTCGCCTCTCGACCAGCCCGGCACGGGTGACGCGGGAGGCATGAACGTCTACATCGTGGAGACCGCGAAACGGCTGGCCGAACGGGGCGTGGAGGTCGACATCTTCACCCGGGCGACCTCCCGGCGGCTGCCCCCGGCGGTGGAGCTGGCGCCCGGCGTGCTGGTCCGCCACCTCACGGCGGGGCCGTTCGAGGAGCTCGACAAGCGGGAGCTCCCCCGGCAGCTGTGCCAGTTCACCTCGGGGCTGCTGCGGGTCGAGGCCGCCCACGATCCGGGCCACTACGACCTCGTGCACTCCCACTACTGGCTCTCCGGGCAGCCCGGCTGGGTCGCCGCGCACCGCTGGGGCGTGCCTCTGGTGCACTCCATGCACACGCTGGCCAAGGTCAAGAACGCCAACCTGGCCGCAGGAGACGCGCCCGAGCCCGTACTGAGGGTGACCGGCGAGGAGCAGATCGTCGCGGACGCCCACCAGCTGATCGCCAACACCTCGGACGAGGCGCGCGAGCTCGTCGACCTCTACGAGGCGGACTCCCGGCGGGTGCAGACCGTGGCGCCCGGCGTGAACCTGGAGGTCTTCCGCCCGGGCGGCCAGGAAGAGGCCCGGCGGCGGCTGAACCTGCCCCGAGACGCCTACGTGCTGCTCTTCGTGGGGCGGATACAGCCCCTGAAGGCGCCCGACGTGCTCGTACGGGCGGCGGCTGAACTGCTGGAACGCCGTCCCGAACTCCGTTCCCGGCTGGTCGTGGTGATCGTGGGAGGGCCGTCCGGGTCGGGGAAGGAGCGCCCCGAAGAGCTCCAGAAGCTCGCGGCCCGGCTGGGTTTGACGGACGTCGTCCGGTTCGAGCCGCCGCAGGCCCAGCCGGAACTCGCCCGGTGGTACCAGGCCGCGGACGTCGCGGTGGTGCCGTCCCACAACGAGTCCTTCGGGCTGGTCGCCGTAGAGGCTCAGGCGTGCGGTACGCCCGTCGTGGCCTCGGCCGTGGGAGGACTGCGCACGGCCGTCGGACATGGCGTCTCCGGCTTTCTGGTGAACGGACACGACCCCCGCGACTACGCCGTCGTCCTGGAGAAACTGGCGGACGAACCGCTGCTGCGCGCCCGGCTCGGCGAAGGAGCCGTACGTCACGCCCGTGTGTTCGGGTGGGACGCGACTGCGGAAAGGCTTCTGGGGGTATACAAAAGCGCTGTGAACGATCGGGTGTGCGCATGAGCGCGGTAGAGGCGGCCGTTGAGACGATCCGGAAGGTCCTGGAGGACTCGGAGCTGACGTACGAGGTCCCCAGGGAGGGCGCCTTCTTCGTCAAACTCCCCGGAGAGCACAAGCTGGCGACGATGGCGTGGCTGATCGTCGGGCCCTACAGCGTGCACGTGGAGGCGTTCTTCTGCCGCCAGCCGGACGAGAACCACGCGCAGTTCTACCGCTGGCTGCTGGAGAAGAACGGCCGCATGTACTGCCTGTCGTTCACCCTGGACGAGACCGGCGACGTCTACCTGACCGGCAAGATCCCCCTGTCGGCGGCGTCCGACCCCGCGGAGATCGACCGGATCCTCGGCTGCGTGCTGGCCTACAGCGACGAGAACTTCGACCGAGCCCTGGAGCTCGGCTTCAAGACCTCCATCCAGAAGGAGTGGGACTGGCGGGTCTCCCGCGGTGAGTCCCTGGCCAACCTGCAGGCCTTCGCCCGTTTCGCCGATCCCAAAAACCGCTGACCAGCCCCCTCTCGCTAGGATTGGCGACCATGGCGACCTTGGTTTTGCTCCGGCATGGCGAAAGTGTGTGGAACGCGGAGAACCTGTTCACCGGCTGGGTGGACGTGGACCTCTCCGCGAAGGGCGAGAGCGAGGCCGCGGTGGCGGGCGAGCTGCTCCTCGACGCCGACGTGACCCCCGACGTGCTGCACACGTCCCTCCTCAAGCGCGCGATCCGCACCGCGAACATCGCGCTGGACACCGCCGACCTGCTGTGGCTGCCGGTGAAGCGCTCCTGGCGCCTCAACGAGCGCCACTACGGCGCCCTCCAGGGCAAGAACAAGGCGCAGACCCTCGAGGAGTTCGGCGAGGAGCAGTTCCAGGTCTGGCGCCGCTCCTACGACACCCCGCCGCCGCCCATCGCCGACAAGGACCCCCTGTCCCAGGTCGGCGACCTGCGCTACAACACCCTCCCGTCGGAGCTGGTGCCCCGCACCGAGTGCCTCGCCGACGTCGTGGACCGCCTCCTGCCCTACTGGTACGACGAGATCGTCCCCGACCTCGCCGCCGGCAAGACCGTCCTGGTCGTCGCCCACGGCAACTCCCTGCGCGCCCTGGTCAAGCACCTCGACGACATCTCCGACGACGAGATCGCCGGCCTCAACATCCCCACCGGCATCCCCCTGAAGTACGAGCTCGACGCCGACTACGTCCCCCGCAAGCGCGGCGGCGAGTACCTCGACCCGGCCGCCGCCAAGGCCGCCATCGAAGCCGTCAAGAACCAGGGCAAGAAGTAACCCCCCGCTTTGCGAAGGGCCGCGCCTCCCGGCGCGGCCCTTCGCCTTCCCCCCGGATCACCGCCCTCGCCGCGGGGCGCGGGTCAGCGGAGCTTGATGGCGCCGCCGTCGGCCATGACGGTCTGGCCGGTCATGTACCGGGCGTCGTCACCGGCGAGGAAGGCGACGATGGGGGCGACGTCGCGGTCGGGGTCGCCGAAGCGGCCCAGGGGGACCTTGGCGGCGGACTGGGCGTACTGCTCGGGGCGGGCCTTGGACCACTGGACCACGCCGGCGGTCAGGGCCATGGGGCAGACGACGTTGACGCGGATGTTGTGGGGGGCCCACTCGTTGGCGACGACGCGGCTGAGGCCGCGGATGGCCTCCTTCGCCGCGGCGTAGGAGGCCTGGTTGGGCTGGCCGTCGAGGCCGGCGCCGGAGCCGAAGTTGATGACCGAGGCGTTGCCGGTCTTCTTCAGTTCGGGGAGGGCGGCGAGCATGAAGTTGCGGGTGGCGTACAGGCTGGAGTTCATCGCGAGGTCCCAGTCCTCGTCGGTCTGCTCCTCGAACGGCTTCTGCCGCGACGCGCTCGCGTTGTTCACCAGGACGTCGAGCTTCCCGAAGCGCTCGACGGCCAGCTCGACGGCCGCCCGCGCGACGGCCGGGTCGGACACGTCGCCCCGCAGGAAGGCCACGGAGTCACCCAGCTCGCGGACGAGCGCCTCCCCGGCCTCCTGCTGCAGGTCGACGGCGACGACCCGGGCGCCGCGCTCGACGAACAGCTTCGTCACGGCCCCGCCGATCCCCGAGGCGCCCCCGGTGACGATGGCCGACTTTCCCTGCAGACCGAGGTTGTTCATGGCACTTCCTCTCATGAGCGGCTGCGGGACGGCGTCCATGGGGGGAGGTGGCCGAGCGCGTCTCCGCAGACGTTTCTTCCGGTGTCCTGCGTCCAGGCACATGCCCGGGCCGGGAGATCGTCGCAGGGTGGTACGTGACCGCGTCCGCCGGATCGCAAACAGTAGGACCGGCTCCCGAAAATCTTCGGCCGCCCTCGGGGGCGCCCCAGGGCAAGGGGAAGGGCCGCGTCCTGCGACGCGGCCCTTCCAGGTGGGGTCCGTCAGGAGAACTCGTCGATGATGTCCTCGGGGCGCTGGCCGGTGACCATGTAGACGACGTCGCCGGCGACGTGGACGGCGTGGTCGGCGAAGCGCTCGTAGTAGCGGCCGGCGAGGGTGATGTCGACGGCCTTCTCGACGCCGTGCTTCCACTTCGGGGAGAGGAGGACGTCGAAGAGCTTGCGGTGGAGCTTGTCCATGGCGTCGTCGTCGGAGTCCAGCTCCAGGCCCATGGCGACGTCCTGGGAGGCGATGACGCTGCCGGCCTTGGCCACCAGGCGGACGGCGATCTGGCCCATCTGGAGGACGGTGGGCTGCAGCTCCGGGGGGACGCAGGACTCGGGGTGGCGGCGGCGCGCGGTCTTGGCTAGGTGGGCGGCGAGGTCGCCCATGCGCTCGAGGTCGGCGCTCATGCGCAGGGACGTGATGAGGGTGCGCAGGTCGCCGGCGACGGGCTGCTGGCGGGCCATGAGGTCGAAGACGGTCTCCTCGATCTCCAGGTCGATCTTGTTGATGGCCTTGTCGCCGCTGATGACCTCCTCGGCGAGCCGGGCGTCCGCGTCCAGCAGAGCGGTGGTCGCCCGGTCCATGGCGGAACGGACAAGACGGGTCATCTCCACGAGCTTGTGGGAGATGCCGTCGAGTTCGTCGTGGTACGCGTCGCGCAAAATCATTCCTCGTGCTCGTACGGTCACGCCGGGTGCGGCCGATTCTCTCGTCCCACATGCTCCACAGGCGCTGTGAACTGGACCGGATATACAGGTGAACATTGGGCGAACGCCCTGACCCGGTGCCCTTCTGTAGTGCGGGGACGCACCAGAAGCGGCTTAACATCCGTCATGTGAACATCGAGATGGCCGCGGGCCTGGCCGGACTGGTCGGGCTGATCGGAGGCTTCGCGACGGGGCTGGCGATCCGGGTCAGCGAGACGGCGCAGGGGCGCAGGAACCCCGACCCCGCCCCGGCCCCGGCGCTGCCCCAGGGGCTCGCCGCGGTCCTGGGCGTGCTGCCGTTCTCGGTCGTGGTCGTCGACCGCGAGGACCGGGTGCGCCGGTCCTCCCCGGCCGCCCGCGCCCTGGGCATGGTCAAGGACGACCGGCTCATGGTGGACGAGCTGCTGGCGCTGTCCCGGCTCGTGCAGCGGGACGGCGAGATCCGCGAGACCGAGCTCCAGCTGGGCCCCACCCGGCACGACACCCGCTGGTTCGCGGTGCGGGTCGCGCCGCTGGGCGTCCAGGGGCTGGTGCTGGTGCTCGCCGAGGACCTCACCGAGCTGCGCCGCGTCGAGTCGATCCGGCGGGACTTCGCCGCCAACGTCAGCCACGAGCTCAAGACGCCCGTCGGCGCGCTGCTGCTGCTGGCCGAGACGGTCGAGACCGCCGCCGACGACGAGGAGGCCGTCCGCCGGTTCGCCGGGCGGATGCAGCTGGAGGCGGCGCGGCTGTCCAGCCTCGTCCAGGACCTGATCACGCTCTCGCACGTGCAGGGCGACGAGCCCCTCGCCGAGGAGAAGCCCGTCCCCCTGGACGCCGTCGTCGCCGAGGCGGTCGACCGCGCCCGCATGGCGGCCGAGGCCAAGGAGACCGAGCTGGTCGTCACCGGCGCCGGGGACCTGGTGGTGCTCGGCGACCAGGAGCTGCTCAACACCGCCCTGAAGAACCTGATCGACAACGCCGTCTCCTACAGCCCCGAGCGGACCCGGGTCACCGTCGAGACCCGCGTCCTGGACGGGTACGCCGAGCTCAGCGTCACCGACCAGGGCATCGGGGTCCCCGAACGGGAGCTGGAGCGGATCTTCGAACGGTTCTACCGGGTGGATCCGGCCCGCTCCCGCCAGACCGGCGGCACCGGTCTCGGCCTGGCCATCGTCAAGCACGTGGCCACCAAGCACGGGGGCGAGGTGACGGTCTGGAGCAAGGAGGGCTCCGGCTCCACCTTCAGCCTGCGGCTCCCCCTGCCGCACCACCCTCCGTCCGCAAAGGCACAGGCGCTCGCGCGTCCTGAACGACCATCGCAAGATCCGTCAGTCCGGGAGGACACTCCGTGACCCGTGTACTCGTCGTCGAGGACGAGGAGTCCTTCAGCGACGCCCTGTCCTACATGCTGCGCCGGGAGGGCTTCGAGGTGGCCGTGGCGGCCACCGGTCCCGACGCGCTGGAGACCTTCGACCGCCACGGCGCCGACCTCGTGCTGCTCGACCTGATGCTGCCGGGCCTGCCCGGCACCGAGGTCTGCCGCGAGCTGCGCTCCCGCTCCAACGTGCCGGTGATCATGCTGACCGCCAAGGACAGCGAGGTCGACAAGGTGGTGGGGCTGGAGCTCGGCGCCGACGACTACGTCACCAAGCCGTTCTCCTCCCGCGAGCTCGTCGCCCGCATCCGCGCGGTGCTGCGCCGCCAGGGCGACGTCGAGGAGCTCGCCCCGGCCGTGCTGGAGGCCGGACCCGTGCGGATGGACGTGGAGCGCCACATCGTCAGCGTGGGCGGCGACACCGTCCAGCTGCCGCTCAAGGAGTTCGAGCTGCTGGAGGTGCTGCTGCGCAACGCCGGCCGCGTCCTCACCCGCATGCAGCTGATCGACCGCGTCTGGGGCGCCGACTACGTGGGCGACACCAAGACCCTCGACGTCCACGTGAAGCGGCTCCGCGCCAAGATCGAGCCGACCCCGTCCGAGCCGCGCCACATCATCACCGTCCGCGGCCTGGGCTACAAGTTCGAGACCTGAGCCGCGCACGCGAGAAGGCCCCCGGCGTCCTGCCGGGGGCCTTCTCGCGTGCGGGGGAGGAGCGTCAGTTCTCGTGCTGCTCCTGCTCCTGCTCCTTGCTCTTGGGCTTCTTGGAGGCGGTGGGGTTGGCGGCCGGGGTCGCCTCGACGCCGGTCTCGCCGTGGTCGCCGGCCTCGCCGTGCTCGTCGGCCGGGGCGGAGGCGCTCTGGCCGGGCGACGGCGTGGCGGCGGTCGACGGGGCCAGGGTGGAGTACGAGCCCTGGGCCGGGATCACCTGGGTGGTCACCGTGATCGCCTGGGCGTTGCGGAACTGGAAGGTCAGGCGGAGGTACTCGCCGCCGAGGAGCTCCTTCTTGGTGTTCTTCAGCACCACCACGGAGCCGCCCTCCTGCTCGGCGGCCTGGCCGGCCTGCCCGGTGGGGGCCTGGGACGGCGACTGGGAGGTGCTCGGGGACGCGCTCGGAGCGGCGGCGGCGGCGGCCGGCTTGGCGAGGTCGACGGCCTTGTGGCGGGGCAGCTCGACGGCGCCGCCCTTGACGGTGCCGAGCTCGACCATGCCGTCGGCGACGGTGACGCCGGTGAGGGCGTCGCTCTGGCCGGAGCCGTTGTTGATCAGGGTGCCGTACACCGAGAGGGAGGAGCCGATCGGCAGCTTGGCGCCGGGCACCGGGCCCAGCACGAAGAGGTTGCGGACGTCGATCCCGTTCTGGGAGAGGTTGACGCCCTCGGTCAGCTGCGTGGGCTTGGTGCTCTCCGCGCTGCTTCCCGCGCCGCATCCGGTCAGGGCGAGAGAGCCGGCAACGGCCAGCAGGGCGACTTTGCGGATCACGACGACGAGCTCCTCAGAAGTGCACGCACAGTGCTGTGACGGTAGTGAATGGAGGTTTGTCCGCACGAATCGTAGCGAGAGGGTACAGATGCTCGGGCCCGGGGGTGACTTCTGCGATCAGACCTTGATGAGACGGGCGTCGATCACGGGTCCGAGGTCGCGGAAGACCTGGGAGACGAGGCCGTCGGGGCGGACGGTCACCGTCGTGAGGCCCCGGGCGCGGTAGGCGGCGGCCAGGGCGTTCCGCGGGTCGTCGACGACCCCCGTCACCGCCTCCGTGATGCGGTTCACCATGGGGCGGAGGTCCTTGTGCGCCTTCTGCACGCTGCGGTCGTCGGCTCTCAGGTCGGCCAGGAGGTAGAAGCGCAGCGACTGGCCGACGGCCTGGCGCGCCAGCTCGTGCAGCTGCTGCTCGCAGCCGCACTCCGGCGGCAGGATCACCAGGAGGGCGGGGCGGAGGGTCTCGGCGGGCCGGGAGGTGGCGTTCACCACGACCCGGACGTCCGGCAGCCGTCCGCCGACCGAGCCCACCGCGGCGGTGGGGGCGGCCAGGGGCGCCGCGGGGCTCTGCGGAACGGGCCGGGGGCCGAAGAAGGTGATGAGGATGCCGCTGGCGAGCGCCAGGGCCACGGTGAGGGCCAGGACGGGCAGGGCGAGCCCGTGGCGGGTGAACGGGCGCAGCAGGCGGCGCACGCGCTCCCTGCGCCGTCTCTCGCGCTCCTCGCGCCGCCACGCGGCGACGTCGGCGTCCAGTTCGCGCGCGTCGTCCGGGACCACCACGTCGACCCGGGGCAGACCGTAGTCGTCCTCGCCGTCCTGTCTCATGCCGCACCTCGCCTCCGGCGGCCGCACCCGGTTTCCAGTATGGTCCGCCTCCCGCGGAGGGCCATGGTCCGGGTGGAGAAAATCGGTGTTCTTCCAGAAGGCGTGAACAGACCGAGAAAGGACGTTTCTCCATGTTGCCGACAGGTTGCAGAGATGTTGCCCTGGGGTAGAACAATGAGCTCAGGGGCTGCCCTTGCACCGGTCCGAAGGTTTGTCAAGACCCCAATTACTGGCGTGACCTGCGGAAATGTACTGTTGTCCGGTACGGGGAGTGAGCAGGGCGTGCTATCCTAGTCCCTAGCGGAAGGGGTACTTGTCACATGACTTTCACGGTCG
Organism: Actinocorallia libanotica; assembly: GCF_039525175.1. NCBI lineage: Bacteria > Bacillati > Actinomycetota > Actinomycetes > Streptosporangiales > Thermomonosporaceae > Actinocorallia > Actinocorallia libanotica. Next base: position 116,353 of record NZ_BAAAHH010000027.1, read on the forward strand.
GCGACACCGTCGTCTACCCCCACCATGGGGCTGCTCGGATCGAAGCCATCGAGACTCGCACCATCAAGGGTGAGGACAAGACCTACCTGGTGCTGAAGGTCGACAAGGGAGACCTTACAGTACGCGTCCCCGCAGACAACGCCGAGCTGGTGGGTGTCCGGGATGTGGTCGGCCAGGAAGGCCTGGAGAAGGTGTTCGAGGTGCTGCGGGCGCCCTACACCGAGGAGCCCACCAACTGGTCTCGGCGCTACAAGGCGAACCTGGAGAAGCTCGCCTCCGGCGACGTCAACAAGGTCGCCGAGGTCGTTCGCGACCTCTGGCGGCGCGACAAGGAGCGCGGCCTGTCGGCCGGCGAGAAGCGCATGCTCGCCAAGGCGCGGCAGATCCTCGTCAGCGAGCTCGCGCTCGCCGAGAAGACCAACGAGGACAAGGCCGAGGCTCTTCTGGACGAGGTCCTCGCGGGCTGAATCCTCCTCTCCTCGGGGGGTCTTCCCCGGGATGTGGGCTTTAATACCCCACATGACTCAGAAGCATCCACGGGTGGGCGTCGGTACCGACGTCCACCCGTTCGCTTCCGGCCGCCCCCTGTGGGTGGCGGGGCTGGAATGGCCCGGTGAGGGCGACGGCATCGAGGGCCACTCCGACGGCGACGTGGCCGCCCACGCGGCCTGCGACGCGCTGCTGGGCGCCGCGGGGCTGGGCGACCTCGGCGCCGTCTTCGGCACGGCCGACCCCCGCTGGCACGGGGCGTCCGGCGCGGTCCTGCTCACCGAGGTGCACCGGCTGGTGCGCGAGGCCGGCTACGAGATCGGCAACGTCGCGATCCAGGTGATCGGCAACCGTCCCAAGATCGGCAAGCGGCGCGGCGAGGCGGAGAGGACGCTCAGCGCCGTGCTCGACGGGGCGCCCGTCAGCCTCTCGGCCACCACCACCGACGGGCTCGGCCTGACCGGGCGGGGCGAGGGCATCGCCGCGATCGCCACGGCGCTGATCTTTCCCCGCTGAGGCCCGTCAGTCCCGCCCCGGCGGGAGGGGGCCGCTGCGGAAGGTCCCGGACGGGGGGTTGCGCTCGGGGGAGTAGGCGGCCCAGTCCTCAGGCGTCTCGGCGTCCCCCTCGTCGGGGAGGTCCTCCCCGGGGCGGTCCTCCACGGGCTCGCGGTCTCCCGGGAGGGGGAAGTCCGGCTGGGTCGTCGAGTTCAGCGTGTTCTCGTCCGGCTCCGGCGCGTCCTCCTTCCGGCCGACCAGCTTCACGTCCGTCGGCAGGGACAGGGGCGGGCGGGGCGGTGCGGGCGGCTCCTCGTCGTCCGGGGGCTCGGCCTCGTGGGCGTCGCGGGCGCCGTCCGGCCAAGGCGTGTCCCACGGGCCGGGGTCGGGCTCCGGCTCCGGTTCGGCCGGCTCCCGGTACTCCTCGGGCAGGTCCTCGGCGGTCGGCAGCGGCAGCGGGTCCGTCTGGCGTTCCGGACGGTCCTCGACGGGCTCCTCGGGGCGGTCGCCGGCGGGGCGTTCGACGACCAGGCCCGGGATCAGCGCGGGCGCGTCATCGTTCCTCCCGGGGCGGTCGCCGGCCTTCACGGTGCGTGAGGGCCGGTGCCGGCCGGAGGCCCGCCGCCCCGTACGCCGCTGCGCCGCGCCGTCCCGCAGCTGCCGGATCATCGACATCCACAACCAGATCGCCAGCAGCGCGGCCACCCACGGCCCCGACGCCACGCCCGCCTCCAGCGCGGTGCCCTCGATCGACGCGAAGCCCCACAGCGCGTGCTGCACCGAGGCCGCGATCCCGCCCGCCACGAGGACGAGCAGCACCAGCCAGCGCGTCCAGCGCACCCACCAGGCCGAGTCGCGGGCGACGAAGACCGCCAGCAGGGCGAACGCCACCAGGCCGTCGTAGACCACCGGGTAGTACCGGCCGAACCGGTCGGCGTTGTCGCCGTTCAGGCCCGCCAGGGCCAGCAGGCGCAGGGCGTCGTAGGAGAGGACGAACGCCCCGGCGGTGAGCCCGGCGGCGGCCAGGAAACCGACGACGGTGAGGGCGCGCTGCGAGCGGGAAGCGGGGTTCATGACGCCTCGGGGGAAGACGAATGTATGGAAGATCCATCTTCCCCGCCCAAGCGCCACTTATGCGGCTCTTGGCGACAACCGGCTCAACGACCTCGCGAACGCGCCAGTTGTTAGTAGCCTTGGCTTCCGTGAGCCTGCGCCTTTATGACACCAGCACGCGTACCGTCCGTGATTTCGAGCCCCTGAAGCCGGGCCGGGTCGGACTGTACGTGTGCGGGGCCACGCCGCAGACCGCGCCGCACATCGGCCACCTGCGCTCCGGCGTGATCTACGACCTGCTGGTGCGGTGGCTCGCGCGCTCGGGGTACGAGGTGACGTTCGCGCGCAACGTCACGGACGTCGACGACAAGATCCTCGCGGTGGCGGAGGCGACCGGCGTGCCGTGGTTCGCGGTGGCCGAGGCCAACCAGAGGGTCTTCAACCGCGGCTACACCACGCTCGGCTGCCTGGACCCGACGATCGAGCCGCGGGCCACGGGGCACGTGCCCGAGATGATCGTGCTGATGCGCCGGCTCATCGAGAAGGGCCACGCCTACAACGTCGGCGACGACGTGTACTTCGACGTGAAGTCGTGGGCGGCTCGGTACGGGCGGCTGTCCAACCAGAAGCTCGAGAACATGCGCTCGGCGGGCGACACCCCCAACGAGGACCTCAAGCGCGACCCGCGCGACTTCGCGCTGTGGAAGGGCGCCAAGCCCGGCGAGCCGAGCTGGGAGACGCCCTGGGGACCGGGGCGGCCCGGCTGGCACCTGGAGTGCTCGGCGATGGCCACCAAGTACCTCGGCGCGACCTTCGACATCCACGGCGGCGGCGTCGACCTGATCTTCCCGCACCACGAGAACGAGATCGCCCAGTCCCAGGCCGCGGGCGACGGGTTCGCCCGGTACTGGATGCACAACGGGCTGCTCACCATCGACGGCGAGAAGATGAGCAAGTCCATCGGGAACGTGGTGTACCTGGACGACCTGCTGGCCCGGGTGCGCCCCGTCGAGGCCCGGTACTACCTGGCGTCGGCGCACTACCGCTCGATCATCGACTTCACGCCCGGCGCCCTGGACGAGGCGGCCGCCGCCTACCAGCGGATCGAGGGCTTCGTCGTCCGGGCCGCCGAGGCGCTCGGCGACGTCAAGCCGTCCGCCGACCTGCCCGCCCCCTTCATCGAGGCGCTCGACGACGACCTGGGCGTCCCGCAGGCGCTCGCCGTCGTGCACGAGACCGTCCGGGCCGGCAACAGCGCCCTGGCGTCCGGTGACACCTCGGCGGTGCGGGAGGCCGCGTCGGCGGTGCGGGCCATGACGGGCGTGCTGGGGTTCGACCCGCAGGCGTGGTCGTCCGCCGCCGGGGAGGACGACCTGCGCCCCGTCGTGGAGGCGCTCGTCAAGGTCGCGCTGGACCAGCGGCAGGCGGCGCGGGCCCGCAAGGACTGGGCGGCCGCCGACGCGATCCGCGACGGGCTGGCCGAGGCCGGGATCGTGGTGGAGGACACACCGCAGGGACCCCGGTTCGACATCCGGCGCGGTTGATCCCGTCCGCCGGGGGCGGGCGGGCCTATACCCTGGAGGGACGGTTTTTTCCAGGGAGAGGCAGCGGAGATGACCAAGAAGGGCAAGAAGGGCCCGAGCGTCACCGCCAAGGCCGAGGACAGGCACTGGCACGGCAAGCGCGTCAAGGCGCGTGCCGCCAAGAACGCGTCCCGGACCGGGAGCAAGACCCTGGGACCGCGCAAGCCTGGTTCCTCGCGCGCTGGTGCTGCGCAGGGGCGTGCCGCCGAGCGGTCTTCGGGGGCCACGCGGCGGCCTGACGCGCCCGAGCTCGTCCACGGCCGCAACCCGGTGCTGGAGGCGCTGCGCGAGGGTGTGCCGGGCACGACGCTGTACTACATGGCGGACAGCGACGAGCGGGTCCGCGAGGCGATCAAGATCGCCGCGGACCGGGGCATTCCGCTGCTGGAGTGCGGGAAGCCCGAGCTGGACCGGCTGACCGACCGGGCGGTCCACCAGGGGCTCGCGCTCCAGGTGAAGCCCTACCGCTACGCCCACCCGGACGACCTCCTGCAGGGCACGGCCCCGCTGATCGTCGCGCTCGACGGGGTCACCGACGCCCGCAACCTCGGGGCGATCGTCCGGTCCGCCTCGGCGTTCGGGGCCAGCGGGATCCTGCTGCCCGAGCGCCGTAGCGCGGGCGTCAACGCGGGGGCCTGGAAGACGAGCGCGGGGACGCTGGCCAACATGCCGGTGGCCCGCTGCACCAACCTCACGCGGCAGCTCAAGGCCTACCAGGACGCGGGGTGCTTCGTCGCGGGGCTGGACGCTCACGGGGGATCGTCCATCGCGAACATTCCGGCCGCCGACGGGCCGTTCGTGCTCGTCGTGGGCTCGGAGGGCAAGGGACTCAGCCGCCTGGTCACCGACCACTGCGACCTGCTCGCCCACATCCCGATGTTCGGGCACGCCGAGTCGTTGAACGCCGGGGTCGCGGCCGGGATCGCGCTCTACGAACTGGCGCGCCAGCGGCACACGTGATTTCCGGCTACCATGCCCCCATAGCGTTGTACGCCTCGTTAGCTCAGCCGGCCAGAGCAGCTGTCTTGTAAACAGCAGGTCATCGGTTCGAATCCGATACGGGGCTCCACGTCGAAGGCCCTTCCCGGTCACGGGGAGGGCCTTCGTGCTGCCGCCGGGCTACCGCCGCCCTCCGCACTCTCGGTCCCTCGCTACGCTCGGGGCCCTGCTTTCTGGGGCTCTGCCCCAGACCCCGGGCGAGGGGCTCCGCCCCTCCCGCTCCCCGCCTTCCAGAGCGTTCTTCTCACCCGTTCGAGAGCCTCAGAGCGTGCTCCGTTCAAGAGCGTCGGGGTGCTTTCGGCGGTGCTCCGAGCCTGGCGGCTCGTACGCTCCGCCTCCGGCCCGCCGGATCGGCCTTGTCCGCCGTCTCGGTGTACCGGTCGGCATGCCCGATCCGCGTGGAGGAAAGAGTCGCGATGGCGGCCCCGGCTCCGCCACGTCCACGGCGAGGGTCAGCGCGGCCAAGACCGCTATCAGCGAACCGGTACTCATGTCGCACCGACTCTGCGTCGGATGATCCCGGCGACCTCGGTGAGCTGCTCCTCGGCGCCCAGTGGCTCATATGGGCCGTCAGGGAGGTCGGGTTCCGGCGCGGCGAGGAAGTCGATGCCGTCCTCGTCACGGGCGCGGACGGACACGAGCAGTTCGCCGACAGGACCGACGACTCGAACGGCATCGAATGACATGATGCCTGAGGGCGCGAGCACGATATCGGAGCCCTTGAGTTCGGAGCGCAGACGACCGAGCGCGACCCACGATGGACGGCTCACTTCATTCCATCCCGGTTGGACTCGATGCGCTGCTGTTCGTCGAGCTCGGCGAGGAGTTCGTGTTCGGCGTTTTCCATGAGGGTGTGCGCCAGACCCTCGCTCACTTCGTCGACGGTCAGGGTCCGGCGGCGTGTGGCCATCCAGGACCCGCCGCTGGAGCGCCAGATGCGCCAGTCGGGCCAGTTGTTCTGCAGGTCTTCTGTCGTCGCTGCGCACACCAGCGAACCTCCGTTCGGTAGCGGATGGATGACGTCCAGTGAAGCGCTGCCTCAACGGCGGAGGGCAGGGGAGACTGGGGGAAGGCCCTGGGAAGGACCTGCTCCTTCCCCTTGCGGAACGGTGCACGCGATGTCCGAGAATTCGGGTGCGATGATGCGATCCCACAGAGAGGCACGAGGCTGGTCACGCGCCGACCTGGCCCGCCGATTGGCCGACGCCGCCGACGAACCGACCAGGCGTCGGCTTCCCGCCGTGTCCAGTCTGGTGGCGATGATCAAGCAATGGGAGAGCGGACGGCATACCCCGTCCGCCCGGTACCGGGTGCTGTGCTCGCTGGCTTTCGATCTGACCGAGCACGACCTGTTCCCGATCGCACGACCGACACCGCTGCCTCTGCCGGTCGGCCGTGCACCCGCGTCGGTTCGGCGTATGGTCGGGGGTGATCGGCTGACGCGCCGCTTCCGGTCCTCGGGGCCTGGCGGCCCCTGCGGTCCGGGTCGGCTTGTCCTCGAATAGCGCGAGTGCTGTGGGTGCCGTGTTCCGGAAGATGGGTTCGCAGGTCAGAGCCGGTGAGGGTGGATTTCAATTGATTCCCAAGCTGACCACGCGGGTTCGATTCCCGTCGTCCGACCCCTACCTCGGCCGAGCACGGAGGTCGAGAGCCGGTCAGTACAAGCGGCATGTGCGCCGACTTGCAGCGCGGGCCAAGCGCTCAGGCCGCTAACGCCGTTGCTAACAACGGACCCGAACGCATCTGGACAACAGTGGTAACGCTCATAGCCGCGGTGGCCATGAGCAGGGCGCGAGGTCATGGCTGGACCGACCTGGACAAACTTGATCTTGCTACGGATCGGTTGGTGCTGGCCTGCCAGGGCTGGAACTTTGGTCTTTCGGGTGGGCCTGGAAGCCAAAGAGTAGCTCTGTTGTGGTTTATGGCTCTTTGTATCATTTAAGAGGGATCTTGTGTTCTGGTGCTCGTTGACGCAGGGAAGTCGGCATGATGGTGGGTATGCGTTTGCCTGGTCTGCGCCTTTCGACTGAGTCCGACTTCTCCTATGACGAGCCTCCTGTGAGTCTCCTGCGTCTTCTCGTGGAGGACGTCGTGAACAGGGATGAGGACTACTTCATCGTCGAGTGGATGCATGATCCGGATGGCCAGACGTTCATTCAGGTGGCTCGCGACTCGCAAGGGCTCGTCGTCGAGTACCGGCAGGGTGATGTCCGATCGCATTTCCAGGCTATCTCTAACGACATGTCGCTGGTAGCAGAAACGATCGTCGGCTGGGCTGAGAGGCGTCCTGGCTGGGAGAGGGGACTCCGGTGGAGAAGGTGGCGACCATGAGCACGGGCCGCGATGAATCTTGAAGCGCAGATCGAGCTCATCACGAACCCGCAGGACTTCATGCGTCTGTGTGAAGCCGTCCTCGTTGCCGAGCATGGCACGGACTTCCTGACGATTGAAGCGCCCCGAAGGTTCCGGACAGTGGTCCCACTACAATGGGATTGTCCGGAAGGTGTTTAATTTTGGCTCGATC
>NZ_BAAAHH010000028.1:0-111980 GCF_039525175.1 Actinocorallia libanotica
GCGGCCCGCTCGGCGAACAGGTCCGCCAGCTCGCCCGGCCCGGGCCCGGCGCCGGCCGGACGGCAGGGGCGGCCGGCCGGCTCGGGGAACCCGGCGCCCCGGTCCGCGCCCAGCGCCTCGCGGACGCGGTGCAGGATCTCCTCGCGCGCGTTCACCGGCGCGCCCTCCACCAGTCGCGGAAGGCGCGGCCGGGCAGGACGGGCAGGTCCCGGGCGTCGGTCCAGCGGCCCAGCAGGAGCGGCAGGACGGGCATCCCGCGCAGCAGGCCCCCGGGCAGCAGGCCGCCCCAGCGGGTGAGCCCGGCCAGCGTCCGCTCGTACCGCCGCCGGTCGCCCATCGTCCAGGCCGCGGCGCGCATCAGGGCCAGCTCCGGCGTGGGCACCGGGCGGCGGCGCCGGGACTCCACGACCCGGGCCCGCAGGTGCACCAGGACGCCGGGGATGTCGATGCGGACGGGGCAGACGTCCGCGCACGCCCCGCACAGGGTGGAGGCGAACGGCAGCGACGCCTCGTGCGCGCCCTCGATCCCGCGCAGCTGGGGGGTGAGGATCGCGCCGATGGGGCCGGGCAGCTCCCCGTAGGGGGCGTCGCCGACCCGCCCGTAGACCGGGCACACCCGCAGGCAGGCCGAGCAGCCCACGCAGCGCAGCGCCGTGCGGCCCGTCCCGTCCGCCAGCGCGGCGGCGCGCCCGTCGTCCAGCAGCACCAGGTGGAACTCCCGAGGCCCGTCGCCGGGGGTGACGCCCGTCCACATGGCGGCGTACGGGCTCATGCGCTCCCCCGCCGAGCGGGGCAGGAGCCGCAGCAGCACCTCCAGGTCGCGCAGGTGCGGCACGACCTGCTCGATGCCCGCCACGGTGATCAGCGTCCGGGGCAGGGTGAGGCACACGCGCGCGTCCTCGTCCGGCTCGAACGCCACCACCGTGCCGGTCTCGGCCACCAGGAAGCGCGCGCCCGAGACCGCGACGTCCGCCTCCAGGAGGCGTTCGCGCGCCGACTCCCCGATCCGGTGCAGGACGGCTCCCGCGTCGGCGAGCGCACCGGCCGCGTCGATCCGGCGGGTGAGCGGCGAGGGGAGCTCCACGGCGCCGCCCCGCCCGGCGGCCGACGCCAGGCGGGTGACGATCCGGCGGGCCTCGGCGGCGTCCCGCGCCCAGTGCACCGTCCCGCCCGCCGCGACCACGGCCGCCTCCAGCGTCTCCAGCAGGGTGTCGAGATGGTGCAGGGCGCTGTCGCGCAGCGCCTCGCCCGCCAGGCGCAGCTCCTCCCAGTCGGGCAGCTCCGCCACCATCTCGGCCCTGCGCGCGCGGGAGACGTCCGCCCCGGGGGCGGGCGCGGCCAGCGCCGTCCGCGCGGCGTCGGCGAACCGCACGGGACGGGACGGCGCCGTCATCCCCGCCTCCGCGGGAGACGCCCCCCGGCCCCCCGCGGGGAGGCCGATCGATCCTCGCTTCGCCGCGGTCGGCCCCGTCCCTCCGGGGGACGACCCCCGGGCCCCCGCGGGGAGACCGGCCGATCCTCGCTTCGCTGCGGTCACCTGGCCTCCGCCTCCTCGCCCGGACCCGTCGCCGCCAGGATCTGGGCGAGGTGCACGGCGCGGACGCCCGCGCGCAGCCGCGAGAGCATGCCGCCGATGTGGGCCAGGCAGGAGTCGTCCACGGCGCACACCACCTCGGCTCCGGTGCCGCGCACGTGCCGTACCTTGTCGGCGCCCAGCGCGACCGCGGTGTCGGCGTTCTTCAGCGCGAACGCCCCGCCGAACCCGCAGCACTCACCGGCGTCCGGGAGGTCGGCGAGCTCCAGGTCGCGGACCGCGCGCAGCAGCCGCAGCGGCCTGTCGCCCAGGGCGCAGGCGCGCAGCGAGTGGCAGGTGGGCTGGTAGGCGACCCGGTGCGGGTAGCGGGCGCCGACGTCCGTCACGCCCAGCACGTCCACGAGGAACTCGGTGAGCTCGTAGACGGGCGGCGCCCCGCCGCCCGTCAGCCGCGGATGCGCCGTCCGCACCGCCGCCGCGCAGGACGCCGAGGGCGTCACGATCGTCTCGTGGCCGCCGAACACCTCGGCGAACCGCGCCGCCAGGCCCGCGGCCTCCCGGTGGTAGCCGGTGCTCCAGTGCACCTGCCCGCAGCAGGTCTGCCCGGGCTCGAAGACCACCTCGTGGCCGAGACGCTCCAGCAACCGCACGACCGCCCTGCCCGTCCGCGGGTACAGGGCGTCGTTGACACAGCTGACGAACAACGCGACGCGCACTCGTGCCCTTCCTCGTGGGGAACGCCATCGTAGGTCGCGGTGGTGCCGCCTCCAGGGAAAGGTCGTCACAACAGTCCCATCGGACTATGTCCATGAAAGGCCGAACCGTTGCACACTGGTACACGTCCAACGTGACACAAGACACAAACCCGCGAGAGTGAGAACCGGAGGCACGCCGATGTGCCCGCACCAGCCGTCCTGCCCTTCGTCCGACGACCCCGACCGCGACGCCGCCCGCACTCTGGCCAACCACCCCGAACAGGGCTGGAGCCTGCTGTGCAACGGCGTGGTGGTGTTCGACGACACCGGTGAGCTGCTGCCCGACGGCGGGATCATCGCGCCGCACCGCCCGACGGACGTGCACGCCACCTCCGCGGCCTGAGCCCGCGGATCAGGCCCGGCCAGACCTGACTAGTCAGTTCGGGTGATCTTCTCTCACCCGGTCCCGTCAGCCCCGCCAGCGCCGGAGCCACGGCTCCACGGCGACGCCCACCCGGGCGGGGTCCCTGGCCAGGTCGTGCCGTTCGCCGGGCAGCGCCACCACCGCGGCGGCGTCCGGCGCCGCGGGCATCCCGAAGGGGTCGCGGTCGCCGTTGACCACCACGACCGGCACGCCCGCCCCGCGCAGCTCGGCGGCCCTGCTCTTCTCCGGCCTGCCCGGGGGGTGCAGCGGGAACGCCAGCGCCAGGACCCCGGTCGCGCCCAGGGACGCCGCCGTCCGGCACGCCACCCGTGCCCCGTTGCTGCGCCCGCCCTGCACCAGCGGGAGGTGCGGATGACGCTCACGCAGCGCCTGGACGATCTCCGTCCAGGCCGCGTCCTGCTTGGCGGCCGCGCCCGGCGCCCGCCTGCCCGCCAGCCGGAACGGCTGCGTCACCCGCGCCACCGCCGCGCCCAGCTCCAGCGCCACCGCCCGCACCGCCAGCAGGTCGGGCGCGTCCACGCTCCCGTTCGACCCGTGCGTCAGCACCACCAGCAGCCGCGGGTCCGCCACCTCGTCGACCACGACGGCCGCGGGCCCCGCCGCGGTCTCGATCTCCATGCGGCCATGGTCCCAGCCCCCGGCGTCCGTGGCCCACCCGGGTCCGCTCCGGCGCGCCGCCCCGCGCCGGGCCCGTGCTCCGGCCGCGTGCCCGCGCCGCGGGCCGCCCCTCAGGCCAGGCGGTCGACCAGGCCCCAGGACAGGGCGGTGGGGGCGTCGAGCTCCACGGCGGTGAGGGCCAGGTAGAGGGTGCGCCAGCGGCCGATGCGGCGCGGGAGGCTGACGGTGCCGCCCGCGCCGGGGATCAGGCCCATGGCGATCTCCGGGAGGCGGAAGGTGGCGGCGGGGTCGGCGATCAGGGTGCCCGCGAAGGCGGGCAGTTCGACGCCGGCGCCGACGCACCGGCCGTGGACGCGGACGGTGAGGCGGTCGCGCAGCCGGTGCAGGGGCAGGGCCGCGCCCCCCCGGGTGCGCACGAGGTGGGCGGTGACCAGATCGGGGGTGGTGCCGAACTCGGCCAGGTCGCCTCCGGCGCAGAAGACCGGGCCCGCGCCGTCCAGCAGGACGCGGCGGACCGAAGGATCGGACTCGGCGACCGCGAGGCCCTCCACCAGGGCGTCGCGCAGGAGGCGGCCGTAGGCGTTGCGGCGTTCGGGGCGGTTGAGCGTCAGGCGCAGGGTGTCGCCCTCGCGGGCCGCCAGCACGGGCTCGGCGACCTCCGGCGGGGGCGCGACGCTGCCGCGCCCGGCCAGCCAGGAGGCGAACTCCGGGCCCGCCAGCAGGGTGGAGTAGGCGAAGGACTCCACGTCCAGCGCCTCGGCGACGGGCAGCGCGGCCGAAGCGCGCAGCACCCCGCCCAGGACGAAGGAGGCGCGGGGGTCGGCGGAGACGCCCTCCCCCAGCCCGGCCAGGGCCGCCTCCGGGTCGGCGACGCCGACGTAGGTGCGGGGCGCGGTGCGGCCGGACCGGATCAGGGTGAGGTCGAGGTGGGCAGCCAGGGCGCGGGCCGCCTCCGTCAGGCCGCGGCCCGCGTGGACGCCGACCAGCAGCCGGTCGTGGGAGCCGGCCCGCTCGACGGCCCGGGAGAGGACCGGCGCGGAGGGCGCCGAGGAGAGGTCGATCCCCATCAGGGGGTCGGCCGGCGCCGCGTCGGGACCGAGGAGGGGGGCGTGCGCGGCGCCGTCGGCCAGGTCGGCGACCGACAGCAGGAGAGGGCCGTTCATCTGTGCTCCGCCTTCGATGATCTTCCTGCTCCGCGAGTGTATCGTCGGGCCATGCGGAGCAGCCGATGACGGTGGCGGTCTGGGCGCGCAGCGGTGTGATGGCGCTGACCGGCCGCCCGGGAGGGCCGCCGCTCGTCCCGCCGGGGAGCGCCGCCGCGCGGGCCGCCGAGCTGGCGGGGCTGCTGGCGGAGTCCACCGCGCGGACCGGCCGCCCGGTGCGGGTGGACGGGCCGCGGCTGCTCGCGGAGCGCGCCGCCTATACCGGACATTCCCGGCAGGGCGCGGTCTCGGCGGGGGGAAGCTGCCGGCTGCTGCCGACCGCCGACGGCTGGGCGGCGGTCTCCTGCGCCCGGCCCGGCGATCCCGACCTGCTGGCCGCGCTGGCCTTCGCCGAGCCCGGCGAGGAGCCGTGGCCGGCGCTCGCCCGCTGGCTGGCGGCGCATCCGGGAGCGGAGCTGGCCGAGCGCGCCGCGCTGCTGGGCGTGGCGGCCGGGCCGGTCCGCCGTCCGTCCGCGCCGCAAGTGCCCTCCCCCGCCGCGCCGCGCCCGCTCGAAGGCGCGCTGGTCGTCGACTTCAGCGCTCTGTGGGCGGGTCCGCTGTGCGCCCATCTGCTGGGGCTGGCCGGAGCCCGGGTCGTGAAGGTCGAGACGCCGTCCCGGCCCGACGGGGCGCGCCGGGGGAACCGCGCCTTCTACGACCTGCTGCACTCCGGCCACCGCTCGGTGGTCCTCGACCCTGACACGCCGTCCGGGCGCCGGGCGCTGGCGGAGCTGACGGTCGCCGCCGACATCGTCATCGAGGCCTCCCGCCCGCGCGCGCTGGCCCGGTGGGGCCTGGACGCCGCGGCGGCGGTGGAGGCGGGCAAGACGTGGGTGTCCATCACCTCCCACGGCCGGACCGCCGACCGCGTCGGTTTCGGCGACGACGTGGCCGCCTGCGCCGGAGCCGTCGCCTGGGATGAGCGGGGCCCGGTGTTCTGCGGGGACGCGCTGGCCGACCCGCTGACGGGCCTGACCGCCGCGGTCCTGGCCGCCACCGCGCCCGCCGGCGGGGGCGGCGTGCTGTGGGAGGTGTCGATGACCGACGTCGTCGCCGCGACCCTCGACGCGCGACCTTCCGGGCCCGGCCCGGTCGCACGGCCCGTCCCCGGCGGCTGGGCCGTGGACACCGAACGGGGTCCCGTCCCCGTCGCGGCTCCCGCACGGCGGGGCGGGCCGGTGCCCCCCGCCCCGGAGAGCGGCGCCGACACCGAGGCGGTCCTGCGGGAACGGGGAATCCCCCTTCCCTGAAGGGAGAGATCCGGCGGACCCGGTATACGCCGCGGTCCGCCGGATCGGATATGAATTCCCCATGACTGACACCCTCGACAGGGGGGTCGCCGGCGACCCGAACTGGAACCTCGTCCCGCTGCCCGCCGACCGCGGCGGGCCGGACCTCCCCCGGCTGGCCGAGGCCGTGCGCGAGTTCCACGACCTGATGACCGGCGCGGACGCGCCCCCCGAGCTCGTCAAGGAGATGCTCCGCCAGGTCGAGCTCTTCAACACCGAGCTGCGCGGCCACCAGGTGCCCGAACACGAGCAGATCGTCGGCCGCATCGACGTGCCGGGCCGGGCCCAGACGCTGATCCCCGTCCTCCACATCGACTCCAAGGAGCCCGACTCCCTCGGCGGCCGCGTCCGGTTCGGGCGCTACTACCTGGGCCGCAACGGCGCCGTCTACGGCGGCGCCATCCCCCTGCTCTTCGACTCCCTCCTGGGCCGCGTCTCCAACGGAGGGGGCCGCAACCCCGCCCGCACGGCCTACCTGCACGTGGACTACCGGTCGGTCACCCCGATCGACGCCGACCTCCGCTTCGAGGCGCACCTCGTGCGGGAGGAGGGCCGCAAGCGCTTCATCAAGGGCTCGCTGCACCACGGCGACACCCTCTGCGCCGAGGCCGAGGGCCTCTTCATCACCCTCCGGGCCGGCCAGCGCTGATCCGGGTCAGGACCCGCCCAGGAGGCGGCGGGGGTTGTCGATGAGCATCGCGGTGACCTGCTCCTCGGTCACGCCCTTCTCCCGCAGGTAGGGCAGGACGTCCTGCTCGATGTGCAGGTAGTTCCACTGCGGCAGGAAGGGCATGACCTCGGGGTCGATCCAGTCGATGTAGCAGGCCGCGTCGTGGGAGAGGACCATGCTCCCCGCGTGGCCGCGGCGGCACATCTCCACGACGGTGTCGGCGCGCGCCTCGAAGGTGGTGTCGAGGTGGAGGCCGAAGCGGTCCATGCCGAGCAGGAACCCGGCGCCGGCGAGCTCGGCGAGGTGGTCGCAGTCGGTGGTGTCGCCGCTGTGGCCCAGCACGACCCGCCGGGGGTCGACGCCCTCCTCGTCGCACAGCAGGCGCCGGACGTCCAGGCCGGTGCGGCTGCCGGGGTGGGTGTGCACGGTGACGGGCGCGCCGGTCCGCCGGTGGGCCTCGGCGACGGCGCGCATCACCCGCGCCACGCCGGAGGTCATGCCCTCCCGGTCGATGGCGCACTTGAGCATCCCGGCCTTCACGCCCGTGCCGGCGATGCCCTCGGTGATGTCGCGGACGAACAGGTCGGCCATCGGGTCGGGCAGGTCGGTGCCCAGCGCCGCGTTCAGGCCGTGCCCCCGGTAGCGGAAGAAGGCGGGCACGTCGTTGTAGGTGTACACGCCGGTGGCGACGACGATGTTCAGCTCGGGCACCTGCTCGGCGACCCGCTGGATGCGCGGGATGTGGCGGCCCAGCCCCACCACGGTCGGGTCGATGATGGTGCGGACCCCGTGCGCGGCCAGTTCCCGCAACCGCTTCACCGCGTCGGCGATCCGCTCGTCCTCACTCCCCCACTCGTCGGGGTAGTTCTCCTGCATCTCGCCGGTGAGGACGAAGATGTGCTCGTGGACGTACGTGCGTCCCAGCTCCGCGTCGTCGACGGGGCCGAGGACGGTGTTCACCCGGGTCATCGTGCGGGGCTCTCCTTGAGGCTCGCGGCGGGCCCGCGCGCGAACCGCGCGGGTTGCCGTTCTACCACCGCGGGGCCGGATGCGCCGGTGCCGCTTCCGGCCGGGCGCGGGTCTTGACGGCTAGGTCCGCCGGGTGCGGCGCAGGGGCAGCTTCATGGTGAGGAGCCGGGCGCGCGGGGCGACCCGGGCGGCGAGGCCGAAGAGCGCCTCGGTGCGGGTGCGGTCGGCGTCCAGGTGGGTGAAGAGGTTGACGCCCAGGTAGAAGGTGATGGCGGCGTAGGCCAGGTCGCGCGGCGGCATGAGGGAGGCCAGCGGGGAGCCGCCGATGACGCGGTCGAGGGTCTGCTCGACGAAGTCGATCCAGGGCTCGGCGCGCGCGACGATCTCCTCGCGCAGCTCGGGGCGCGCGATGCTGGCCCCGACCAGCTCGGTGAACAGGGTGATGTGGCCGCCTTCGAGGTCGGTGCGGTAGATGGCGGTGGCCGCTTCGACGAGCTCCTCCAGGGTCTTCGCCCTGGCGGCGGCCTCGCGGTGCGCGGCCATGCGCTGCTGCGAGGAATGGTCGAGGGCGGCCAGCAGCAGGGGGTCGACGCCGCCGAAGTGGTAGAAGACCAGCGCCGAGTTGCAGCCCGCGGCCTTGGCGATGGTGCGGGCGCTGGTCCCCGCGTAGCCCTCGGTCCGCAGTGTGTGCGCCGCGGCCTCCACAAGGCGTTCCCTGGTCTCTTCGCTGCTCTGCCTGCTCACGTTCCTCCGGCCCCGGCTTGACGGCTCCCCACCTCTTCATCATACGGTTTAATCACTCGATTAAACCGCACGGTTAAATCGACCGATGAAGAGGAGCCCCCCATGGAGACCGATCCGAGGCGTGAACGCGGCGCCCGCAGGACGCTGCTGGGCGTCCTGGCCGCGCTGTTCGCCGCGATGCTCGTCAAGGAGGTCCTGGAGGCGGGGCGGCTGGAGCAGACCGCCCTGTTCTACGTGGGCGTCCCGGCGCTCATCGCGCTCACCGTCGTGTCCGCGGCGCGCCCGCGCAGCACGCTCGGGACGATCATGGCGACGATCACCGTGGGACTGGCGCTGGCGGGGCCGCTGCTCGACGAGGGCGTCGTCTGCCTGGTCGTCGCGGCTCCGCTGTTCTACCTGTGCGGGGGGATCGTCGGCCTGCTCGCGGACCGCTCCCGGCGCGGCAAGGGGATGCAGGCGCTGGTCGTCGTCCCGCTGCTGCTCGGGTTCGAGGGCGTGGCGGACGCACTGCCGCGTGATGGGGAGGTGACGGCCGTCCGGACCGCGCCTGCGGGGACGGACCTGGCGGAGGAGCTCGCCGCGGCGCCGGACTTCGGGCCGGTGCGCTCCCGCTTCCTGCGCCTGAAGTTCCCCCGGCCGGTGCGGGCGGAGGGCGGGGGCCTCGAGCCCGGCGCGACCCGGCACATCGTCTTCGACCCCCGCCGGTCGCTGGGGATCGGCGCCCGGCCGACCCCGAGGTCGATGGACCTCACGGTGGTGCGGAGCGAGCCCGGCCGCGCGGTCTTCGCCATCACGCAGGACACCACGCTGGCGCGCTGGCTGCGGCTCACCGAAGCGGAGTTCCGCTGGAACGAAAACCGGCTGAGCGTCACCTTGCGCTACTCCAGGACGTTCGATCCCGCCTGGTACTTCGGCCCCGTCCAGCGCTACGGCATGCGAGAGGCCGCCGCCTACCTCGCCGAGACCTTCACCGGCCCCGCGGCGTGAACGATCCCGCGCTGATCCGCGCCGCGGCCCTGTTCGTCCCGCTCCTCGCGGCCGTGGCGCTGCTCCGCCACCGGCCGCCCGATAGACGGGAGACGGCGGCGCTCATCCTCGGCGTCTCCTGGAACGTGCTGGCGCTGTCGGCGGTCAATGCCCTGGCGCTGCGTGCCGGGTGGTGGACGTTCGCCGCCAAGGGAGGGACGGTCGCGGGAGTGCCGGTCGACCTGCTCCTGGGGTGGGCCGTGCTGTGGGGAGGCGTCGCGGTGCTGGCGCTGCGCCGAGGCCTTCCGCTACCGCTGGTGACGGGGTTCGCCGTGTGGATCGACCTGGCGGTGATGCCGCTGGGCGAACCCGTCCTGGTGCTGGCGGAGTCCTGGCTCACCGGGGAGGCGGTGGCGGTGGCCGTGTCCCTGCTGCCGGGCCTCCTGCTGGCGCGCTGGACGCTCGGGGAACGCCGCCTCATGGCCCGGGTCGTGCTCCAGGCGGTACTGGCCATCGGCCTCATGGTCGCCCTGCCGGTCGCCTTGAGCCGGGTGCCGGAGCGGCCGGGAGAGGCACTCGGCACGGTGGCCCAGCTGCTGCTCGTCCCCGCGGCGCTGACCACGGCCGCCGTCCGGGAGTTCGCCTGCTCCGGCGGGGGCACTCCCCTGCCCTATGATCCGCCGGCCCGCCTGGTGACGACGGGACCCTACGCCTACGTCCGCAATCCGATGCAGCTGGGCATGACGCTCACGTACCTGCTCCTTGCCCTCCTGGACCCGGTCTTCCTCCTGGGCGCGGTCGTCGCCGTCTCCTACGGGCTGGGCCTGGCGGCCTGGCACGAAGACGCCCAGCTGCGCGACCTGCACGGCCCGGCCTGGGAGCGGTACCGCTCCCAGGTCAGGCCGTGGTTCCCGCGCCGCCGCCCCCACCCCGGCACGCCGCCCGCCGTCTTGTGGATCGCGGGCGGCTGCGACCGCTGCCATCCGGTCGCCGCCTGGGTCGGCCGCCGCTCCCCCGTCGCGCTGGCCGTCCGGGACGCCGAGGACCATCCCTCGGGCCTGCGCCGCATGACCTACGAGCGGGCCGACGGGCGCCGCGCCGAGGGCGTCGCGGCCTGGGCGCACGCCGCCGGCCACCTCTCCCTCGGCTGGGCGCTGCTCGGCTGGATCCTGCTCCTGCCCGGCCTCCGCGGCTTCGCCCAGCTGTGCGCGGACGCCTTCGGCGCGGGCCCGTCCCTGGAGCCGGCGCGGCGGGCGCGGAGCGGTCCGGCCGGCGGGTGAGGCGTTCTCAGGCGGAGACGATGTCGGCGCGGAGGGGGGCGAGGGCCGCGGCGATCTCGCCGATCGTCTCCTCGGGCACGCCCAGGGAGGCCAGGGTCGCGGCGAGGTGGGCGACGACGGCGTCGAAGTGCTCGTCCCCGATGCCGAGGTGCGCGTGGCTCGAGGCGAGGTCCCGGCCCTTGTACAGCTCGGGGCCGCCGAGCGCGGCGGCGATGAACGCCCGCTGGTGGGATTTCAGGCGGGCCACGTCGGTGCCGGTGAAGAAGCCCTCCAGCTTCGGGTCCGCCAGGACGCGCACGTAGAAGTCGTCCACCGCGGCGCCGACCGCGGCGGCGCCGCCGATCGCGTCGTAGATGCTCATCTCGTCTCCCTGCCTTCGGAGCGGTTCGGTACCCCAGGACAATAGGAAACATTCGTTATCAAGAACAGGGCCCCCGGAGAAAAGTCGGGGCGGATGGCTACCATCGGACACGTGGATGATCGACTGGTGTCCCTCGCCGGGGACTACGCACAGGACTGGGCGCTGGTCGACGTGGAGACGTCGGGACTGCGCCCCGGGCGCGACAGGGTCCTCTCGCTCGCGGTGATGACGGTCGACCGCAACTGGCGGGAGATCAAGCGCTACACCACGCTGCTGGATCCCGGCGTCGATCCCGGGCCGGTGCACATCCACGGGCTGACGCCCGAGCGGCTGCGCGGGGCGCCGACCTTCGACAAGGTGGCCTCGCGGGTCGCCGAGATGCTGCACGGGCGGGTCATGGTCGCGCACAACGCCCCGTTCGACTACGACTTCCTGGCCGGGGAGTTCGCCCGCGCCGCGGTCGTCATGCCGGTTCAGCGGCGGTTGTGCACGCTCGCCCTCAACCGAAGACTCGTCCCGCCGACCCCCGACCTCCAGCTCACCACCCTCGTCGACTACTACGGCGTGACCCGGTACCAAGCGCACGACGCGCTCGGCGACACGCTGATGCTCTCCGGCGTGCTGCGCCGCTCGCTGGAGGCGGCCTCCCGGCTCGGCGTGGAGCTGCCGTTCACCGTGTGCCCGCCGCGGAACACCTCCCGCTATCCGGTGAGCGTCCCCAAGGCGCGCTGCCCCTACCGCAACCCCGGCAAGCTGACGTCGGGGCTCGTCCAGGGCATGAAGGTCGCCTTCACCGGCGACACCGAGCTCCCCCGGCTGGAGCTGGCCACCCGCGCCGCCGCCGCGGGCCTGAACGTCATGGGCAACGTCAGCCGCCACACCAGCGTCCTGGTCGCGGGCGAGCCCTCCCCCGGCACGGGCAAGGCGGCGAAGGCGCAGGCGGCCGGGGTCCCGGTCATCGACGAGCCCACCTTCCTCCGGCTGCTCGAAGAGGTCCGTCCCGGCGAGCCCGCCTGACTCCGGGGGCCGCTCGGACCACCAGAGGTAGGGACAGCCCTACCGTCGCGGGCGCCCGCAAGCGTTAATCTGCCTTGAATGTCCGTATCCCTACCGCAGACTCCCTGGGAGGCGTGCTCCCGGCCGGGCCTCCTGCTCGGGTCGTGGCCCTGGCGGTCGGCCGCCCACCTGCTCTCCAGCGCGCTCCTGGCAGCCCCTTTCACGGCGTCGGCGCTGTTCGCGGGGGTGGAGGCGGTGCACGGACGAGGCGTCCCGCTCCTCGCGGCGGCCGTCCTGTTCGCCGCGGCCGGGCCGCTGCTCGCGGTACCGCTGGCGCGGTGGGAACGCCGGCGGCTGCGGCTGGTGGACCTCCGGCCGATCCGCTCCGGGCATCGGGTGCCGCGCGACGCGGGCCTGCGGCGCCGGCTGCGCGCCCGCTACGGCGAGGCCGCGACCTGGCGAGAGCTGGGGTACCTGGGGCTGCTGGCCGTGGCCGCTCCGGCGGGGGTCGCCGTACCCCTGCTCGTCCTGCTCTGGGCTCTCGCGGCACTCGTCGGGCTGGTGATGGTGCTGTCGGGCGAGGCCCCGGTGACCCTGCTCGTGATCGACGTCGAGACGCTCCCGGAGTCCTTCGCCCACGCGCTCGGGGGCGTGGCGGCGCTGTGCTCCCTGCCCTACCTAGTGTCCTTCCTGGCGGGCCTCCACGTGCGCGTCGCGCGGCTCCTCCTCGGCGAGGGCGCCGGCGGGAGGCTGCGGGACGAGCTGGTGGAGGTGGCGCGGTCGCGGGCCCGGCTGGTGGACGCCTTCGAGGCCGAGCGGCGGCGCATCGAACGGGACCTGCACGACGGGGCGCAGCAGAGCCTCCTCGGCCTCACTCTGCAGCTCGGACTGGCCCGCCTCGACCTTCCGCCGGGCTCGCCCGCCGCCGAACGCGTCGCGGCCGCCCACCGGCAGGCCAAGGAGCTGATGGTGGAGCTGCGGGAGCTCGTCGAGGGCATCCACCCCCGCGTCCTCACCGACCGGGGGCTGCCCGGCGCGCTCGGCGAACTCGCCGACAGGTCACCGCTGCGCGTCGCGGTCGACGCCGCGCTCCCCGGGCGCCCGCCCGCCTCCGTGGAGGCGACCGCCTACTTCGTGGCCGCCGAGGCGCTGACCAACGCGGCCAAGCACGGCGGCGGCACCCGGGCCGCCGTGCGGGCGTGGTGGCGGGACGGCCTGCTGACCGTGGAGGTCGAGGACGACGGGCGCGGCGGGGCCGACCCCTCGGCGGGAACGGGACTGACCGGCCTGGCCGACCGGGTGGCCGTGATCGACGGAAGAATGCTGCTGGCCAGCCCCTCCGGCGGGCCGACGACCCTACGCGTGGAGTTTCCTTGCACCCTGGAGCATCCCCTGTCCGAGTAGTCCTCGCCGAGGACGGCGTCCTGCTGCGCGAAGGGCTGGCCGGCCTGCTCGGCCGCTTCGGGTTCGAGGTCGCCGCGGCGGTCGGCGACGCCGAGGAGCTCATGGCCGCCGTCGCGGCGCACGGGCCCGACCTCGTCGTCACCGACATCCGCATGCCCCCGTCCCACACCGACGAGGGCCTGCGGGCCGCCGCCGCCCTGCGCCGGGAACGCCCCGGGCTGGCGGTGGTCGCGCTCAGCCAGTACGTGGAGCTGAGCTACGCCGGCGACCTCCTGGACTCGGCCGACGGGCGCCGCGTCGGCTACCTGCTCAAGGACAGGATCGTGGACGTCGAGGAGTTCGCGGCCACCCTGCGGCAGGTCGTGGAGGGCGGCACCGTCATCGACCCCAAGGTCGTCCGCCAGCTGCTGCGCCGCCGCGACGACCCGCTGTCGGTCCTGTCGCCGCGGGAGCAGGAGGTCCTCGCCCTGATCGCCGAGGGCTGCTCCAACGCGGCCGTCAGCGCCCGGCTGTTCATCTCCGAGGCGACCGTCGGCAAGCACATCGGGAACATCTTCACCAAGCTCGGGCTGCCCGAGGCCGACGACGTCCACCGCCGCGTCCAGGCCGTCCTGGCCTACCTGCGCGCCGGACGCCCCCTGCCGCCCGCCGCGGGCTGACCGGCCGGGCCCGCCTCCAGGCGGCCGGTGGCCGCCAGCCACACCACCACCGCGGCGAGCGCGACGGAGGTGATCCACATGAGCTGGACGGTGTTCGTCCGCGACTCCAGCAGATGCGCCGTCAGCAGCGAGAAGACCATGTTGTTCCCGCAGTGGGCGAGGCTGACGACCCAGATGTTCCCGCTGCGCATCCACAACCAGGCCAGGATGTACTCCTGCAGGATGAAGGAGACCGTCCAGGAGACGAGCCCGAAGGCCACGTTGCCGAACTCGATGTACCCGACGAAGGCCAGCGGGAAGTGCCAGACCGCCCAGATCAGCCCCGTCGCCAGGATCGACAGGTGTGTGCGGCCGGGGAACAGGCGCGGCCGCAGGTAACCGGTCCAGCCGAGCTCCTCGCCTCCGTACAGGGGGGTCAGGAGGAGGAGCGCCAGCGCCAGGATCAGCAGCGTGATCCAGCCCGGGACCCCGGACGCCAACGCGTCGAACTCCGCGAAGGACGGCGCCTCGACCCCCGTGGCCACCGCGACCAGCACGGCCGCGGCCACCAGCGCGAACGGGCCCGCCCAGGCGATCAGGTACCACGGCCGCGACTCGCGCAGCCGCAACGCGAGCCCCGCGTCCGCGAACCCCTCTCCCGTCACCCGGCGCCTGACGATGATCGCCGCCACGGCCGGCGCGAACGCGAAGGGCAACTGGAGCAGCGGGTTGAGGGCGGAGAGCCCGAGGAGGAAGTGGCCGGTCAGCAGCCACGCCCAGGCGGGCACGAAGGCGATCGCGAGGAAGACGGCCACGCCCCGGCCCGGCGCGGCCCCCGTCCGGGGGAGGGAATCGTTGAAGATCGGAGAGGTCATGCGCAAGATTCCACTCCCGCGCGCCCCCTCCCCACGAGACGGCAGAGGCCCATCCGCGGGTAGTGCCAGCCCTACCTCTCCGGGCCGGGCACGACGGGATCCGCGGGCGCCTACGGGGCCGGCCGGGCGGCGGCCCGCCTCACAGGGCCGTGCGCTCGATGAAGCGGGCGCGCACCGGAGTGGGGGACACCGCGCCCTGGTCCTCGTCGTTGCCCGGATAGGTCTGCGAGATTTCCAGGTGGCAGGACGCGGTACGGCGGGCGCCCTCCTCGTCGCCCTCGGCGATCTGGTCGATCAGCCTGCGGTGCTCCTCCAGCGCCTGCAGCCGCTCCTTGCGCGGGATGTTGGCGCCCTCCCCGTTCTGCGCCGCCCAGTCCGACTCGTGCGAGGACCACACCGACTCCAGCGCCCCGGCGAGGATCGCCAGGGAGTGGTTGCCGCACAGCTCGACGATCGCCTCGTGGAACATCCGGGACAGGGTGGTGACCTCCACGAGGTCGTCGACCACCTTGAGGGAGCGCTCGTGCAGCATCCGCAGCGTCGGCACCACCGCCTCGTTGCGGTCGGGGCGGCGGGCGCACGCGGCGGCGCAGGACGGCTCGACCTCGCGCAGCGCGCCGGCCACGTCGCTGATGGCCACGCGCCGCCCGGCCAGGACCAGCCCGAGGCTGTAGGCGACGTGCTCGGAGGTGGGGCGGTGCACGACGGCCCCGCCGATGGCGCCGCGCCGGACCGTCACCAGCCCCTCGGCCTCCAGGACGCGCATCGCCTCGCGCAGCGTCGGCTTGCTGACGGGGTACTGCGCCCGCAGCACCTCCTCGATGGGCAGCGCCGAGCCGTCGGCCAGGTCGCCGATGAGGATGCGCGTCCGCAGGTCGTCCGCGACCTGTTCGGCCAGCCGGGCGAAGCGAACGGGCGCGGCCCCCTGGGGGCCGTCACCGCGTGTGGACATGTTGTTCCTTCCTGGGCCCGCGAGGGCTCGGACGAATGTGGAGAGGCTACCGGGGCGGCGGTTCCTTCGCCGACGGCACACGACTCCCGAGCGGCAAATGTATAGAACATTTGCCCTTGATGGAACTCTCAGGGCCGACGATCTTGGCACTTTCCCCGGGAACCGAGGTTGACACGGGTCACATAAAACATCTAGAACATTTGACCACAGGGTCCTCGTGGCCCCGGACGAGTGGAGGGACGCCGCAGTGCCCTGGGTCAGCAGTGAAACGGCTCGCGCCTACCGGGAGGCCGGATGGTGGGCCGACGACACCGTCTTGGACGCCGTCCGCCGGAACGCCGCCGCCGAGCCGGACTCCCCCGCCTACACCTGCGACGGGCTCCGGGTCTCCTGGAGCGGGTTCCAGCTGGTCTCCCAGCAGCTGGCGCAGGTGCTGGTGGAGGCCGGCGTGCGGCCGGACGACCGCGTGGCGGTCTGCATGCGCGACTCCATCGAGCTGCACGCCTGCTTCGTCGCGGTCGAGCACGCCGCCGCCACCATCGCGGGGATCGGCGCCCGGGCCGGCCGGCGGGAGATCCGGCACCTGCTGGGCCAGGTCGGGGCCGCCCTCCTGGTCACCGGCCCGGTCCACGACGGCGCCGACGCCGCCGATCTCGTCGCCGGGCTGCGCGCCGAGGGCCTGGACCTGCGCCACCTGGTGGTGTGCCTGGACCCGGACGGCCTCACCGCCGTCCTCGACGGCGTGCCGGTGCGGCCCGGCGAACGGGCGGTCCGCGAGCTGGCCGAGCGCCGGCGCGGCCCCGACGACCTGTATCTGATCAACTCCACCTCGGGCACCACCGGGCTGCCCAAGGCCGTCCTGCACACCCAGAACCGCTGGACCTACTTCCACCGGAAGGCGGTGGCGAACGGCGCCCTCGGCCCCGGCGAGGTGATCCTGGGCGCCGTGCCCGCCCCGTTCGGCTTCGGGCTGTGGACCTCGCACATCACGCCGATCCGGCTCGGCGCGCACACCGTCCTGCTGGACCGCTTCACCCCGCGGGCGGCGCTCGAGGCGATCGAACGCGAGCGCGTCACCATGCTGTGCTGCGTCAGCACGCAGTTCATCATGATGCTGACCGACCCGGACCTGGACCGCCACGACCTGTCGTCCCTGCGCGTGGTCTTCACCGGCGGCGAGACCGTGCCCTACGAGCGCGCCCTGGAGTTCGAGCGCCGCACCGGCGCGGCGATCCTGCAGTTCTACGGCTCCAACGAGACCGGCCTGCTCAGCGGCACCACCCTGGCCGACCCGCCCGAGAGGCGCCTGCGCACCGCGGGCCGCGTCGCCCCCGAGATGCGGGTGCGCCTCTTCGACGGCGACCGCGACGTCACCGGCCAGGGGCGCGGCCAGCCCGCCTGCAAGGGCCCCGCCACCGGCATCGGCTACCTCGACGACGAGGCCGCCAACGAGAAGCTGTTCACCCCCGACGGCTGGATGCTGATGGGCGACATCTGCGAGATCGACGACGAGGGCTACCTGACCGTCGTCGGCCGGCTGTCGGACTTCGTCGTCCGGGGCGGCAAGAACATCAGCCTCCCCGTGGTCGAGAACGACGTCCTGGGCCATCCCGCCGTCGCCCACGCCGCGGCCGTCGGCATGCCCGACCCCGTCTTCGGGGAACGGGTCTGCGTCTACGTCGAACTGCGCCCCGGGGCCTCCCTCACCCTCGACGGCCTCCGCGCCCACCTCGCCGAACGCGGCGTGTCCAAGGAGCTGTACCCCGAGCGCCTCATCGCCTTGGCGGAGCTGCCGCGCTCCTCCGGCGCCAAGGTCGCCAAGGGCGAGCTCCGCGCCGACATCGCCCGCAGGATCGCCGCGGAGGCCGAGCACGCATCCCCCACGACAGGAGAACGATGATGGACAGCACGACCAAGGACGCGCCGCGCCGGGGCGGTCTGGAGGTGTGGTCGCCCTCGGCCATGCCGCCCCTGGGCGCCGACCTCACCGACGAGCAGGCGCTGGCCTGCTCCTTCCGGGTGCTGGCGCGGGAGGGCTTCGCCGAGAACATGGCCGGGCACATCACCTGGCAGCGGCCGGGCGGCACCCGCATGCTGGTCAACCCCTGGGGCCTGTGGTGGGCGGAGCTGACCGCCTCCGACGTCTGCGAGGTCGACGAGGACGCCAACGTCACCGCCGGGCGCTGGGACGTCACCCCCGCGATCCACATCCACACCGAGCTGCACCGGGCGCGCCCCGACGCGCGCGTGGTGGTGCACAACCACCCGTACCACGTGTGCGTGCTGGCGGCGCTGGGCGTCCTGCCCGAGCTGGTCCACCAGACGGGCTCGATGTACCTCGACGAGATGGTCTTCGTGCGGGAGTACGCCGGCGAGGTCGACTCCCCCCGGCTGGCCGCGGAGCTGGCCGGGCAGATCGGCTCGGCCAAGGTCGCCGTCCTGGGCAACCACGGCGTGATCGTGACCGGCACGGACCTGGTGGAGGCGACCTACCGGGCCGCCTCCTTCGACCGGGCGTGCCGGCTGGCCTACGACGTGCTGGTCACCGAGCGCGATCCGCTGCGCATGCCGCGGGGCGCGATGACCGGCATGAAGGCGTCGCTGATCGAGCGCGCCGCCGAGGTCTACTGGCGCGGCGCGGTCCGCTCGCTGATCAGGGACGAGCCCGAGGTGCTCGGCTGACCCCGGCTCTCCCTGTGAATGGGAACCGGGGATCCGATCCCCAGGTTTTTGCATTGAATGAAGCCCTTCTTCCTCCGCGATCCGGAGGTTGAGCACGGCTTCCGAGTTCTGAGAAGAGGTCGCCATGGCCATGAGCAGACGCGAGACGTCGTCCGCCGCGCGGCTGGTCTCGATCGAGGACGCGCGGCGGCGGGCCCGCCGGCGCGTGCCGCTGCCGGTCTTCGACGTGGCCGACGGGGCCGCCGAGGCCGAGGTGACGGCCCGCCGCAACCTGGCGGCCTTCGCCGACGTCCGCTGGTACCACCGTGCCGCCACCGCGGCCGGCGCCCCGGACACCGGCACCACCCTGCTCGGCCGCAGGGTGGCCTTCCCCCTGGTCACCGCGCCGTGCGGGCTGGCTGGAGCGTTCCACCCGGCGGCCGAGCCCGCCGTGGCCAGGGCCGCGGCCCGCGCCGGGGTCCCCGCCGCGATCAGCACCTGCTCCAGCGCGAGCCTGGAGGAGGTCGGCGCGCGGGGCGGCGACGGGGGCAAGTGGTTCCAGCTGTACTTCCTCGGCGGCCGGGACGGGGCCGAGTCCCTGATCGACCGTGCGGCCGGAGCCGGATACGAGGCGCTGGTGGTCACGGTGGACACCCCGGTGTCGGGGCACCGCGAGCGCGACGGCGCCCACGGCGTCTCCCTGCCCATGGACCTGAGCCCGGCCAACCTCGCGCGCCTGGCGCCGGTCGTGGCGCGGCGGCCGGGCTGGCTGTGGCGGCTGGCCCGCGACCGGCACTCCATCGAGATGGGCAACGCCGGGGCGGCGGGCGACATCGCCTCGATCTTCGCCGAGCCGCCGACCTGGGCGGACCTGGGCTGGATCCGGGAGCGCTGGAACGGCCCGCTGGTGGTCAAGGGGCTGATGACCCCGGCCGACGCCCGGCGCGCGGTCGACGCGGGCGCGGACGCCGTCGTCGTCTCCAACCACGGCGGACGGCAGCTCGACGGGCTGCCCGCCTCGCTGGAGGCGCTGCCCGCCGTCGTCGAGGCGGTCGGCGACCGGGCCGAGGTGCTGCTGGACGGCGGCGTCAGACGCGGGTCGGACATCGCCAAGGCGCTCGCCCTGGGCGCCCGCGCGGTCCTGGCCGGCCGCGCCCACCTCTACGGCCTGGCCGCGGCCGGGGAACCCGGAGTCGACCGGGTCCTGGAGCTGCTGGCCGGGGAGCTGCGGCGCACGATGACGCTGCTGGGGTGCGCCTCCGTGGCCGACCTCGGACCGCACCTCCTCGACCCCTCCGGGGAGGGGCGATGAACGCTGCGATCACCGGTGCCGCGCTGCTGTACCCGGGAAGGCTGCACGCCGACGGGGCGGAGGGCCCGGCCCTGGAGAGGCTGCGCGCCCGGCATCCGGGCGTGGAGTTCCACCGCGCCCCCTACGACGCCGAAGCCGCGCTGGCCGCCGGGTCCGCGCCGTCCGGGCTCACAGCGGAGGTCGTCGCGGCGCTCGGGCGGGCCGAGGCCGTCCTCTGCCTCGACCTGCCCGAACCGGTCCTGAAGCTGGCACCCCGGCTGCGCTGGGTCCAGAGCGCGGCCACGGGCGTGGAGCGGCTGCCGCTCGCCGCCCTGCGGGCCGCCGGGGTCGTGGTCAGCAACGCCGCGGGCACCGCCGCGCCCGAGATAGCCGAGTTCGTCCTGGCCCGCATCCTGGAGGACCGCAAACGGCTGCCCGAACTGGCGGCCCTGGCCGCCGAACGGGCCTGGCGGCCGGTCTACGGCGCCGGGCTGAGCGGGGTCCCCCTGGGCCTCGTCGGGTTCGGCGCCATCAACCGGCGCGTCGCCCGGCTGGCGGCGGCGTTCGGGATGGAGGTCCACGTCTGCCGCAGACGGGGCGGGCCGCCGCCCGAAGGCGTGCGCCGGGTCCATCCCCTCCCGGAACTGAACACCATGCTGGCGCGCTGCGAGATCGTCGTGGCGGCCCTCCCCGAGACCCCGGAGACCATCGGCATCCTCGGCCGCGAGGCCCTGGCCGCGCTGCCGCGCGGGGCGCTGCTGCTCAACGTGGGGCGGGGCTCGGCGGTGGACGAGCCCGCGCTGCTCGACGCGCTCGCGCGCGGGAGCCTGCGGGCCGCCCTCGACGTCGCCGCCCGCGAGCCGCTGCCGCCCGGCGACCCCCTGTGGGACGCGCCGGGCGTGCGGATCTCCGCCCACTGCTCCAGCGTCCCGAGCGCCGGCGTCGAGCGGGTGCTCGAGCTCTTCGGCGACGGCCTCAGCCGGTGGGAGGCCGGCGAGGCGCCGACCCACCAGATATGACCCACCCCCACGGAACGGAGCGACCATGCAACCCAGTGGCATCGAGGCCTACGTCCTCGGCCGCAGCTACGACGTCATGCCCATCCCCATGGACCCCGAGGCGTGCGTCGAGGTCCCTGCGGGACCGATCACCTTCGTGGTCGAGGCGCGGGTGCTGACCGACGAGGCGATCAACCAGAACGCGGTCGAGCGCGGCAGGCCGGACGCCACCTACGACACCGGCATCCACGACGGCGGCGCCTCGGTGCACGTGGTGGAGACCGCGACCGGGCTGGAGCACCTGCGGTTCGACTGCTTCGACAACGAACCGCACTACCACTACATCCGCAACGACGAGCAGGCCAACGTCCTGGTGCGCTTCGACGACTTCGCCGAGGGCGACCCGCACCGGTGGACGGTCGAGCGGCTGCGGCACCGGCTGCCGCACATGCTGGAGTACGCGGGCGCCTCCGAGCTGGCCGAGCAGGTCCGCGGCGCCGACCTCGAAGCGGCCGTCGCCCAGGTGGAGCAGCTGCTTCTGCGGGCCGGATCCGCGGCCTGAGCCGGTTTCCGGCCGCCTCCCGGTCGGCTCCCGAGGGATGCCGACCGGGTGGCCGCTCTGCTCTGGAACGCTCCACTCCACCGACCGTCTGAGCAGTAAAAACAAAAAATCGAATCTTCTAGAAGTTATTGACGTATTTGGTGCTCGAGACCTAGTGTCATGCCTCATCCCGAACTGTGGCCTCCGCCACAGAGGCCCCGCGGACGGACCCGTCCCGGATGCGCACCCGGGCGGAACACATCCGGGCAGAGCACCCCGTTCCACCCCCGAAGACCTGGAGGAGAACCGCCGTGAAAATCCACTCGCTGGGCTACCTCGTGATCCAGTCCACCGACCCGGCGGCCTGGCGCGACTTCGGCACCCGGATCCTGGGCCTGATGCCGGGCCGCCACGACGACGAGGGCACCCTGTGGCTGCGCGCCGACGAGCGCTGCCAGCGGCTGGTCATCGAGGGCGGTGAGGCCGACGAGGTCGCGGCGATCGGCTGGGAGCTGCGCAACGACCTGGTCCTGGAGGACCTGCTCGCCGAGTTCGACGCCGCCGGCGTGGCCTACGAGCGCGTCGAGGGCCTGGCCGCACGGCGCGGCGTGGCCGACCTCGTCCGCGTCACCGACCCGGCCGGCTACGTGCTGGAGTTCTACTGGGGCATGCAGGTCGAGCCGGCCCCGTTCGTCTCCCCCGCCGGGGTCTCGGGCTTTCGCACCGGCTCGGCGGGCCTGGGCCACGTCGTGCTCGCCGCCCACCCCTTCGCCGAGACCAACGCCTTCTACCGCCGCCGCCTGGGCTTCGGCCTGACCGACTTCGCGGACATGGGCGGCACCCCGGGCCACTTCCTGCACACCAACGAGCGCCACCACAGCCTCGCCCTCATCGGCGTCGACAGAAGCGCCTGGTTCGTCAAGGGCGGCCTGGTCCACCTCATGGTCGAGATGAAGACGATCACCGACGTCGGCATGGCGCACGCCCGGGCCGCCGCGGCGGGGTGCGAGTTCTTCGAGACCCTCGGCGAGCACGCCAACGACCGGATGTTCTCCTTCTACGTCGACTCCCCCGCCGGCTTCCCGATCGAGGTGGGCGCCGGAGCCGTCGAGATCGACCCGGACACCTGGACCTCGGTCGACATCCCCTTCCCCGACATGTGGGGCCACCAGGTCCTCGGCGTCCCCGAGCAGTGAGGGGCCGGCCCGCCCCGCCCCTCTCCCCCGCCGGCCGTCCGGCCGGCCCCCCAGCACAGACAAGGAGTCCACGATGTCCCACCCGGTGATCGAGCGCATCGAGAAGATCTCTCCCGAGGTGACCGCCCTGGCCGAGGAGGCCGAGCGGCTGGGCCGCCTGCCCGAGGAGTCGGTGCGCCTGCTCAAGGGCACCGGCATGACCCGGATGCTGCAGCCCAGGGAGTGGGGCGGCGAAGAGGCGCACCCGGCCGACTACATCGAGGCCGTCATGGCCGCCGGAGCCATGGGCTGCTCCTCGGCGGGCTGGGTCGGCGGCGTCGTCGGCCTGCACCCCTGGGAGGTCGGGGTCATGGACCCGCGCGTCCAGGAAGAGGTCTGGGGCGAGGACCGGGACACCTGGATCGCCTCCCCCTACGTGGCGCTCGGCCGCGCCAGGAAGGTCGACGGCGGCTACGTCTTCAACGGCCGCTGGACCTTCTCCTCGGGCAGCGACCACGCGGGCTGGGTGCACCTGGGCGGCCTGATCCTGGACGACAAGGGCGAGCCGGTCCCCGGCGACCACCACTTCCTGATCCCGCGCGGCGACTTCCAGATCGTCGAGGACTCCTGGGACGTCGTCGGCCTGAAGGGCACCGGCTCCAACGACATCGTCGTCGAGGACGCCTTCGTGCCGGAGTACCGGGTGCTGCAGTACTCCACCGTGGTGGACGGCACCGCCGCCGCGGCGGTCGGCAGGGGCGACAACCCGCTCTACGCCATGCCGTGGTTCTCCCTCTTCGGCAACGCGGTCACCGCCACCGTCATCGGCATCTGCGAGGGCGCGCTCGCCGCGACGCTGGACTACCAGCGCGAACGCGCCAACGTGTTCGGCACCAGGATCACCCAGGACCCCTACACCCTGCCGTCCATCGCCGAGGCGGCCTCGGAGATCCGCGCCAGCCGGGTGCAGGTCCTGGACAACGTCAACCGGATCTACGACGTGCTGGCCAAAGGCCAGGTGCCCTCGCTGGCGCTGCGGGCCGAGGCCCGCCGCGACCAGATCCGCAGCAGCTGGCGGGCCGTCGAGGCCGTCGACTCCCTCTTCTCCCGCACCGGCGGCAACGCCATCCGCGCCGACAAGCCGCTGCAGCGGCTGTGGCGCGACGCCCACGCCGGGCTCAACCACGCGGTCAACATGCCCGGTCCCTCCTACCAGGTCGCCGCGCTGTCCTTGATGGGTTTCGAGCCCGCGCCCGGCTCGCTGCTCTGACGCCCGGCGGACGACCGCCACCCCGCACGAACACCAGTGACACGGCCGGCGAGGCCGGCCGTGCTCTTCAACGCGCCTTCCGCACCACAGAGCCGGCCTGGGGGCGGCCGCTCCTTCCCACCCCGCAGTCCCACCTGGAGTACGCATGTCCGCATTCCGCGACCGCCGCCCCTTCCGGGCCGTGCTCGGCGGCGTCGCCGCCCTGGCCTTCGGTCTGTCACTGTCCGCCTGCGGCGGCTCCGACGAGGGCGCCGTCCGCATGGCGCTGTCCAACGGCTACGGCCCCAGCGGCCCCGTCGACGACTTCATCGCCGGCCTGTCCTGCTACGCCGAGCGCAACGGCCTGGGCAAGCCGCTGGTCACCCACGCCGACGGCGACGTCAACACCCAGCTCAACGACATGGACAGCATGATCGCCCGCGCGAACCAGGTCGACGGGGTCTTCGTCATCCCGGTCGACCCCGGCGCCCTCAAGCCCGCCTACGACCGGGCCGACAAGGCCGGCATCTCGGTCGTCGACCCCCTCTCTCCTGACAACAGCGGCAAGTTCCTCACCGACGCCTCCGCCCACGTGGCGCCCGACGACCTGGGCGTGCCGCAGATGATCGTGGACCACCTGACCGGGGAGTACGCGGACGCGAAGAACATCGTCGTCCTCGGCCCGCAGCCCGGCCAGGCGATGTCCGACACCCGCTCGGCCAACTTCAAGAAGGCCGCCGAGCAGGCCGGCCTGAAGGTGGTGGGCGAGATCCACCTGGAGAACATCACCACCGAGGAGGCCCAGCAGAAGATGGAGGACTTCCTCACCCAGCACCCCGAGACCCAGGCCGTCTTCTCCCAGAACGGCGCGATGGCGCGCGGCGCCGCACTCGCCGGCAAGAGCCAGGGCAAGGACCTGGTCATCACCTCGCTCGACAACGACGAGGCGACGCTCAACGCCGTCAAGGGCGGCGACATCGCCGCGGCGTTCGGCGCCGACCTCTTCTCCGTCGCGTTCAAGGCGTCCCGGCAGGTCGAGGCGATACAGCGCGGCGAGAAGGCGGAGTACCTCACGGTGCCCTACCAGAAGTACACCAAGGACGACGCCGGGATGACCGCCTCCGACGCCCGCTGCGGCGAGTACCAGGAGTAGGGGAGCGCGATGAAACTGGCGATCTCGAGCCCGGCGGGGAACCCCCAGGTCCCCCCGGCCGGGCCGGACCCGGCCTCCCGGCTGCGGACCCTGCTCCAGAGCGCGCCGCCGTGGACCGGCATCGGCGTCCTGGTCGTGGTGATGTTCGTCGGGATGTCGATCGGCAACGAGTACTTCCTGAACTACGCCAACCTCAACAACGTGCTGCGCGGCGCGGTGGTGCCGCTGCTGCTGGCCCTGGGCACCACCTTCGTCATCACCACCGGGATGATCGACCTGTCGCTGGGCTCCCTGCTGGCGCTCGACACCGTCCTCATGCTCGGGTTCATGAACGCCGGGCTTCCGGTGCCGGTGGCGGTCCTGGCCACCCTGGCGGCGTCCGCCCTGCTCGCCGGCCTGGTCAACGGCCTCCTGATCGCCAGGTTCCAGCTGTTCTTCATGGTCGTCACCCTGGGCACGATGTCGATCTTCCGGTCCGTGGCGCAGCTGGGCACGGACGGCACCTCGGTGCAGCTCTACGACCGGGCGGGCTTCGACTTCGTGCTCTGGCTCGGCGACGGGTCCGTCGGCCCGGTCTCCGTCCCGGTCGTGCTGGCCGCGATCCTGCTGGCGGCGTCCGTCCTGCTGATGAGGTTCACCACCTTCGGGCGCAACCTGCTGGCGGTCGGCGGCAACGCCGGCGCCGCGCGCCTGGCGGGCGTCCCGGTGGAGCGGGTGCAGATCCTGGCGTTCGCCCTCAACGGGCTGTTCATCGGCGTCGCGGCGGTGGTGATGGCCGGGCGCATCCAGGCGGCCTCCCCCAGCATCGGCATCGGCATGGAGCTGTCGGTCATCGCGGCGGTCCTGCTCGGCGGCTCCTCGTTCATGGGCGGCAACAGCACCTTCCTGGGCACCCTGATCGGCGTGGTGTTCGTCTCGCTGCTCGACAACGCGCTGAACCTCCTGCAGGTCCAGACGTTCTGGCAGGGGGTCGTCACCGGCGCGGTGCTCATCGTCGCCGTCGGCATCGACCGGCTCCGGGCCAGGAGCAGGACATGACGGCCGGCCGGCTCGCCATCTCCGGAGTCCGCAAGCAGTACGGCGGCACCGTGGCCCTCGACGGCTTCGCGCTCGATGTCGCGCCCGGGGAGGTCCGGGGCCTCATCGGCGAGAACGGCTCGGGCAAGAGCACCGCGATGAAGGTCCTCTCCGGCGAGGTCGCCCCGGACCTCGGCGAGGTCCGGGCCGGCGGGACGCCCCTGCCCGCGCTCGACCCGGCCTCCCGACTGAAGGCCGGTGTCGGCGTCGTCATGCAGGACCCGCACCTGTGCGACGACCTGACGGTGGCGGAGAACCTCGCGCTGGGCCGGCTCGGCCGGCGGGGCCTGGTGCGCTGGCGGAAGGTCCGCGAGGACGCGACCTGTCCCAGGACGACAAGCACATGGTCGAGGTCGCCCGGGTCCTGGCGTGGGACTGCGGTGTCATCGGGTTCGACGAGACCACGGCCTCGCTGACCGAGGACTACGTCGAGCGGCTCTTCACGATCATGCGTGAGCTCAGAGAGGGCGGCGCCGCCCAGGTGTTCATCAGCCACCGGCTCAACGAGATCATGGAGATCTGCGACTCGGTGACGGTGCTGCGCGACGGGCGGCTGGTCGGCACGGTCGCCACGGCCGAGACCAGCGAGGCCGAGCTGATCGCGATGATGGTAGGCCGCTCGGTGGCCGACCGCTACCGGCGCTCCCCCGCCTCCCTCGGCCCGACGGTCCTGCGGGCCCGCGGCCTGCGTCCGCGTCCGCTGCCGGACGCCTTCGACCTGGACCTGCGCGCCGGGGAGGTCGTCGGTATCGGCGGCCTGGTCGGCAGCGGCCGGTCGGAGGTGCTCGAGGCCCTCTACGGCACGATCGGGCGCGCCGGAGAGGTCGAGGTGAACGGCGCGTCCGTCCGCCCCGGGGACCCGCGCCGCGCCATCGCCGCGGGCATGGGCCTGGTCCCCGAGGACCGGCGGGCCCGGGGCGTGGCCATGGAGCAGTCGGTGCGCGCCAACGCCACCATGGTGCTGGACGGGGCGCGCCCGCTGTGGGCGCCGACCAGCAGAGCCGTGCAGGCCGAAGTGCTCTCGGTGCTGTACGACCAGATGAAGCTCAAGGCCGCGGACGACGAGATCCCGGTGCGCACCCTGTCGGGCGGCAACCAGCAGAAGATCGTGCTGGGTCGCTGGTTGTGGCACCGCCCGGCGGTCCTGCTGCTGGACGAGCCCACCCGGGGCATCGACGTGGGCGCCAAACGCGAGATCTACGCCCTGATCGAGAGGCTGGCCGAGGAGGGGACGGCGATCCTGCTGGTCTCCTCCGAACTGCCGGAGCTGACCGGCCTGTGCGACCGCATCCTCATGATGCGCGAGGGCAGGGTCGTCGGGGAGTTCGGCCGGGGCGCCACCGACATGGAGCTCATGACAGCGGCCGCAGGCCACCAGTGAGAGGAGAGGACATGCCCTCAGCGGGCTACGGATACCAGGAGACCTCCCGGACCGCGACGGTCGGCGGGCAGCGGATCCACTACAACGAGGCCGGCGAGGGGCCGGTCGCGATCCTTCTGCACGGCGCGGGCCCCGGCGTCTCGGGGTGGGCCAACTTCGCGGACAACCTCCCGGTCTTCGCCGGGTCCTTCCGCACCCTCATCGTCGACCAGCCCGGTTTCGGCGCCAGCGAGACGGCCGCGTACGAGGGCGACTTCTTCAGCCACAGCGCCGCCACGGTCGTCGGGCTGATGGACGAGCTGGGCATCGAGAAGGCTCATATCGTGGGCAACTCGCTGGGCGGCGGTGTCGGCACCCGCATGGCGCTCGACCACCCCGGCCGGGTGGACCGCCTGGCGCTGATGGGCCCCGGGGGCATGACCGCCCGGCTGTTCACGCCCGAGCCGACCCTGGGGCACACTCGCCTGTACGACTTCAACGCCGCTCCCAGCCGGGAGAAGCTCGCGGTCTTCATGCGCGGGATGGTCCACGACGCCTCCTTCGTGACCGAAGAGATGATCGACGACCGGTTCGAGCGCTCGCAGCGGCCCGGGGCGGCCGAGGCGTTCGAGCGGTTCCGCACCAGCTTCCTGACCCCCGAGGGCTCCCGCAGGATGCAGCTGTGGCGGGAGGCCGCCGCGATCGAGCACGAGACCCTCCTGCTGTGGGGGCGCGAGGATCTGGTGAACCCCTACGACGGCGGGCTGTTCGCGTTCTCCCTCATGCCCAACGTCAGCCTGCACGTCATGTCGCGCTGCGGCCACTGGGCGCAGGTGGAGCGGGCCCGGGAGTTCAACCGCGTGGTGATCGGCTTCCTCCGCGACGACGGGTGACCCCGCGCGGCGAAGCCCCCGGTCCGCTCACGGTGAGCGGACCGGGGGCTTCGTCATGAGTGTCAGGGCGTGTCCGGCGCGGCCTTCTCAGCCGGTTCCCGAGGGGGCCCGGCCCTCGAGGGGCCGGGCGGGCGGATCGGGACGGCGGTCGGATGGAGGAGCGGGCTCAGACCCGGTCATCACCCCATCCCCACACATCGGGGATGCGCCAGTCCTGCTCGTCCTGGACGCCGAACCCGCCGCGGAAGAAGATCATCGGTCGGCCGTCGCCGGGCGTCTCCAGCTCCAGCACCCTGCCGATCACCACGTCGTGGTCACCGGCCGCGGTCACCTGGTGCACCTCGGCGTGGACGCGCATGAGGACACCGGGCAGGGAGGGGGTGCCCCAGCGGGACGCCTCCCAGTCCAGGCCCTCGTACTTGGCTCCCCTGCTGGAGCCGAAACGGGCGCAGAGGTCCTGCTGCTCCTCGCCGAGCACGTTCACCGTGAAGCGGCCGGCCGCCCGGATCCGCGGCCAGGCGCGTCCCTTGTGGTCGGCGCAGAAGAGCACCAGCGGGGGCTCGAGGGAGACGGAGGCGAAGGACTGGCAGGCGAAGCCCGCCGGCTCGCCCTCGTGCAGCCCGGTGACGACGGTGACGCCGCTGGCGAAGCTTCCCATCGCCCGGCGCATTTCCAGCGGGGTGGGCTCGACGGCCTCCGGCGCGGGATGAATCTGAACACTCATGAAAGAATAATAATGCCCATAGTCACACTAATTACAGCCTTCCTCTACAGAAGGCTAGAAAATAGACAAAGCGCAGTAATTAACCCGTGGACTGCGCGCGGTTCAGGCGGGCGGCGACCTGTTCGGCCAGCAGCGGATCGGCCAGGCCCCGCTGCCAGATGTGCGCCGCCTCCTCGTCGCGGCCGCGCAGGGGGAGGGTGCGGGCGAGCAGCTCGACGGCGAGCGGGGCGACGTCCGGGGCGTCCGTGGCGTCCACCGCGGCGCGGAACGCGCCGATCGCCTGCTCCAGGTGGGTCAGGCCCATCGCCACCGCCAGCCGGGCGTAGGCGTAGCCCTCGGGGGGCGCGGCGCGCAGGGCGGCGGCGAGGATCTGCTGGGCGCGGGCCGTCTGGCCCTGCTCCAGCAGCCGCTGGGCCAGGTCGTGGGCGGCGACGGGGGCGTGCTGCTCGTCGCCGGTGGCGATGACCTTCTGCCACCAGCCCGCCGCGGTCTCGGTGTCGCCGTCGTCGTCGGCGAGCTGGGCCAGCGCCAGGCAGGCGGCGGGCAGGTAGGCCGGGTGCGCCGAGGAGACCACCAGGCGCCAGGCCTGCTCGGCGGCCGGGCGGTCCCCGGCCCGCTCGCAGGAGACCGCCAGGTGGTAGGCGGCGCGCGGGCCGTACTCGGGGTCGCCGGTCTCGATGGCCGTCCAGTCCGCGTCGCGGGCCGCGGCGTGCTCACCGAGCTCCTCCAGCACCACCGCCAGTCCCAGCGCGGCCTGCGCGCGTCCGGACGGATCGGGTTCGTCCAGCGCCGCGGCGAAGAGTTCCGCGGCGGCGGACAGATCACCGGTCTCCGCCAGCAGGCGGGCCTGAGCCAGGGTCATGGCGGAGCTGCCTCCTTCGAGAAGTGCTCACGCGACCCTACTGAAAAGGACCGCGCCGTCGGAGAGACGACACGGCCCTTTCCTGATCAATAGCCTCAAGCTCGGACCGATCAGTCCTCGAAGGCCTCCGGCGGCGGGCAGGAGCAGACGAGGTTGCGGTCGCCGAAGGCCTGGTCGATGCGGCGGACCGGCGGCCAGTACTTGTTCTCCCGCAGGGAGG
The DNA here is from genome assembly GCF_039525175.1 of Actinocorallia libanotica. Lineage (NCBI taxonomy): Bacteria > Bacillati > Actinomycetota > Actinomycetes > Streptosporangiales > Thermomonosporaceae > Actinocorallia > Actinocorallia libanotica. The sequence goes on from NZ_BAAAHH010000028.1 coordinate 29,843, forward strand.
CCACGGGGTAGGCGGCCTCCTGGCGGGTGTAGCCGTGCTTCCAGTCGTCGGCCGTCAGCGTCTCGGCGGTGTGCGGGGCGTTGCGCAGGGGGTTGTCCTGGGCGTCCCACTCGCCGGAGGCGACACGGCCGATCTCCGCGCGGATCGCGATCATGGCGTCGCAGAAGCGGTCGAGCTCGGCCAGGTCCTCGCTCTCGGTCGGCTCGATCATCAGCGTGCCGGCCACCGGGAAGGACAGGGTCGGGGCGTGGAAGCCGTAGTCGATGAGGCGCTTGGCGACGTCCTCGGCGGTGACCCCGGTCTCCTTGGTGATCTTCCTCAGGTCGGCGATGCACTCGTGCGCCACGAGGCCGTTGCGGCCGGTGTAGAGCACCGGGTAGTGCGGGGCGAGCCGGCGCGCCACGTAGTTGGCGGCCAGGACCGCCACCTGGGTGGCGCGCAGCAGCCCGTCGTGGCCCATGAGCGCGATGTAGGTCCACGGGATGGGCAGGATGCCCGCCGAGCCCCACGGGGCCGCCGAGATCGGGCCGACGCCGGTGTCGGGGCCGGCCTCGGGTCGCAGCGGGTGGTTGGGCAGGAACGGCGCCAGGTGCGCGCCGACCGCGACCGGGCCGACGCCCGGACCGCCGCCGCCGTGCGGGATGCAGAACGTCTTGTGCAGGTTGAGGTGGGAGACGTCGGCGCCGAACTCGCCGGGCCGGGCCAGGCCGACCAGCGCGTTGAGGTTGGCGCCGTCCACGTACACCTGGCCGCCCGCGGCGTGCACCGCGGCGCAGACCTCGGTGATCGACTCCTCGTACACGCCGTGCGTCGAGGGGTAGGTCACCATGATCACCGACAGGTCGGCGGCGTTCTTGTCGATCTTGGCGCGCAGGTCGGCCATGTCGATGTTCCCGGCGTCGTCGCACTTGACGACGACCACCCGCATCCCGGCCATGACGGCGCTGGCGGCGTTGGTGCCGTGCGCCGACGACGGGATGAGGCAGACGTCGCGGTGCTCCTCGCCGCGGGAGGCATGGTAGGCGCGCACCGCCAGCAGCCCCGCCAGCTCGCCCTGCGACCCGGCGTTCGGCTGCACCGACACCCTGGCGTAACCGGTGATCTCCGCCAGCCAGGCCTCCAGCTCGCCGATCAGCTCGACGTACCCGGCGGCCTGCTCGACCGGCGCGAACGGGTGGATGTTCGCGAACTCCGGCCAGGTGATCGGCTCCATCTCGGTGGTGGCGTTGAGCTTCATCGTGCACGAGCCCAGCGGGATCATCGACCGGTCCAGGGCGATGTCCTTGTCCTGGAGGCGGCGCAGGTAGCGCAGCATCGCCGTCTCGGACCGGTGGGCGTGGAAGACCGGGTGGGACAGGAAGGTGCTGGTGCGGCGCAGCTCCTCCGGCAGCTCCTCCACCGGCTCGGCCAGCGCGACCGCGCGGCGGAACCCGCGCTGCTCGATCGCCTCCAGCAGCGTCTGCAGGTGCTCCTCGGTGGTGGTCTCGTCGAACGCCACCGCGATCGTCCGGTCGTCCACGAGGCGGATGTTGAAACCGGCGCGCCGCGCGGCCTCCACCGCGGCGGGGGCGTGGCCGGGGACGCGGATGGTGAGGGTGTCGAAGTAGTGCTCGTGCACGACCTCGAAGCCCTCGACCTCCTGGGCCTCGATGGAGGCGGCGAACGTCGCGGCCATCCGGTGCGCGCGGCGCGCGATCTCCGTCAGCCCCTCGGGGCCGTGGTAGACGGCGTACATCGAGGCCATGACGGCCAGCAGCACCTGCGCCGTGCAGATGTTGGAGGTCGCCTTCTCCCGCCGGATGTGCTGTTCGCGGGTCTGCAGCGCCAGCCGGTACGCCTGGTTCCCGTCGGCGTCGACCGACACCCCCACCAGGCGGCCGGGGAGCTGGCGCTCCAGGCCCTCCCGGACGGCCATGTAGCCGGCGTGCGGGCCGCCGAAGCCGTAGGGCACGCCGAACCGCTGGGCCGAGCCCACCACGATGTCGGCCCCGATCTCGCCGGGCGGGGTCAGCAGGGTCAGCGCCAGCAGGTCGGCGGCCACGACGAACTGCGCGTCGCGGGCGTGCGCCGCCTCGGCCACCGGACGCAGGTCGCGGACCCTGCCGGACGCGCCGGGGTACTGGGCCAGCACGCCGAAGACGTCTCCCTCGGGGAGGCCCGCGTCCAGGTCGGCCACGACCACCGGGATGCCCAGCGGCAGCGCCCGCGCCCGCACGACCTCGACCGTCTGGGGCAGCGCGTCGGCGTCCACCACGAACACGCCGGGCTCCTTGCGGCGGGTGGCCCGCAGCGCCAGCGCCATCGCCTCGGCGGCCGCCGTGCCCTCGTCCAGCATGGAGGCGTTGGCCACGGGGATCCCGGTCAGGTCCGAGACCACCGTCTGGAAGTTCAGCAGCGCCTCGAGCCGGCCCTGGGAGATCTCCGGCTGGTAGGGCGTGTAGGCGGTGTACCAGCCCGGGTTCTCCAGCACGTTGCGCAGGATCACGCCCGGGGTGATCGTGCCGTGGTAGCCCAGGCCGATCAGCGAGGTGAGCACGGTGTTGCGGGAGGCCAGCTCGCGCAGCCGCGCCAGCGCGGCGGTCTCGCTCAGCGCGGGCGGCAGGTCCAGCGGGCGGCCGGTGCGGATCGCGGCGGGCACCGCGGCCTCGCTCAGTGCGTCGAGATCGGCGAAGCCGACGGCGGCGAGCATCCTGGCCTGGTCGTCGGCGGACGGCCCGATATGCCGGTCGGAGAAGTCGAACTGCGCGGTCATGGACGAGCCTCCTGGAACACGAAAGGGTTGAGGAGGGGTCGTGAGACCCCGTTCCACCGGGGGCGACCCCCGGACCCCCGCAGAGGAACGAACGATCCTCGCTTCGCTGCGGTCGTTCGTTCCTCCCCCTCTGTCATGGGGACCTGAGAGCTTCACCCGGTGGGCTTGCACCTTCGGTGGGGCCCTGTGGCCCGCTTTCCAGAGGCGCCTCGCCCACACGGTCCTTTTGCCTGAGAGGTTCCGGGGAGGTTGCTCCTTCGGCGCTCCACGCCGGCTTGCGCGGAGTCTCTCCCGCACGGGGTCGACAGCACGATCAGTCTATCCGGTGGGCCATCGGCCTCCCGCGGACGGGCCCGACAGGGAAAGATCGGGTTGTTCCGCCACGCACGGAACAACCGCCGGATGCTTGATCACACGGTGTCATGGTGGGGCTAATCTTTGGGGACGACCGGAACCGGGAGGACGGTGTAAGCGTGACGAGCACTCAGGGCGGCGCTGCCCTGGAGCCGATGCCGTCCTCGTCCGGGGCGGTGGTGGTGGAGGAGCCCTCCCTCCCGAACCGGATCCGCAACCCCGCCACCCTGGTACGGGCGCTGGCGTGCCTGGCCGGGCTGGGACTGCTCCTGCTGCTGACCTCCCTGGCCACCCAGACGACCACCGGCCTGGAGACCGACATCAGCCGCGGCACCGAGCAGGCGCCGCACTTCCTGCTGAGCCTGGCCGGGCTCACCTCCAGCTTCGGCGTGCTGGCCGTGCCGGTGGTGTTCGCCCTGGACCGCATCGCGCGCCGGGACGGCATGCGGGTGATGTTCGGGCTGTTCGCCGCGATCGCCGGCCTGGGCGTGGACTACGCGGTGGAGGCCTGGGTCGCCGCCAACGGGCCCAGCGAGCTCACCGGCGTGCTGGGGCCCGCGGGCTCCGACACCGTCTCGCTGCAGTCCGACCTCACCCCCGTGATCGCCTACATCACCGCGGTGCGCCTGGGGGGGCGGCCCCGCTGGCAGGCGGTCATGTGGGGCACCATCGCCCTGGCCGCCCTGGCCTCCCTGGTGGCGGGCCGCTCCACCGCCCTGGGCCTGGTCGCCACCTACCTCATCGGCCGCCTCGTGGGCTATCTGACGCTCTACGGCCTGGGCACCCCCAACCCGCGGCCCCCGGGCAGCGCGGTGGCCGGCGTGCTGCGCCGGTTCGGGATGCGGCCGACCCGCATCGTGCGCACCGACGACGGCACCCTGGACCACCGCAGCTACCTGGTGGAGCTGCCCGAGCGGCGGCTGGACGTCACCCTCCTGGACCGCGACCAGCAGGCGGCCGGCCTGTTCTACCGGATCTGGCGCGGGCTGCGGCTGCGGGCCAACCAGCCGCGCCGCGCCGTGCGCTCGCTGCGCCGCTCCCTGGAACAGGAGTCGCTGGCCTCCTACGCCGCGTCCACCGCGGGTGCCCGCACCCCGCGGCTGCTGGCCACCTCCGAGGTCGGCACCGAGGCCGCGCTGCTGGCCTACGAGCACCTGGCGGGAGTGCCGCTGGCCGACCTGCCCGACGAGGAGCTCACCGACGGGCTCGCCATGGACCTGTGGCGGCAGCTGGAGGTGCTGCACCACCACCGGATCGCCCACCGCAGCCTCGACGACACCGCGATCGTGATCTGTGAGGGCGAGCCCTGGCTGGTGGGGTTCGGGCGGGGCGAGACCGCCGCGGGCGACCTGCTGCTGCGCCTGGACCACGCCCAGCTGCTCACCACGCTGGCGCTGCGGGGCGGCGCGGCGCGCGCGGTGAAGGAGGCCGCCGCGGTCATCGGGCCCGGCGCGCTGGGCGCGGTCGTCCCGCTGCTGCAGAAGGTCGCCCTCTCCCGCGACACCCGCACCGCGCTGCGCCGCGACAAGCACCTGCTGAGCGCCCTGCGCGAGGAGATCCTCAAGTTCACCCCGGAGACCGAGGTCGCGCCGGTCCGGCTCGAGCGCTTCCGGCCGCGCACCATCATCAGCATCGTCGCCGGGACGGTGGGCGTCTACTTCCTGCTCTCCCAGCTGAGCAACGTGGACCTGGGCGAGCTGGTGACGCAGTCCGACTGGCGCTGGGCGGGGCTGGCGGCGGTGGCGGCCGCCCTGTCCTTCGTGGCGGCGGCGATGATGGTCATCGGGTTCGTGCCCGAGCACATCCCGCTGGGCCGCACCATCCTGGCCCAGCTCGCCGCCTCGTTCGTCAAGCTCGTCGCGCCCGCGGCGGTCACCGGCGTGGCCATCAACACCCGGTACCTGCAGCGGATGGGCGTGCGCCCCGGGCCCGCCGTGGCCAGCGTGGGCGCCTCCCAGCTGGTCGGCCTGGGCGTGCACATCCTGCTGCTGCTCGTCCTGGGCTTCCTCACCGGCTCGGGCGGGGTGGGCACCGACTTCACCCCGTCCCGCACCGTGGTGCTGGGGCTGCTGGCGGTCGCGACCGTGGCGGTGGTCGCGGCGGCGATCGGGCCCCTGCGGCGGCTGGTGGTCGGCCGGGTGCGGCAGCTGTTCGCCGGAGTGGTCCCCCGGCTGCTGGACGTGGTCCAGGACCCCCGCAAGGTCGCCACCGGCCTCGGCGGCACCCTGCTGCTGACGGTGTCGTTCGTCTTGTGCCTGGACTTCTCCATCCGGGCGTTCGGCGGCTCGCTGGGCTGGACGGCCGTCGCGGTGGTCTTCCTCACCGGCAACGCGCTGGGATCGGCCGCCCCCACCCCGGGCGGCCTCGGCGCGGTCGAGACGACGCTGACGCTGGGCCTGACGGTGGCGGGGCTGCCGGCGGGGACGGCGACCTCCGCGGTGCTGCTGTTCCGGCTGCTGACGTTCTGGCTGCCGGTGCTGCCGGGCTGGGCCGCCTTCACCTACCTCCAGCGGCGCGACGCCCTCTGAGGCCCTCCCGGAACGCTCAGAAGGTCCGTGCGGTCCGCGGAGAGGGCGGCTCTCCCCGGGCCGTTCAGCCGGTCTTGCGGGCGCGGCGGCGGGCGGACAGCTCGTCCCGGCCCGTCCTGGGCTCAAGGTAGGGGTCGGCGTTCTCCGCGGGGAGGTTCGCCAGACTGCCCTCGACCTCCTGCCAGACCCGGCCCAGGGCTATGCCGAAGACGCCCTGGCCGCCCTGGAGCAGGTCGACGACCTCGTCGGCGCTGGTGCACTCGTAGACGCTGACGCCGTCGCTCATCAGGGTGATGGTGGCCAGGTGCTCCACTCCCCTGTCGCGCAGGTGGGTGACCGCGGTGCGGATCTGCTGGAGCGAGACACCGGCGTCCAGCAGCCGCTTGACGACCTTCAGCACCAGGATGTCGCGGAACCCGTACAGGCGCTGGCTGCCCGAGCCGTGCGCCGGGCGGATGCTCGGCTCGACCAGCCCGGTGCGGGCCCAGTAGTCGAGCTGGCGGTAGGTGATCCCGGCCGCCGCGCACGCCGTGGGGCCGCGGTAGCCGGCGTTCGGGTTCGGCATGGCCACCGCGTTGTCGAAAAGCAGGCCTTGCTCGCCGGCCTGCCGAGAGGCGAGCCGGCGCTCACGGTCCACCTTGTCCTCGCCGCTGCTCACCGCCACGCGGACCTCCGGCTTCTGTCAGCTCCCAGGTCTCCGGCAAGGGGGTTTGCCGGAATTTCCCCACGAGTGCTCCACCAGCACGGTAGGTGCCGGTCAGGGCAGGGTCAACGTTCACCGTCGGCGCGTCGCAGAGCGGATGTATCCGGCTTCACATGCGCAAACGGCTCACTTGTCAGCTCCCCCTCCACCCCTACCCCCGCGCTGCGGGGGCGGAAACGGACGGGACCCGGTGGGATCGGCCGAACCCGCAGGTCAGGCGTCCCGTTCGAAGTCCTCGGGAGAGACCGTGTCGAGGAACTCGCGGAATTTCTCCACTTCGTCTTCCTGTTCGTCCGGGATCGCCACCCCGGCCTCGTCCAGGACCTCCTCGCTGACGAAAATACTCGAACCGGTGCGCAGCGCCAGCGCTATCGAGTCCGACGGCCGTGCGCTGACCTCGGCGCCGTTGGAGAACACCAGGTCGGCGAAGAAGATCCCCTCGCGCAGCGCGGTGATGTTCACCGTGTGCAGGGAGGCCCCCAGCGCCTCGATGACCTCCTTGAACAGGTCATGGGTGAGCGGCCGGGCCGGCAGCATGCCCTGCTGGGCATAGGCGATGGCGGTCGCCTCCACCGCGCCGATCCAGATGGGCAGGTAACGATCGCCCTCGAGTTCCTTCAGCAGGACGATCGGCTGGTTGGAGGGCATCTCGACCCTGACGCCGACGACCTCCATCTGCTTCACAGCGGCTCCTCGCCTCGCGACGGTCCTCAAGACCCAAACTACACCTTGAGGCGGCTAACCACCCAAGCTGTCCTTGAGACCCGCCGAGACCAGGGCGGTGTGCAGCGCCAGGGTGAGCCCGCTCAGCTCGCGGGCGGTCCTGCCCGCCGCCTCGTGCGCCCCCGGCGCGCGGCGCTTGAGCAAGGGCGCGATGGTCTGCTCGATCAGGGCCAGCTCCCGCTCGGCCGCCGCCTTGATCGCCCGCAGGTGCCGCGCCTCGAAACCGTATCCGGCCAGCCGGACCGCGGTCCTGGCCACGGTCAGGGCGTCGGAGTCGTAGTGCGCGCCGGCGCGGCGCACCAGCCCGTAGGCCTCCAGCTCCTCCAGCCGGTCCTCGGAGATCCCGGCGCCGTCCAGCAGCTGGCGCCGGGTCAGCGCCACCTCGGCGGCGGGCGGGGAGCCGGCGTCGGCGGCGACCAGGGTGCGCGGCGGCCGGCTGTCGAGCTGCTCCTTGATCACCCGCAGCGGCAGGTACCTGTCGCGCTGGGCGGCCAGGATGTAGCGCAGCCGCTCCACGTCCACGGAGGTGAACTTCCGGTAGCCCGAGGGGGTGCGCTCGGGCTCGATGAGGCCTTCGGCCTCCAGGAAGCGGATCTTGGAGTGGGTGATGTCGGGGAACTCGCCCTGCAGGGTGGCCAGGACGTCCCCGATGGTCATGTACGCCCGGGCGGCTTGCGCGCTCACCCGTGCTGGGGGTTGGTGAGGAACACGACGCGGAACTTGCCGATCTGCACCTCGTCGCCGCCGTTGAGCGCCGCGTGGTCGATCCGCTCCCGGTTGACGTAGGTGCCGTTCAGGCTGCCCACGTCCCGGACGGTGAAGCCCGTCCCGTGCCGGGCGAACTCGGCGTGCCGCCGCGAGACGGTGACGTCGTCGAGGAAGATGTCGCTCTCGGGGTGGCGCCCGGCCGAGGTGCGGTCCTTGTCGAGCAGGAACCGGCTGCCGGCGTTGGGGCCGCGCCGCACCACCAGCAGGGCGGTGCCCGGGGGCAGCGTCTCCACGCTCAGCTGGTCGGAGGCCTCCTCGGAGGACTCGGGGATCTCCAGCCCGTCGGTCAGTCCGCTGATCGAGATGGTCGAGGTTGACTCACCGGGGGTCTCCGGAACCGGCTGGGCGTTGCGGACCAGCGGAGTGCCGCAATTGGAGCAGAAGCGGGCGCCATCGGGATTGGCGTGACCGCACTGCGTGCAGTAGACGCTCGGCATCGATCGGCTCGGCCTCCTACCATCGGCGCGCCCCCGGGACACGCCTCCGCTCTACTTGACTCCGGTCTGGACAACGCTACCGGCCGTATGTCCGGCGGTCTATGCCGCCGCGCGGAACGGGCCCGCCGGAAAGGCTGTCAGGAAGACCGTACCGCGCTGACGGCACCACCCGTGCGCGGAAGATCGATTCATCATGACCGAATCGCCGGAACCGGGGGTGACATCGGGGCATTTCGGACACCCCGATGTCACCCTGAGGTGGGGACCGCCTCAGGCCCCCGCCGCCTCCACGACCGCCGCCCACTCCTCCAGGAGCGCCGCGGCGGCGTCGTGGTCGGGCCCCTCGGCCCACAGGTGGGTCACCGCGTCGGCCGGATCCGGCAGGACCAGCGCCCAGCGCCCGTCCTTCTCCACCACCCGCACCCCGTCGGTGGTGTCGACGGTGCGGTCGGCGGCCGCCTCCACCACGTGCCGCATGACGCTGCCCTTGGCCGCCCACGGGGTCGGCACCGACCGCTTGAGCAGATGGGCCTGCGGGATGCGCTCCTCGATCTGGGAGAGGGTCAGGCGGGTGCGCGCCACCAGCCCGATCAGCCGGACGAACGCCGCGACGCCGTCCACGGTGTGGCTGAACTCGGGGAAGATGAACCCGCCGCGCCCGTCCCCGGCGAAGACCACTTCAGGGTCGGCCGCCGCCCTGGTCAGCACGTCCTGGGACGTGGAGGTCCACATCACCCGCACCCCGTGCCCGCGGCAGACCTCCTCGGCGACCCGGGTGGTGGTGACCGGCAGCGCCACCGTGCCCCCGCGCAGCTCGGCGGCGACCAGGTCGAGCAGGACCAGCAGCGCGCGGTCGTCGGAGATGCGCTCGCCGTTCTCGTCGACCAGCGAGATCCGCTCCCCCACCGGGTCGAACCGCACGCCGAACGCGGCCCTGGAGGAGGAGACCAGCTCTCCCAGCAGTGCCAGGTCGCGGGAGCGCTCGGCCGGGGTCTCGGTGGGGTTGACCTCGTCGAGCCGGTTGTTGCGGGTGAGCACCTCCACCCCGACCCGGCCCAGCAGCCAGGGCAGCACGTTGGAGGTGACGCCGCCGGCGCAGTCCGCGACGATCTTGAGCTCGGCCTCCCGGATGCCGGACATGTCCATCCGGGCCAGCAGGTCGCGGCTGTAGGACTCCACGGTCCGCTGGGGGTAGCTCAGCTCGGCGATCTCCCCCGGGAAGGCCCTGCGGTACTCCTGGCGGCCGAAGACCCGCTCGAGCTTGCGCTGGGCCGCCTGGGAGAGGTCGGCGCCGGTGTCGTCGAGGAAGAGGATGTCCACGCCCTGCGGGTCGCCGGGCGTGGTGCGGATCACGATGCCGCCCGCGCAGTCCTCGCGGGCGGTCTCGAACCTGGCGAGCGGCAGCGCGCACGCCTCCAGGTCCTCGACGTTGATGGCGCTGGCGGTGAGGGCGGCGATGGCCGCGCGCTTGAGGGTGCGCGCGGCGCGGGAGGCGTCGCGGGCGGTGACGACCGTGGCGCCCTTCTTCAGCGTGGTGGCGTACGCGCTGGTCAGCCGGACCACCAGCTCCGGGGTGATCTCCACGTTGATCAGCCCGGAGACGCCGCGGGGGCCGAAGAGGTTGCGCTGGCCGCGCGACTCCCAGATCACCGAGGTGTTGACCACGGCCCCGGCCTCGATGGTCTTGAAGGGGTAGACCTTCACCCCGTTGGAGACGTAGGCCTCGGCCTCGATGACGCACTCGTCGCCGACGACCGCGTTCTCCTCGATCCTGGCGCCGGCCATGACGTCGGTGTTCTTGCCCACCACGCAGCCGCGGAGGTGCGTGGAGGGGCCGACGTAGACGTTGTCGTGGACCACGGCGCGGTGCAGGAAGGCGCCCTCCTTGACGACCACGTTGCTGCCCAGGACGGTGTACTCGCGCAGCTCCGCGCCCGCCTCGACCTTGGCGTAGTCGCCGACGTACAGGGGGCCCTTGAGGACGGCGGAGGAGTCGACCTCGGCGCCCTCGGCGACCCACACGCCCGGGGACAGCTCGAAGCCGTCGATCTCCAGGTCGACCCTGCCCGAGAGCATGTCGGCCTGGGCCTTGAGGTAGCTCTCGTGGGTGCCGACGTCCTCCCAGTAGCAGTCGGCGACGTACCCGTACAGCGGGGCGCCCTCGGCCAGCAGGGCGGGGAAGACGTCGGAGGACCAGTCGACGCTCTCGCCGGGGGCGACGCGCTCCAGGACCTCGGGCTCCATGACGTAGATGCCGGTGTTGACGGTGTCGGAGAACACCTGGCCCCAGGTGGGCTTCTCCAGGAAGCGCTGGATGCGGCCCTGCTCGTCGACGATGATGATGCCGAACTCCAGCGGGTTGGGCACCCGCTTGAGCCCGATGGTGACCAGCGCGCCGTTCTCCTTGTGGAAGCGCACCATGTCGGTCAGGTCCAGGTCGGTCAGGGCGTCGCCGGAGATGACCAGGAAGCGGTCGTCGCGCAGGGCGTCCTCGGCGTTCTTGACGCTTCCGGCGGTGCCCAGGGGCACCTCCTCGGTGGCGTACTGCAGACTCATGCCCAGCTCTTCGCCGTCGCCGAAGTAGTTGCGGATCAGCGAGGCGAGGAACTGGACGGTGACGACGGTCTCGGTGAAGCCGTGCCTCTTCAAAAGGCGGAGCACGTGCTCCATGATCGGGCGGTTGATGACGGGCAGCAGAGGCTTGGGCTGGTTGGCGGTCATGGGACGCAGTCGCGTCCCCTCGCCTCCTGCCATCACGACGGCCTTCATGGCGCGGATGCGACTCCCTCGTTCTCGGCGCCCCCGGGGGGCAGGGCTCGGATGAGTTGTCGTGCCTGAACGGTGTAGAGGACCGCGGCCCACCAGTACAGGGCCGCGCCCCACAGGGCGAACGCCCACCCGACGACGCGGGCGGCGGTGGCGACGCCGCCGTCGTGGGAACCCCACAGCAGCAGCGGGAAGGCATAGAGGAGGTTCATCGTGGCGGCCTTGCCCACGAAGTGCACGGGCAGGCCGTTCCAGCCATATCGCTTCAGCAGGCCCAGCAGGCCCGCCATGTAGACCTCCCTGCCGACGAGCAGGGCGGTGAGCCACCAGGGGACGATCTCGCGGGCGGTCAGCCCCACCAGGGTGGCCAGGATGTAGAGGCGGTCCGCCGCGGGGTCGAGCAGCGTGCCGAGCCGGCTGGTCTGGTCCAGCATCCGGGCGAGCTTGCCGTCCGCCCAGTCCGACAGGCCCGCCAGCATCAGCAGGCCGATCGCCCAGCCGTCGTGGCCAGCGAGGACCAGCCAGAAGAAGAGCGGCACCCCCAGGAGCCTCGCGAGGCTCAGGGCGTTCGGCACCGTCCAGATCCGGTCCTTCGTCTCTGCCAAAGCGGCTTCCACCTCCTGGGGGTTGACCTTACCTGCCAGGAGATCTCAACTCCCTCGGTGGATCGCTCCACCGGAAAGTAACGCTCCGCTATGGCGCAGCTCACATTTTTCCGGACAGATCCCGCTGGTTTCGGCGGCCCTTTCGCCACACCGCCGCCGCGGGGGCCGTCCGGCCGGTCGCGGCCGCCGCGCCCCGGTCCGGCCGGCCGCGGCCGTCCAGCACCAGGACGCCCATGGTCAGCAGGCCCAGCAGGCTGGCGCACAGCAGGTAGCCGTAGGAGACGAGCTCCACGGACACGGGGAGGCCGACGATCACGCCGCTCTGGGGCGGCGCCGCGACGGCCGCGGCCAGCGACGCCAGGCCGGTGGTCAGCAGGCCGACCAGTCCCGGCCCCTGCCGCCTCCGCCAGCGCCGGGGGTCGTCCGCGGCGGCCGCGCCGCGGACCCCGCTCCAGCCGAGGAGCGCGGCGTTGCCCAGCCCCGCCACGGACATCAGCGGGTACAGGAGGGCGACCGCGGCCACGTCCCCCGGCGACATGCGCGACAGGCCGACCCCGCCGCCGGGGCGCCCGAAGAGCGCCTGCGGAAAAACGATCAATCCGTGCACGCTCATCAGGAGCACCAGGACGGAGCCCGTGCACAGCAGCAGGCTCACCGCCAGCCGCAAGGACTTCATCGATCCCCCCTCCCTTTGTCCAAAAGGCTAGCAATTGCCCCCCAATAGCCCCCAAAAGATTCCAGTAAAAGCAGGATAAAGATTATCGAAACACACTAAACGGTAAATTCTCGCGAGGCTCCGGAGTCACCCATAATGATCGGATGGCGAAGAAACTGACACGCGAGGTGTACGAGCGGGCGATCCTGGACCTCCAGGCCGAGCTGGTGAAGCTGCAGGAATGGGTGAAGGCCGAGGGGCAGCGGCTGGTCGTGGTGTTCGAGGGCCGGGACGCCGCGGGCAAGGGCGGGGCCATCAAGCGCGTCACCGAGTACCTCAACCCCCGGACGGCGCGGATCGCGGCGCTGCCCAAGCCCACCGAGCGCGAGCGCACCCAGTGGTACTTCCAGCGCTACGTCGCCGAGCTGCCGGCCGCCGGGGAGATCGTCCTGTTCGACCGCAGCTGGTACAACCGGGCGGGGGTCGAGCACGTGATGGGCTTCTGCACCCCGGAGGAGTACGAGCGCTTCCTTCACCAGTGCCCGGTCTTCGAGCGGCTCCTGGTCGAGGACGGCGTGCTCCTGCGCAAGTACTGGTTCTCGGTGGGCGACGCCGAGCAGGAGCGCCGGTTCCGGGCCCGGCTCGCCGATCCCATGCGGCGCTGGAAGCTCTCGCCCATGGACCTGGAGTCCCTCACCCGCTGGGAGGACTACTCGCGGGCCAAGGACCGGATGATGGCGCACACCGACCTCCCCGAGGCCCCCTGGTACGAGGTCGACGCCGACGACAAGCGGCGCGCCCGCGTCAACATGATCGGCCACCTGCTGTCGACGATCCCCTACCGCGAGGTGGACTCCCCGCGGCTCCGGCTGCCCGAGCGGCCGCCGTCCACCGGCTACGCGCGCCCGCCCCGGCACGCCTCCCACCTGGTGCCCGACCTCGCCGCCGAGCTCCGCTGAGCGCTCAGGACGTCCGCTCCGCGAAGGCCTGGAGGGCCGTGGGCAGGGTGGGGAAGATGAGGTCCTCGTCCAGGACCTCCAGCAGCCCGAACCGGCGCAGGTCGTTCCGCAGGTCCTGCTTGACGCGCGCGAGCGCGAACGTGACGCCGCGGCGGGTCAGCTCCGCGCGCACCTCCTCCAGCACGGCCAGCGCGGTGCTGTCCGCCTCGACGATCGCCTCGGCGTTGAGCACGAACCAGCGCAGCCCCTCGGCGTGCGCGTCGGCCGCGGCCAGGGCGCGGCGGCGGAAGTCCTCGGCGTTGGCGAAGAACAGCGGGGAGTCGTACCTGTAGACGACCAGCCCGGGGACGACCCGGGCGTCGGGGTAGTCCTCGATGTCGTGCATCCCCTCCAGCCCCGGCACGTGCCCCTGGACGGCGTCGTGCGGGCGGGCGACGCGCGCCATCATGTTCAGCACCGACAGCCCGACCGCGATGAGGATGCCGTACAGGACGTCCAGCAGCAGGACGCCGAACGTCGCCGAGAGCGCCAGCAGGAACTCGGTGCGGCGGAAGGACAGGAGCCTGCGGAACCCCTCCAGGTCCACCAGGCGCAGCGCCGCGTAGACCACCAGCGCGCCCAGCGCCGCGGCGGGGAAGAGCGCCAGCAGCGGGTTGAGGACGAGCAGGACGGCCAGGACGCAGCCGAGCGTCACCAGCGAGAACAGCTGGGTGCGCGCGCCCGCCGCGGCGGCCAGCGCGGTGCGGCTGCCGCTGCTGCTGACCGGGAAGCCCTGGAAGAGGCCGGTGCCGAGGTTGGCCGCGCCCAGCGCGAGCAGTTCGGCGTTGCCGTCGGCGCGGGGGCCGCCGGGGCGCTCGAACGCGCGGGCGGTGAGCGTCATGTCGGTGAAGCCGACGACGAGGATGCCCAGCGCCGCCGGGACCAGCACCTCCAGGTCGGCGAACTCCGGCAGGGCGGGCAGCGGCAGCCCCTCGGGGATGTCCCCCACGACCTCCAGGCCGTAGCGGTCGAGGCCGAAGGCCGCGACGGCGGCGGTGGCCAGCAGCACCACCAGCAGCGGGCCCGGCCAGGCCGGCCGCCACCGGCCCAGGACGAGCAGGAACAGCAGGCAGGCGACGGCCAGGAGCAGCGTGCCGGGCCGCCACTGGCCGATCCCCCGCAGGAAGGAGGCGGCCTCGGCGATCACTCCCGTCCCCTCGACCGGCACCCCGGTGGTGCGCTCCAGCTGGCCGACGATCATCAGCACCGCCACCCCGGCGAGGTAGCCGACGAGGATGGGGTGCGAGAGCAGGTCGGCGACGGCGCCCAGGCGCAGCAGCCGGGCCAGGAGCGCGAACAGGCCGACCAGCGCCGCCAGGGCGGCGGCGAGCCCGGCGTGCCGGGCGGGGTCGCCGCCGGAGAGCGGCCCGACGACCACGGCGGTCATCAGCGCGGTCGTCGCCTCGGGCCCGACCGACAGCCGTTCGGAGGAGCCGAGCAGCGCGTAGGCGACGAGGGCGGGCAGCATGGCCCACAGCCCGGCGACCGGGGGCAGCCCGGCGACCGCGGCGTAGGCCATGACCTGCGGCACCAAGTAGGCGGTCACCGTGAGCCCGCCCAGCACGTCGCCGCGTATCCACTCTTTCCGGTAACCCCGCCACCATCGCGACATCCGTCGATGATGCCAGCCCGCGCCTGCGGCACGTCCCCGTCCCCCGCCGCGCCCCGGTGGTGAACAAACGTTTACCCTGGGCAGGGTGAACAGACGTGCACCCTCCCTCGTCACCGCCGTCCTCGCCTCCTGCGGCATCGTCGTGGCACTGATGCAGACGATCATCCTTCCCTTGCTGCCGATGCTCCCCGGGCTGACCGGGTCCTCGCTGGAGGACGCCGGCTGGACGGTGACGGTGACGCTGCTGACCGGCGCGATCTGCACGCCCCTGCTGGGCCGGGCCGGGGACATGTACGGCAAGCGCCGCTTCCTGATGTGGTCGCTGGCCGCGGTGGCCGCCGGTTCGCTGCTGTGCGCGGTCTCCACCTGGCTCCCGGCGATGATCGCCGGGCGCGCCCTGCAGGGCATGGGCCTGGCGGTCATGCCGCTGGGCATCAGCATCCTGCGCGACGAGCTGCCCCCCGAACGGGTGCCGGCCGCGGCGGGGCTGATCAGCTCGACCATCGGCATCGGCGCCGCGATGGGCCTGCCGGCCGCCGCGTTCGTCATGGAGTACGCCGGCTGGCAGGTGATGTTCTGGGTGAGCGCGGCGGTCGGCCTGCTGGCGCTCGCCCTCGTGCGCTGGATCGTTCCCGAGTCGCCGGTGCGCTCGCCCGGCAGGTTCGACGTGACGGGGTCGGCCGGACTCACCTTCTTCCTCCTGTGCCTGCTGCTGGTCATCAGCAAGGGCGGGACGTGGGGGTACACCGCGCCGGCCACCCTCGCGCTGGCCGCCTGCGGCCTGGTCGCCGCGGTCGCCTGGGTCCGCCACGAGCTGCGGACGCCCGAGCCCCTGGTGGACCTGCGCTCGGCCGTCCGCCCCGCCGCGCTCTCGGCGCACCTGGCCGCGCTGTTCGTCGGCTTCGCCTTCTACGTCAACACGCTCTCCACCGCGCAGCTCGTCCGGGAGCCGGCCAGCACCGGCTACGGGCTCGAGCTGTCGATCATGGCGACCGGCCTGTGCCTGCTGCCCGGCGGCCTGTGCCTGGCGCTGCTGTCCCCGGTCTCGGCGCGGATCTCGGTGCGGTGGGGGCCGTCGAGGACGATCGCCCTCGCGTCGGGGCTGCTGGCGGTAGGCTATGTGGTCCGCTTCTTCACCAGCCACGAACTCTGGACCATCATCTTGGGAGCCACCGTCGTCGCCATGGGCGCGGGCCTGGCCTACGCCGCCCTCCCCGTGCTGATCATGCGGGCGGTGCCGATCGGCGAGACCGCCGCCGCCAACGGGCAGAACGTGCTGATGCGCTCGATCGGGCAGGCCGCCTCCAGCGCGGTGGCCGCCGCCGTCCTGGCCCACCACACCGCGGGCGGGCGGCCGACGCTCGAGGCCTACCTGCTGGTCTTCCTCATCGCCGCGGCCGTGTCGCTGGCGGCCCTGGCCACCGCGCTGGCCGTGCCGCGCCGCGCGCCCGAACCGGCCGCCGCGCCGGCATGACCGACTCCGGCCGGGCCGCCATCCTCCTGGCGGCGCGCCGCGCCTTCGCGCTGCGGCCCTACGCGGCGGTCACCCTGCGCGGCATCGCGGCGGAGGCGG
Organism: Actinocorallia libanotica; assembly: GCF_039525175.1. Lineage (NCBI taxonomy): Bacteria > Bacillati > Actinomycetota > Actinomycetes > Streptosporangiales > Thermomonosporaceae > Actinocorallia > Actinocorallia libanotica. Next base: position 46,317 of record NZ_BAAAHH010000028.1, read on the forward strand.
GGGTGAGCGCGGCACTGATCGTCAAGCACTTCGGCGGCAAGGAGCAGCTCTTCGACGCGGTCGCCGACTTCGGCCCCGACGTCGAGCTGCTGCTGTCGGCGCCGGGGGAGCGGCTCGGCCGCCACCTGGTGGAGACCGTGCTCCTCGCCCGGCGGGCCGGGGCGCCGCCGCCGCTGCTGCGCGTCATCTTCGGGATCGGGGCCGGCGACGAGCGCGCCCTGCTGGCCGAGCGCTTCCGCGAGCAGGTCACCGCACGGCTGGCCGCGCTGCTGGAGGGCGCGGACGCCCGGCTGCGCGCCGAGCTCGCCGTCGCCCAGGTCCTGGGTCTGAGCACCGTGCTCGTCATCCACCGCCACGGCGCGGCGGCCGCCGCCGACGTGGCGCGGATCGCGGCGCTGTACGCGCCCGGCGTCCAGCGCCTCATCGACGGCTCGGACAACGGGGACGGATGACCCGCGCCGGCCGCCCGCCCCCGGGTCTTCAGGCGGTCACCAGGGCCGCGCTCCGGGTGAGGGACTGCACGATCTCGCCCGCGCGCACCGCGGTGTTGGACAGCAGGGTCGAGCTGAGCCCGTGCGTCCACTCCGTCGCGCCCTGCAGGTAGATGCCGCAGCGGACCTCGGGCCCGGTGGCGATGCGGTAGTCGCGGTCGACGTCGGGCCCGCCGTCCGGCAGCCGCACGCAGTGCCCGGCCAGCTCGCCGAGCATCGCCAGCGGGTCGCGGCTGCGGTAGCCGGTGGCGCACACCAGGGCGTCGGCCTCCAGGACGGTGCGCTCCCCGGTGGGCAGGTGCTCGACCTGGGCGCGCACGCCCGCCTCGTGGGCGGTCAGGCCGGTCAGGCGGGAGACGTTGAGGATGCGCAGCCGCTCGACCCCCTGGACCTTCTCCTGGTAGACGCGCCGGTACAGCTCGTCGATGAGCTCGAGGTCGACCACCGAGTAGTTGGTGGAGCCGTGGTACTCCAGCAGCATCCGCTTCACGTCCTCGGGCGCGTGGTGGAACTCGTCCACGGCGGCGGGGTCGAAGATGCGGTTGGCGAAGGAGCTGTCGTCGGCCGGGGTGTAGCCGTACTTGGCGAACACCGCGCACACCTCGGCGCCGGTGAAGCGCTGGTGCAGGTGGTCGACGACCTCGGCGCCGCTCTGCCCCGCGCCCAGCACCAGCAGCCGGCGCGGGGAGTCCAGCTCGGGCAGCCGCCGCAGCAGCTCGTGGCTGTGCCAGACCCGCGCGCCGGGCTCGACGCCCTCCGGCAGGGCGGGCTCCAGGCCGGTGGCGATGACGAGGTTGCGGGCGCGGCGGGTGGTGACCGCCTCCCCCTGGCGGACCACCACATCGCACGCCACGACCACGCCGTCCTCGGTCACGGGGCGGACCGCGACCACCTCCGAGCCGTACTCCACCTGGTCGGTGAAGCGGTCCGCCGCCCATTCCAGGTAGTCGTGGAACTCCAGCCGGGAGGGGAACATCGTCTTGTGGTTGATGAAGTCGACCAGCCTCCCGCGCTCCTTCAGATAGTTGAGGAACGAGTACTCCGAGGACGGGTTGCGCATCGTCGCCAGGTCCTTGAGGAAGGAGACCTGCATCGTCGTGCCCTCGATGAGCATCCCGCGGTGCCAGCCGAACTCGCTCTGCCTTTCGAGGAAGACCGCGTCGAGCCCCGCGCCCTGCTCGCGCAGCGCTATGGCCAGGGCGAGGTTGGAGGGACCGAACCCGATCCCCACCAGATCGTGGACGTGCTCTGCTGCGGTACTGGACATGGGGCGCCCCTTCATGGACCTGCCGAAGAACTTAGGTAAGCCTTACGAAGGTAAGCCTTACCTACATTCCCCGTCCAGTAGGCGCGATCATTCTTCGGTGTTGGCCGCACCACCCGCGCCCACGAGACGGGTGTCCGCGCCCGCCGCCTTCCACCTCTCCTCGAACCCTTCCAGCAGCTTGACGGACTTCATCGTGACGACGGTCGGGACGAGGGGGCGCGCGACCCGCAAGGCGGGTAGCCACCACTGGCCATATACCTGCGGGCGGCGGCGCAGCAGGCCGGCGACGAGGCGGTCGACGGTCGGCTCCAGCGCGTAGGTCTTGCCGCCGGGGTAGGGCATCTTCGCGCGCATGTCGCGCAGCACGACGTCCTGGTCGGCGCCGCGCACCATGTCGGTGTCGGTCCAGCTCAGGTAGCCCACGCCCACGCCCACGCCGTGGACGGCGACCTCGGCGCGCAGCGAGTGCGCGAACGCCTCCACGCCGGACTTGCTGGCGCAGTAGGCGGCCATCATCGGCACCGAGATCAGCGCGGCCAGCGAGGCGATCTGGAAGAAGTAGCCCTTGGACTCGCGCAGGGCGGGCAGGAAGGCGCGGGCGGTGCTGGCGCTGCCCAGGAGGTTGACCTGGATCACCCGGTTGAAGGTGGCAGGGTCGGAGAACTCCACCGGTCCGCCGGTGGCGACGCCGGCGTTGGCCACCACGATGTCAATCCGCCCGAAGTGCTCCTTCACCTCGGCCGCCACCACGGCCAGCGCGGCGTCGTCGGTGACGTCCACCGTCCAGAAGGCGGCGCCGGAGCCGCATTCCTTCGCCACCCGCGCCAGCTCCTCGGGCTCCAGGCCCAGCAGCGCCACCTTGATCCCGCGCCGCGCCAGCTTCTTGGCCATGAGCTCGCCCAGCCCCCGGGCCGCTCCGGTCACCACCGCTACCGTCATCACCGCTCCTGATGTTTCCAGTTCCAACTGGGACAGTCGAGAGCGTAGACGATATGTCTCATCCGGGACCAGACCTGCGCTCCAGTTCCGCCCGGATCCGCCGGTCCATCGCGCGCCCGAAGTGCTCGTCGGCGACCGCGCGCACCACCGGCTTCAACCGGCTCACCGTCGCCGGGAGGTCGCCGGAGTCCACCAGGTGGGTGCGCGCCAGCTGGAAGACCGCGAAGGCCATGCGGTCGAAGGCGGCCTCCAGCTCCCAGCTCACCGCCAGCACCGACCGCAGCGGGACGCCCGCCCGCACCAGCTCCACCGTGGCCTCCAGCAGCCGGGTGCTGGAGAGCACGTACCTGCCGTCCTCGACCCGGACGTAGCCCAGCTCCACCGCCTCGGCCAGCAGCTCCGGGGTGAACTGCCGCCCGAAAAGGCCGTCCAGCTCCTCGGCCGTCAGCGCGGCGGGCCGCCCCTCGGCCCACGGCTCCCCGGCCGCGGCGGCCAGGCCGAGCAGCTCGGTCACCTCGCGCCCCTCGTCGGCGGCGGCCAGCAGCTCCTCGATGCCGTCCAGCCGGTACCCGCGTTCCAGCAGCCGGGCGATCAGCCGCAGCCGCTCCAGGTGCGCCCGGGAGTACCAGCCCACCCTGCCCTGCCTGCGCGGCGGCGGCAGCAGCCGCCGCTCCTGGTAGTACCGGAGGGTGCGAACCGGCACCCCGGCCTCCCGTGCCAGTTCCTCGATGCGGTACTCGTCCACGCGGCGACCTTAGCCGGTCTCCGCCGGTACGCTGCCGTGCGTGAGTCACGAAGTCAGCGTGGTGGTGCGCTACCGCAAGGCGGTCACCTACGGGGTGCACGCACTGCTCGCGGCGCTGCAGGCGTCGGGCGTCGAGTGCGAGCTGCGCCACGGCACGAGCCCCGAGGAGACCGCGGCCCAGATCACCGCGAGCGGCGGCGACCGGGTGCTGGTGCTGTGGTCGTTCTACTCGCCCGACGCCGAGGCCATGGCCGCCGAGCTGGCGGCGGTGCGCGCGCTGGCGGACGGGCCGCACGTGCTGCACATCGCCGGCGGCGTGCACGCCACCGCCGAGCCCCAGCACGTCCTGGACTCCGGCTGGGACCTGGCCGGCATCGGCGAGGGCGAGTCGACGATCGTCGCGCTGGTGACCGCGCTGCGCGAGGACGCCGAGCTGACGACGGTGCCCGGACTGGCCGTGCGCGACCACGACGGGGTGGCGCTGCGCACCCGTCCCGCGCCGCAGCTCCCCCTGGACGCCCACCGCTCCTTCCCCTCCGGCGCGCGCCGGCACGTCGGGCCGATCGAGCTGACGCGCGGCTGCCGCTACACGTGCCGCTTCTGCCAGACGCCCTTCATGTTCGGCGGCCAGTTCCGGCACCGGTCGGTGGCGAGCGTCGTGGAGCACGTCCGGGGCATGCGTGAGGAGTTCGGGCTGCGGGACGTCCGGTTCATCACCCCGACCTCGCTCTCCTACGGCGCGCCGGGCCCCGACGCGGACCTGGACGCCGTCGAGGAGCTGCTGGCGAGCGTCCAGGCGGAGCTGCCCGGCGACGGGCGGATCTTCTTCGGCAGCTTCCCGTCCGAGGTGCGGCCCGAGCACGTCACGCCCGAGGCGATGGCGATGCTCAGGAGGTACGTGGCCAACGACAACATCATCATCGGCGCCCAGTCCGGATCGGACAGGATCCTGGCCGCCTCGGGCCGCGGCCACGGCGCGGGCCCGGTGCGCGACGCCGTGCGCATCGCCGTCGAGCACGGCTTCCGCCCGAACGTCGACTTCATGTTCGGCATGCCCGGCGAGGACGAGGCCGACCAGGACGCCTCGCTGCGCCTGGCCGACGACCTCGTCGAGCTCGGCGCCCGCATCCACACCCACACGTTCATGCCGCTGCCCGGCACCCCGTGGCGCGACGCCGATCCCGCCTTCATCCCGGTCGAGACCATGCGCCGCCTCGACCGCCTCGCCCAGCGGGGCGAGGCCTACGGCCACTGGCGCCGCCAGGCCGAGCACTCCACCCGCCTCGCCGAGACCGCCAAGGCCTACCCCCGCCGGACCCGGCGCCGGCGCACCGACGGCTGAGGCCGACGCCTCACAGGCCGGCGAAGCGGATCTCCAGGCCGTCGAGGAGGGCCAGGAGCCCGGTCTCGAAGGCCGTCGCGTCGATCTCCTGCTGGCGGTCGGCCAGGAGGTGCGCCTGGCCGAGGTGGGGGTACTCGCCGGCGTAGACGGCGGCGTCGTCGGGGAAGCCGCCGGCGAAGGAGCCCAGGGCGGAGCCGATGACGAAGAAGCGCATGAGGGCGCCGACGCCGGTGGCCTCGCGGCGCGGCCAGCCGGCGTCCACCAGGCCGCCGAAGACGGCGTCGGCCACGCGCAGCATGACGCGGCGGTGGCGGCCGGGGCCGCGGGCCAGGACGGGCACGATGTTGGGGTGGGCGGCCAGGGCGGCGCGGTAGGAGTGCGCCCAGGCGTACAGGGCCTCGCGCCAGCCGGGATCGCCGCCGGGGCGCAGGCCCTGGAACATCGACAGGTCCACCTCGGCGAGCACGGTGTCGGTGACGGCGTCGAGCAGTTCGTCCTTGGTGGCCACGTGGTTGTACAGGGAGGGGCCGCTGACGCCGAGCTCCGCGGCGAGCCGCCGGGTGGAGACGGCCTCCAGGCCCTCGGCGTCCAGCAGGGCCAGCGCCGCCCCGGTGATGCGTTCGCGGCTGAGCAGCGGCTGTCGGGGCCGGGCCAAGATCTCTCCCTCTTCGCAGCGTCGGAAGCGCTCATTCTGGCAGCACCACGCAACCTTGCAGCGCTAGTTTCTTTGTTCTACCATCGGCGGCACCTGTGACTTGCACCGCTAGTTTTCTGCGGGGCCCCCTCCCCCACCTCGACGGAAGGAGCGCGCCGAGATGAGCGCGACGCTTTCCCTGGCCAGCGTCCTGGCCGAATCCGCCCGCCGCCGCCCTCGGCAGACCGCGCTGGTCCAGGGCGACCTGCGGCTGACCTACGCCGAGGTGTGGGCGCGCGCCCGCGCCCAGGCCGCCGCCCTGGTGCGGCTGGGCGTGCGGCCCGGCGACCGGGTGGCGCTGCTGTGCCCCAACACCGCGGAGTTCCCCCTGGCCTACTACGCCGTCCTCGCCGCCGGGGGCGTCGTGGTGCCCGTGCACCTGCTGCTCACCGCGCCCGAGATGGAGCACGTGCTGCGCGACGGCGAGGCGGCGGTGCTGCTGTGCCACCCGCTGTTCGCCGAGGTCGCCGCGCAGGCCGCGGAGGCCGCGGGGGTGCGGGTGTGCTCGCTGGGCCGCGGCCCGCTGCCCGGCAGCGACGGCAGCCTGCCCGACCTCGCCGAGACCGTCGAGCCGCTGCGGACCTTCGTCGGGCGCGCGCCGGAGGACCCCGCCGTGGTCTTCTACACCAGCGGCACGACCGGGCGGCCCAAGGGCGCGGTGCTCAGCCACCTCAACCTGGTCATGAACGCCACGATCAACGCCTTCGACTCCCACCCCGTGCGGCCCGGCCAGGTCGCCCTGGGCGCGCTCCCGCTGTTCCACATCTTCGGGCAGACGGTCAGCCTCAACTCCACCTGGCGCGCGCTGGGGACGCTGGTGCTGCTGCCGCGCTTCGACCCCGCCCAGGCGATCGAGCTGATGGCCGCCGAGGACGTGACGATCTTCCACGGGGTGCCGACGATGTACTTCGGGCTGGTGGAGGCGGCCGAGGACGCCGCGCGGCTGCCGGAGCTGGAGCTGTGCATCTCCGGCGGCGCGGCGCTGCCCAGGACGATCCTGGAGTCGTTCGAGGCCGCCTTCGGCACCCCGGTGTACGAGGGGTACGGGCTGTCGGAGACCTCGCCCACCGCCGCGGTCAACCAGCCGCTCTTCGGCACGCGCGCGGGCACCGTCGGGCACGCCATCTGGGGCGTGGAGGTGGAGATCGCCGCGCCCGACCGGCCCGATGAGATCGAGCTGCTGCCGCCCGGGTCGCTCGGCGAGATCGTCGTCCGCGGCCACAACGTCTTCAGCGGCTACCTGGGCAACCCCGACGCGACGGCCGCGGCCCTGGTGGACGGCTGGTTCCGCACCGGCGACCTGGGCACCAAGGACTCCGAGGGGTTCGTCACCATCGTCGACCGGCTCAAGGACATGATCATCCGCAGCGGGTTCAACGTCTATCCCACCGAGGTGGAGGAGGCGCTGCTGGCCCACCCGCAGATCGCCGAGGTCGCCGTCATCGGCCTGCCCGACCCGGTGACCGGCGAGGAGGTCTGCGCGGTCGTCGTCCCGGCGCCCGGCGCCCTGCCCGACGCCGAGGAGGTCGTCGCCTTCGCGCGGGAGCGGCTCGGCCGGCACAAGTACCCGCGCCGCGTCGAGTTCGCCGCCGAGTTGCCCCTGGGCCCCAGCCACAAGGTGCTCAAGCGCGAGCTGCGCCGCCGCTACCTCTGACCGCCCCGCCCCGTCACGGGGCCGGGGTCACGGGGTCACGGCCATGTTCGCCAGGATGCGCCCGGCCAGCTCCCGGTCGCCCTCGACGACGACCTTGACCTCGTCCGGCCCGCGCCGGCCCGCCGCCAGCAGCACGTAGGCCTCCCAGTCGAGCCCTATGCGCACCGTGGGCTCCGCGGGCGGGTCGGCCGACACGCCCCGCCCGGCCTCGTCCACCACGACCCCCGCGGTGTGCTCGCGGGCGCCGGTGATCTCGAAGACCACCGACTGCCCCGGCCTCGCCCCCGCCCTCCTGGCGACGACGAAGGGCAGGCCGGGGCGCATCACCGTCCACGTCGCGGCTCCGGCGGGCGCGTCCAGCCCGCCGGGGCGCCCCGTCGCGCGGCGGATGTCCTGCTCGTGGATCCAGCAGTCGAAGGCGCGGAACATCATCAGCCGGGTGTAATCGCCCGGCCGCCCGTCCGGCTGGGGCGCCTCCGCCGCCGGGTCGACCTCCGCCAGCATCGCCAGCCGCCGCTCCAGGACCACCTTCAGCTGGTCCAGCACCCGGGCGCCCTGCAGCGGGCGCCGCACGTCCACCCCCAGCTCCACCATCCGCCCCAGCTCGTTCTGCACGTGCGGCAGGTCGGGCAGGTCGTGGGCGGGCAGCGGGTCGCCCAGGAAGAGCTCCTCGGCGCCGACCAGATGCGACACCATGTCCTTGACCGTCCAGCCGGGGCAGTCCGTCGGCAGGTCCCACTCGGCCTCGGTGAACTCCTCGGCCAGGCCGATGACGGCCCGCACGGTCTGCTCGAACGCAGCCGTGTTCTCCTCGAATGCGGATCGCATGCCGTCGAACCTGCCATGCCGCGCTCCACTTGCGCAATGGGGTGTTTCATCCAGAGATCGCGATGGGTAGGGCCTGGATCACCCCTCGGTCGTACACCCGCGACGACACGCGAGACGAACGAGGGGGCCGCTTGCGCTGGACCACGGTCACGCCGGTGCTCGCGGCCTGCTCGCTGGCCTTCGTCTGGGGCCGCACCCCCGAGGGGGTCCTCGTCTTCGTCCTGGCCGCGCTGCTGGCCGGGGCGGTGCTCGCCGCCGTCCACCACGCCGAGACCGTCGCCCATCGGATCGGCGAGCCGTTCGGCGCACTGACCCTGGCGGTCGCGGTCACCGTCATCGAGGTCTCGCTGATCATCAGCGTGATGGTCAGCGGCGGGGAGAAGGCGGCGACCCTGGCGCGGGACACCGCCTTCGCCGCCGTCATGATCTGCACCGCCGGCATGGTGGGGCTGTCCCTGCTGTTCGGCACGATCCGCGGCCGCACCGCCTTCTTCAACGCCGAGGGCACCGGGGGCATGCTCGCCACCGTCGCCTCCCTGGTCACCCTGACCCTGGTGCTGCCGTCCTTCACCACCACCCAGCCGGGGCCGCGCTTCGCCCCGTCCCAGCTGGCGTTCGCGGCGGTGGCCTCCCTCGTGCTGTACGTCCTGTTCGTGCTGACCCAGACCGTCCGGCACCGCGACTACTTCCTGCCGGTCGCCCTGGGGGGCGGGACCCTGAGCGAGGCCGACCACGCCGACCCGCCCACGGCCCGCCAGACGCTGACCAGCCTCGTGCTGCTGCTGGTCGCGCTGGTCGCGGTGGTCGGCCTGGCCAAGACCGAGTCGCCGGTCATCGAGACCGCGGTGCGCAAGGCGGGGCTGCCCCACGGCGTCGTCGGCGTCGTCATCGCCCTGCTCGTCCTGCTGCCCGAGACGCTGGCGGCGGTGCGCGCCGCCCGCCGCCAGCTGCTGCAGACCAGCCTGAACCTGGCGCTCGGCTCGGCCACCGCCAGCATCGGGCTGACCATCCCGGCCATCGCGATCGCCTCGGTCTGGGTGGACGTCCCGCTCATCCTGGGCCTGGGCCCCACCCAGCTGGTCCTGCTCGTCCTCACCATGGGCGTCTCGGCCCTCACCGTGATCCCGGGGCACGCCACCCTCCTGCAGGCGGGCCTCCACCTGGCGATCTTCGCCGCCTTCCTCTTCCTCACCGTCTCCCCGTGACCCGGGCCCGCGGGCTCGGAAGTCGCCTTCGGCGACCTGTCAGAAGTCGCCTTCGGCGACCTGGAGGACGGTGAGGCCCAGCGCCCGCCAGGCCTCCACGACCTGGTCGCGGTCGTCCAGGACGCAGGTCACGTCGTAGGCGTCGCGCACGTGGGCGTCGAAGAGCTCCAGCTTGACGATGGAGTCGCGCCGGTTGTCGCCGTGCGCGCGCATGTGCAGCCCCTCGAACGGGACGGCCACGTGCTTCTTCAGCCACGTCTCCGTCTCGGCACGGCATTTGTCCGAGCGCCCGGACAGGAACACCACCCGGTGGCCTGCCGCGTGCATGGCGCGGACGACGGTGATGACGGGGGCGTTCGGCAGGTCCTGGTGCACCCGCGTGTGGTCGTAGGGACCGCGCCCGGAGATGATGGCGGTGGTGCCGTCGATGTCGACCAGGACGGCCTTCGGCGTGCCCTGCCGGGGCTCGTAGGGCACCAGATCGAGCGAAGGCCGCTCATCGGGAACCGGCAGCGGCAGCTTCCGGCCCGCCAGGAACCTCATGTGCAGGTCGCGGATGCGCTCCTCGCCGACGGGTTCCGCGCGGGCGGCGTCCCGCTCCAGGCACGTCTCCAGCGGGACGTGCGTGAAGTCGTGCACCTCGAACTCCGCGCCCGCGCCCCGCGCCAGCTTCGCCAGGGCGCGGACGTTCCACTGCGGCAGGTTCGTGTCGTCGCAGACGACGTCGTAACCGCTCCGCAGGAGGCGGGTGAGCGCCTCGTCCCGGACGGCCAGGACCCGCTGCTCGGTCACGCCCTTGAGATGGACGCCGTCGTCGAGCATCCGGCGCAGCTCGTCGCGGTTGACCCGGGCGCGGTGCTCCCGGTCCTCGGCCGCCCACGCGCGGGCCCAGGTCGTCTTCCCCGAGGCGGGCAGGCCGCGGGTGATGTGCAGGGTGGTCATGTCAGGAGACGTCCTCTGAGGGGGTGAAGGGCCGGTCGTCGCCGGCGGGCCTGAGCGTCTGCCAGATCCGCGCGGACGGGTCGCGGCCGTCCAGGACCTGGAACAGCCAGCCGCGCAGCGGGGAGCGCGAGGCCACCGCCGCGTAGTCCTTGCGGCTCCACCCGTCGGGCAGCGCCGCGACGATCGCCGCGTGCTCGGCCTCGATCCGCGCCAGCAGCTCGCGCCGCCGCCCGTCCAGGTCGCGCGCGAGCGCGTTCACCCAGCCGTGGAACTCATCGGGCAGGCCCTCGCAGACGGCAGCGGTGTCCTCGCCCGCGCCCAGGCGCTCCCACACGACCCGGGCGTTCAGGCCGGTGATCATGCGGTGCAGCGCGAGGTAGTCCTCCTGCTTGAGCTTGACCATGAGGTCGCCGCGGCCGGGCAGCCGCACGATCAGCCCCTCGGCGCCGGGCCGGGGCGGCGCCGCCAGCGCCTCGCGCAGGGTGCGGTGGGCGAACGTCTCCGCGGCCGGGCCGGGCCAGCCGTCCACCTCGACCACGCGGCCGGTGGCGATGTCCACGCCGCCCAGCAGCACCAGGTCGTCCAGGCCGCCGTAGTCGCAGACGATGCGGTTGGCGGGGTAGATGATCTCGAACAGGCAGGTGACGCCCTCGGGCACCTTCATCCGGTCGGCGTACCGCTCCCGCCACACCGCGGTGGCGTGCAGCGCCTGGTCGCTGGCGAACGAGCCGCGCGTGGCGACGGCGTGCCCGTCCGGCGTCGGGTAGAGCAGGCCGAGCGACCCGTCCGCCTTGTCGGAGACGACCGCGGGCTCGTCGAGGTCGAAGGAGCCCTCGGGGTACTCGGCGTAGTTGAAGAACTTGGGGTAGGGGCGGGCGGCGACGCGGCCGTCCCCGTCCACCACCAGGCCGCGGCAGAGCCGGGTGACCTCGGTCCAGGCACGCTCGTACTGGGTCTTCTCGGTGTAGTTGAGGATCCGCAGCGGCAGCTCCGGATGGGTCTGCTCCTTGACGTATCCTCCGGCGACCGCCTCCGCCAGCCGGACGGGATCGAGCAGGTCGTCGATGTGGGGGCGCATCACGCCATAGTGCCGCAAAGAGCATCTTCAACTCATCCGATTAACCCCACCCGCCGAGCGGCGGGCGATCGAGTAAGATCGCGGCACTTTCCCGGAAGGCGACCCCATGCGCACAGGTGCCGCGACCCTCGTCCTCGGCGCCGTCCTCGTGAGCACCGACTCCGCGGCGCAGGCCGCCGCCCGGGGCCGCGGCGCCGAGCTGGCGGTGCGCGTCGCCGTCCTCACCGCCGAACCGCGGCGCGGCGCTCCGGTCGAGGCCGAGGTCCGGATCTCGGCCACCGGCGCCGCCGCGCGCAACACCATGCTGTTCCTGGCGGCCGGTCCTCCCGCCCGGCTCCGGGTCTCGGGGGTCTGCGCGCCCGCCGCGCCGGGCTACTGCGGGCTCGGCACGGTGGACTCCGCGGGGAGGGCGGTGCCCTTCACCGTCGAGGTGCCCGCCGGGAGCTCCCCGCTCACCCTCGACCTCGGCGCCTTCACCTGGGCCGACGGAAGGTGGCCCGCCGGGACGCACTCCGGGATCACGTTCGCGCCGTCACCGCCGGAGGGCGCGCCCTCGCCGCCGCCCACCGCCGACCCGCCGCCCGCGGCCCCCGTGGCGGCCGATCCCGTTCCCACCGACCCGCTCTGGCTTCCCCCGGTGCCGCCCGACGCGTCGCTTCCGGCGGCCCCGACCGGCTCTCCCGGCCCCTCGGGGCGGCCGGCCGCGGCGTCCTCCCCGCCGCCTCCCGGAGCCTCGACCACACTCGTCGTCGCCGAGGAGCCCGGTGCGGGCCAGAGCATCCGCCTGGGGGTGCTGCTGGCCGCCTGCGTCCTGACCTCCGCGCTGGCGTTCCGGCGCGGCGCGCGCATCCGGCGGCGGCCGGGGGGCTCCGGAAGGGGCTGAGGGGCGGGGGTCAGGACTTGGTGACCTCGACCATGTCGAAGTCCTCCTTGGCGGCGCCGCAGTCGGGGCAGCGCCAGTCCTCCGGGATGTCCTCCCAGCGGGTGCCCGGGGCGATGCCCTCGTCCGGCCAGCCCTGCTCCTCGTCGTAAATGAGGCCGCATACCAGGCATTCCCAGGTCTTGTATGGCATTACAGCTCCTCGAAGTCGATCTTCTCCCGAACACCGCAGTCCGGACAGCACCAATCATCGGGCACGGATGACCACGGGGTCCCGGCGGGGAATCCCTCGCGCGGCTCGCCTTCGGCCTCGTCATAGGCATATGCGCAGACCGGGCACCGGAACCGGCTCACGCGGCCACTCCATAACGATCGTGTCGCCCGGGCTGGATGTTGGCCCTGGCGAGGTCCCCGCCGTAGTGGGCCCGGACCCGCCCGTCCATGACGCGGCGCCACAGCGGCGGCACGTAGGCCAGGACGATCATCGTGGCGTAGCCCGAGGGCAGCTCGGGCGCCTCGTCGAAGTGGCGGAGCGCCTGGTAGCGGCGGGTGGGGTTGGCGTGGTGGTCGCTGTGCCGCTGCAGGTGGTAGAGCAGGACGTTCGAGGCGATGTTGTTGCTGTTCCAGCTGTGCTGGGGCGTGCACCGCTCGTACCGTCCGCCCGCGGTCTTCTGGCGCAGCAGGCCGTAGTGCTCCAGGTAGTTCACCACCTCCAGCAGCGAGAACCCGAAGGCCGCCTGGACGGCCAGCAGCACCGCGACGCCCGGCCCGAAGACCGCGATGAGGACGGCGAACAGCACGGCGGTCATCGCCCAGGCGTTGAGGACGTCGTTGCGCCACGTCCACGGGCCCCGCCCGGTGCGGGCCAGCCGGGCCTTCTCCAGAGCCCAGCCCGACTTCAGGCTTCCCAGCACGCTGCGCGGCAGGAAGCGCCAGAACGACTCGCCGAGGCGGGAGCTGGCCGGGTCCTCGGGGGTGGCGACGCGCACGTGGTGGCCCCGGTTGTGCTCGATGTAGAAGTGCCCGTAAGCGGTCTGCGCGAGTGCGACCTTCGACAGCCACCGTTCGAGCGCCTCCTTCTTGTGGCCGAGCTCGTGCGCGGTGTTGATGCCGATGCCGCCGACGGCTCCGACCGTCAGCGCGAGCCCCAGCCTGTCGACGGCCGACAGGTCCCCGTACGTCCACACCGCGCAGGCCATGACGAGGCCGGCGTACTGCAGCGGCAGGAACAGGTAGGTGCACCAGCGGTAGTAGCGCTGCGCCTCCAGCCACTCCAGCACGCTCTCGGGCGGGTTCGCGGCGTCCTTGCCGACCAGCTGGTCCAGCAGCGGGAAGATCCCGAACAGCAGGATCAGCCCCGACCACCAGAAGACCCCCAGGCCGGTGAGCGCGACGAGCCCCCAGGCGGCGAAGGGGAAGGCTGGGACGATCAGCCCGAGCAGCCACAGGTACTTCTTCCCGTCCGCCCAGGGCGGCGCCCCGGCCTTCTCCGGTGCCGCGGTGTTCTCCATGACGACCTCCACTGGACGTTTTTTTATAAACTGTCCAGTATTGAGACAGAAGTGGGGAGAACTGTCAAGAGCCGTTAGGATCACCTGCGATGACCGGATACCGGGAGTCCGTCCGCTCCCTCCTCAAGGACCGGCTGCTCGACGCCGCCTACGAGCGGGTGACCGCCGACGGCTGGGACAGGCTGCGCATGGCGCACATCGCCGCCACCGCGGGCGTCAGCCGCCAGACCGTCTACACCGAGTACGGCTCCAAGGACGCCATCGGCCAGGCGCTGGTGATGCGCGAGGTCGAGCGCTTCCTCACCGGCATCCGCGAGCACCTGGACGGCCACCGCGCCGACCCCCGCGAGGCGGTCCGCGACGCGGTGCTCTTCACCCTCACCGCCGCCGCGGACAACCCCCTGCTGAAGAGCATCCTCACCAGCTCGCGCGGCGGCGAGGACGACCTCCTGGCCCATCTGACGACCCGGTCCGAGCCGCTCCTGGACACCGCGGGCGCCATGCTGGGCGACTACGCCGCCCGCGCCTGGCCGTTCATCGAGCCCGCGGCCCGCGACCTGGCCGTCGAGACCGTCGTCCGCCTCACCGTCAGCCACATCGTCCAGCCGGGCGCCCCGCCCGAGACCACCGCCGCCCGCGTCGCCCTCGTCCTGGCCCGCATCGCGCTCCTTCCCGAGGAGTGACGCCGGGCCTCCGGCGGGCACGCGAAAAGGGGGACCGGGGACGTCCGACGTCCCCGGTCCCCCGCCGTGCCGCCGCGGGCTACCCCTGGATCGAGGACGCCTCGTCGAGCAGGGCCAGGTCGCGGGCGGTCAGCTTCAGGTCGGCGAAGGCCAGCAGCGGCGGCAGCTGCTCGGGGGTGCGCGCGCTGGCCAGCGGGGCGGCCACCGTCGGCTGGGCGGCCAGCCACGCCAGCGCCACCGTCGCCGGTTCCACGCCGTGCCCGGCCGCCACCTCGTCGAGCGCCTCGAGCACCTTCACGCCCCGCTCGGTCTCCAGGTGCCCGGCGACGGAGGCCGGGCGGCCGCTGTCGGCGGTGGCGCCCGGGCGGTACTTGCCCGTGAGGAAGCCCGACGCCAGGGCGAAGTAGGGCAGGCACGACAGGCCGTGCTCGGCCGCCAGGTCCGCGCGGGGGCCCTCGTAGGTGTCGCGGGAGACCAGGTTGTAGTGCGGCTGGATCGCCACGTACTTGGACAGGCCCTCCCGGTCGGAGAACTCCAGGGACGCCTTCAGCCGCTCGGGCGAGATGTTCGAGACGGCGATGTGGCGCACCTTCCCCGAGCGCACCAGCGCGTCCAGGGTGGTGATGATCTCCTCCACCGGCACGCTCTCGTCGTCGGCGTGCGTGTAGTACAGGTCGATGCGGTCGGTGCCCAGGCGGCGCAGCGACGCGTCCGCCGCCCGCCGGATCGTCTCGGGGCTCAGGCCCTTGAACTCGGGGTGCTGGCCGACCTTGGTGGCCACCACGACGTCGTCCCGGTTGCCGCGCGCGGCCGTCCAGCGTCCGATGATCTCCTCGGACTCGCCGCCGGAGTGCCCGGGCACCCACGCCGAGTAGGAGTCGGCGGTGTCGATGAAGTTGCCGCCGGCCGCCGCGTAGGCGTCCAGGACGGCGAAGGACGTCTGCTCGTCGGCCGTCCAGCCGAAGACGTTCCCGCCCAGGTTGAGCGGGGAGACGAGCAGATCCGAGGTACCGATGCGATGCAAGGTCATAACCGCTCGAACCCCATCGGGCTCGCCGTTCATTCCCCGTCGGGGGATCTTCTTCGGCGCCCGCGGCGCGGCCTTCAGGTGAGCTCGTCCGCCAGCAGGTCCATGAGCAGGCAGTCGTGCCAGGTGCCGTCGGGTCCGCGCTCGTACCGGCGCATCACGCCCACCGGGCGGAAGCCGACCTTGCCGTAGGAGGCGATCGCCGCGGCGTTGTCGGCCGCCGGGTCGATGATGAGGCGGTGGTGGCCGTGGTGGGCGATCAGGTGCCGTGCCATGGTGCGCACGGCGTCGGTGCCCAGGCCCCGCCCCCGGATGCCCGGGTCGATGAAGACGTCGAGCCCCGCGCTGCGGTAGTCGGGGTCCTTCTCCTGGTACCACTGGATCGCCCCGGCGACCCGGCCCTCGTAGAGGATCGCGAACACCTCGACGTCCGGATCGTCCAGGCCGGCGCGCACCTCGGCCTCCAGGGACGCGCGGTCGGCGCCGCCGCCCCACCAGCGCCTGATCTCCGGCTCGTCCCGGATGGCCGCCAGCCGCGGCACGTCGTCCCCGGTGGCCGGGCGCAACGTCACCCTCTCCCCGCGCAGGTCCATCTTCCCCCCCCCGGAAAAGTCCTGCCCGCAGGGCCCTCAGGAGAGTCTGATCCTGATGCCCACGGTGCCCTCGTCGCCGCGTCGGAGGCGGCTGCCGAACAAGGTCAGCGTACCCATCAGGCCGTATTTGCTGCGGATGAGCGTGCGGTAGACGGCGGTGTCCTCCTGGCTGCACACCTCGGCCGTGCCCGGCAGCGCCTCGCCCGTGGGGTTGCCCCGCACGTCGCAGGGCGCCACCAGCACGTCGGGGCGGTTGCGGACGCGTTTGACCTTGCCCGAGTCCGCCACCGTCCAGACGCCCAGCGCGTCGCCGTCCCTGACGACCCACACGGGGGTGGGCACCGCCCGCCCGTCCTTGCGGTAGGTCGTCACCAGCACGTACTTCTCGCTCGCGAGCCGTACCAGCGGAGATTGATCCATCTCCGCATCATAGATCCCCCCGGTCGGCGGCCAGCCGGGCGTGCAGGTGGGTGTCGTGCAGCAGCCCGTCGCCGCCGCGGAACGCCGCGCGGTGCACGCCCTCCAGCAGGTAGCCGTTCTTCTCGGCGACCCTGCAGGAGGCGTCGTTGCCCACCGAGTGCGCCAGCGTGATCCGCTCCAGGCCCAGGACGCCGAACGCCCAGCCGGTGACGCAGCGGACCGCGGTGGTGGCCGCGCCCCTGCCGCGCGCCCAGGGGGCGACGCGGTAGCCGATCTCGGCGGCGGAGTTCTCCGCGTCGAGGTCGAAGACCATGACGTGGCCGGCGTACCGCTCGGTGGTGGACTCCAGGATCGAGAAGACGGCCCTGCCCTCCCAGGCGGCCCACTCGCGCAGCTGCCCGCGCGCCTCCTCCTCGGTGGACATCCGGTTGAGCCTGGGGGTGTACAGCCGCACCTCCGGGTCCGCCGTCAGCTCCAGCAGGTCGGCGGCCTCGCTCTCGCGGGGCGGCCTCAGGTGCCACAGTCCGGCGGTGATCTCGGTGCGCTCGATCTTCTCCACGTCAGGGATTGTGCCACCACCGCCCGGTTCGGGGTCGGGCGTCGACCTCCGGGAGAATTGCGGTTCACCCTACGAGCATTTCTTCCGCCTTTCTGTGAGCAAATAATGACCTGCACGACATCACCGTCGATAATCTCCGCGACGAGTCACGAGAAAACGCCGCGCTCCCCCGGTCACCGCCTCGCCGCCCAGCCATACCTGCATGTCAGACACTACAGACAAAGCGGAACTATCATGACTCGTACGATTCGCAGGAATACGTAGTCAGATGATCCAATGCCCGCGAAAAACACGGCGCGGAATCACGGATCTCTTTCGCGGCGCCCCGCCCACGGCCCTATTTTGAGAGGTCGCTAGAAGGAGGCAGCGGCATGTCGTCGACGACCACACGGGGCTGGCAGATCCCGGGTTACACCGAGCTCGGGGAACTGGGCTCCGGCGCGTTCGGGCGGGTGATCCTCGCCGAGCGCAAGGAGGACCGGGAGCAGGTCGCGGTGAAGTACCTGTCGGAGCCGCTGGTCACCGACGAGCGGTTCCGCTCGGAGTTCCGGGCCGAGGCGCGGCTGCTGTCGGGCCTGGACTCCCGCCACGTGGTGCGGCTGCGCGAGTACGTCGAGACCCTCGACGGGGCGGCCATCGTCATGGACTTGGTCGACGGGGTGTCGCTGCGCCAGCTGCTGGACCGCAGCGGCGCCACCGTCCCCGAGGCGGCGCTGGCCGTCCTCAAGGGCTCGCTGCTCGGGCTGGCCGACGCGCACGCCGCGGGCGTCGTCCACCGCGACTACAAGCCCGAGAACGTCCTGGTCTCCAAGGCGGGCGTCTCCACCCTGGTGGACTTCGGCATCGCGGTGCGCTCGGGCAGCAGGCCGCGGGCCGCCGGGACCCCCTCCTACATGCCGCCGGAGTTGTGGGAGAACGGGACCGCCATCCCCGCGGGCGACATCTACTCGGCCACCGCGGTGTTCTTCGAGTGCGTGACCGGCCGCCGCCCCTTCCGCGCGCCCTCCATCGAGGCGCTGGCCGTGCAGCATCTGAAGGCCGCCATCCCCGACAAGGACGCGCCGGGGCCGGTGCGCTGGCTGATCCGGCGCGGGCTGGCCAAGGACCCGGTGGAGCGCCCGCAGAGCGCGGTGGCCTTCGTCGAGGAGCTCCAGGTGGTCGCCGAGGCCGCCTACGGCAAGGAATGGGAGCACCGCGCCCTGGTCTTCCTGGCCTCCGCCGTCGCCACCGCGCTGAGCACCCCGGAGCAGAACCACACGGTGCCCGAGATCGGCGGCCCCGGCCAGGTCTCGCACGTGGTGACCCGGCTGCGCTCCGTCCGGCGGCGGCCGTCCCTGTCCGCCCTGCCCGTCCTGTCCTACCGGCCGTCCCGCGCCGTCCTCGGCAGGACCGCCGGGGTCGTCCTCGTGGGCGGGGCGCTGGTGGGCGGGGTGCTGGTCGCGGTGAACGACTCCGAGTCCACCGACCGGCGGTCCCAGCCCGCCCCGACCTACACCAGCACCGACGAGGTCAAGCCCCCGCCCGCCGCCGCGCCCGCCGCCGCCCCCGGCCGCACCACCACGGTGCCCGCCGTCGTCGGGCTGGGCCAGATCACCGCGCTGCAGCGCGTCCGGGAGGCGGGGCTGGTGGCCCGGGTCGAGGGCGCGGACTCCCGGCGGCCGCCCGGCACCGTCATCGCCTCCACCCCCCGCTCGGGCGCGCGGGTTCCGCGGGGCTCCACGATCGTGCTCACCGTCGCCCAGGTCGCCCCGGGCGAGCAGGTGAGCATCCCGCCGATGCGGGGGCTCACCTACGAGGAGGCCGTCAGCGCGCTGAAGACGCTCAAGCTCGTCGCGGCCTGGACCGTCAAGGAGACCGACGAGGTCAAGCAGGGCCTGGTGCTCGCCACCGACCCGCCGGCCGGGAGGCTGCTCGACCAGGGCGGCCGGGTGCTGCTCACCATCGCCAAGGCGCCGCCCCCCGCCAAGGTCAAGCTCCCCGACCTCGCCGGCAAACCGGTCGAGGAGGCCGAGGCGGCGCTGCGGAAGCTGGACCTGAAGGTCTCCCGCACGCCGCAGGAGACCCGCGAGCACCCGCCGGGGCTGGTGCTCTCCAGCACGCCGAACGCGGGCTCGACCGTCACCGCCGGATCCACGGTGTCCCTGGCCGTCTCCCTGGAACCCGACCAGGTGCTGGTGCCCGACGTCACCGGGCTGACCCCCGCGGAGGCCTCCGCCGTGCTGCGCCGCGCCGACCTCGGGATGCTCCGCACGACACGCGAGACCTCGGACGTGCCCGAGGGCCGGGTCGCCGCCTCCACCCCCGCCGCCGGACGGCCGGTCGACCCGGGCAGCCGGGTGACCGTCCACGTGGCGCGGGCGCCCCGCGTGCAGGTGCCGTCGGTGCGCGGGCTGGGCTGGGAGGAGGCGGCGCGGCAGCTGAGCACGGCCGGGCTCGAACCGGTGCGCCACCCGGTGCCCAGCGACCTGGCCGAGGGCACCGTGCTGGGCACCGACCCGGGGGCGGGCGCCCAGGTCGCGCCGGGCTCGCGGGTGACCGTCGACGTCGCCAGGCCCGTACCCGTGACGGTGCCGGACCTGACGGGACTGGGCGCCCAGCGCGCCCGCGCCGTGCTCCGCCACCGCAACCTGGTCGGCCAGGCGAACGGCGAGGACTGCGCGGGCTGCACCGTCAAGGGGCAGTCACCGGCCGCGGGCACGGCCGTGCCCAAGGGCACGACCGTCACCTTCACGCTGGCCGCGCCGCCACCCTCGCCCAAGCCCGAGCCCAAGCCCGAACCCGAGCCCACCAGGGAGCCCAAGCCCTCGGAGGCCCCGCCGGCCACCGAGCCCGCCGGCTGACGGGCGGCCGCGGTCAGACGTTGCGCCGGTACTGGCCGCCCACCTCGAAGAACGCCTCGGTGATCTGCTGGAGGGAGCAGACGCGGGAGGTCTCCATGAGCTCGGCGAAGACGTTGCCGCCCTCGCGGACCACCTGCTTCAGCCGTGCCAGGGCGGCCTCGGCCTCCGGCCGGCGGCCGTCCTGGAAGGAGCGCACCCGCTCGAGCTGCGAGCGCTTCTCCTCCTCGGTGGCACGCGCCAGCTCGATGACGGGCGGGGAGGCCGGGGCGTCGGGGGCGCGGAAGGTGTTGACGCCGATGATCGGCAGCGTCCCGTCGTGCTTGCGCTGCTCGTACAGCAGCGACTCGTCCTGGATGCGGCCGCGCTGGTAGCCGGTCTCCATCGCGCCCAGCACGCCGCCGCGCTCGCTGATGCGGTCGAACTCGGTCAGGACGGCCTCCTCGACGAGATCGGTGAGCTGGTCGATGACGAACGAGCCCTGCAGGGGGTTCTCGTTCATCGCCAGGCCCCACTCCCGGTTGATGATCATCTGGATGGCCAGGGCCCGGCGCACCGATTCGGTGGTGGGGGTGGTGACGGCCTCGTCGTAGGCGTTGGTGTGCAGGCTGTTGCAGTTGTCGTAGATGGCGATGAGCGCCTGCAGGGTGGTGCGGATGTCGTTGAAGTCCATCTCCTGGGCGTGCAGGGAGCGGCCCGAGGTCTGGACGTGGTACTTCAGCTTCTGGGAGCGCTCGCCGGCGCCGTAGCGCTCGCGCATGGCCACGGCCCAGATACGGCGGGCGACGCGGCCGAGGACGCTGTACTCGGGGTCCATGCCGTTGGAGAAGAAGAACGACAGGTTCGGCGCGAAGTCGTCGATGTCCATGCCGCGCGCCAGGTATGCCTCGACGTAGGTGAAGCCGTTGGCGAGGGTGAAGGCGAGCTGGCTGATGGGGTTCGCCCCGGCCTCGGCGATGTGGTAGCCGGAGATGGACACCGAGTAGAAGTTGCGCACCTGGTTGGCGATGAACCACTCCTGGATGTCGCCCATCATCCGCAGCGAGAACTCGGTGGAGAAGATGCAGGTGTTCTGGCCCTGGTCCTCCTTGAGGATGTCGGCCTGCACCGTGCCGCGCACCGTGGACAGCACGCCGGAGCGCACCTCGGCGGCCTCCCGCTCGTCCGGCTCGCGCCCGTGCTCGGCGCGGAAGGCCTCCAGGCCCTGGTCGACGGCGGTGTTGAGGAAGAACGCCAGGATCGTCGGGGCCGGTCCGTTGATCGTCATCGACACCGACGTCGTCGGCGCGGCCAGGTCGAACCCGTCGTAGAGGGCCTTCATGTCCGCCAGCGTGGCCACCGACACCCCGGAGGTGCCGACCTTGCCGTAGACGTCCGGGCTCTCGCCGGGGTCGCGCCCGTACAGGGTGACGGAGTCGAACGCCGTGGACAGGCGGGTCGCCTCGCCGTCGGCCGAGAGCAGCTTGAAGCGCCGGTTGGTGCGGAACGGGTCGCCCTCGCCGGCGAACATGCGCGCCGGGTCCTCGCCGTCGCGCTTGAACGGGAACACCCCGGCGGTGAACGGGAAGAAGCCGGGCAGGTTCTCCGCCCGCAGGAAGCGCAGCAGGTCGCCGTGGTCGGCGAAGCGCGGCAGCGCCACCCGCGGGATCGGGTTGCCCGACAGGGACTCGCGGGTCAGCGCCACCCGCACCTCCCTGCCGCGCACCGTGAAGACGTGCTCGTCGCCGGTGTAGGAGGCGGCGCGCGCGGGCCACTCGGCCAGGAGGGCGGCGCACTCCGGCGCGACGTCCTCCTCCGCCGCGGCGATGAGCTCCTCGACCTGCCCGGCCGCGTCCGCTCCGGCGGCCTCCAGCGCGGCCCGCGCGGTGCCCAGGTGCTGGACCCTGCGGACGGCCTCGGCCTGCCGCTCGGTCGCGGCGTGGTAGCCGCGCACGGTCTCGGAGATCTCCGCCAGGTAGCGCACCCGGGCGGGCGGGATGATCTGCGCGGTGCGGGTGCTGGCCTTGACCTCCACCCGGGGCAGCACGCCTTCGGCGACCGGCAGCCCCTTGTCGGCCAGCAGCCCCAGCAGGTGCTGGTAGAGGGCGGTGACGCCGTCGTCGTCGAAGGTCGCGGCGCTGGTGCCGAAGACCGGCATGTCCTGGGGCCGCGCGCCGAAGTCCTCGCGGTTGCGGATCATCTGCCGCGCGACGTCGCGCAGCGCGTCGGCGGCGCCGCGGCGCTCGAACTTGTTGATCGCCACCACGTCGGCGAAGTCCAGCATGTCGATCTTCTCCAGCTGCGACGCGGCGCCGAACTCCGGCGTCATCACGTACAGCGAGACATCGACGTAGGGCACGATCGCGGCGTCGCCCTGGCCGATGCCGGGGGTCTCCAGGATCACCAGGTCGTGGGTGGCCCTGCAGGCGGTGACGATCTCCTCGATGTGCTCGGGCAGCTCCCGGCCGCCCCGGGTGGCCAGGGAGCGGAAGAAGATCCGGTCCCCGTCCAGGGAGTTCATCCGGATGCGGTCGCCCAGCAGCGCGCCGCCGCCGCGCCGCCGGGTCGGGTCGACGGCCAGCACCGCGACGCGCAGCTTGTCCTGCTGGTCCACGCGCAGCCGGCGCAGGAACTCGTCCGTCAGGGAGGACTTGCCCGAGCCGCCGGTGCCGGTGATGCCCAGGACGGGCGCCGGGCGGGCCGCGGCGGCGCCGGCCAGCGCGGGGTCCGGCGGCAGGCCCGCCTGGAGGCCGGTGAGGGTGCGCGCCAGCGCGGCGCGGTCCCCCGCCAGCACCGCCTCGGCGGCGGCCGGGGCCCGGGCCAGGTCGACGTCGCACTCGCGGACCAGCTCGTTGATCATGCCGGGCAGGCCCAGGCGCTGCCCGTCCTCGGGGGAGAAGATGCGCACCCCGGCCGCCGACAGCCGCTCGATCTCGGCCGGGATGATCACTCCGCCGCCTCCGCCGAAGACGCGGACGTGCCCCGCCCCCGCCTCCCGCAGCGCCCGGGCCAGGTACTCGAAGTACTCCACGTGGCCCCCCTGGTAGGAGCTGACGGCCACGCCCTGGACGTCCTCCTCCACCGCGGCCGCCACGACCTCGCGCACCGAGCGGTCGTGGCCCAGGTGCACCACCTCGGCGCCCTGGGACTGCAGGATGCGGCGCATGATGTTGATCGAGGCGTCGTGCCCGTCGAACAGCGCGGCCGCCGTCACGAACCGCACCGGATGCCGCGGCCTGTGCATCTCCATCGTGAAGCCTCCGCCTCAGTCGTTCCCAGTAGAGCTTTGAAGTCCAATATTTGGAAGCTAAAATAATTCGGGTGCGGCCGGTACGTCAACCGGCCCCTTCCCCTACGGTGGTGCCGTGTCCTTCGATCCCCTCGCCGAGGCCCACCGCCAGTGGAGCGCCCGCTGGCCCGACCAGGCCGACCACATGGCCGCGGTCACCTCGGTCATGCGCGCCCAGCAGCTGCTGCTCAGCCGCATCGAGAGCCTCCTCAAGCCGCACGGGCTGACCTTCGCCGCCTACGAGGCGCTGCGCCTGCTGGCCTTCAGCAGCACCGGCTCGCTGCCCATGGGCAAGATGGGGCGGCGCCTGCTGGTGCACCCCGCCAGCGTCACCAACGTGATCACCCGGCTGGAGGCGCGCGGCCTGGTCACCCGCGCCCCCGCCCCGCACGACCGCCGTGTCGTGCTGGCCTCCCTCACCCCCGAGGGCCGCGCCCTGGCCGAGGAGGCCACCGAGACCCTGCACCGCGACCGCTTCGCCCTGGCGGAGCTCAGCGCGCGCGACGCGCGGGCCGTCACCGACGCCCTCCACGCGCTGCGCGTCTCCCTCGACGACATCGACTGAGCCCGCCTTCCCGCGGGGCCGCCCCCGGGCCCCCGGACCATCGATACCCGAGAGGGAGGTGTCGACCCCCCTGAGGACCAGACGGCGTTTGGTCCTCGCGACCGGTCCGCTCCCGGCCGTCGGCTCCGTAGCGTCGGGGTCTCCCGCCCCGTTGAGGAGACCCATGACGACGACCGAGTTGCCCCCCGCCCGGACCAAGGGCAGCGACTTCACACCGCTGGCCAGGCAGGTGCGCGAGAGCGGGCTGATGCGCCGCCGCACCGGCTACTACACCGCCTCGATCGCCCTCAACCTGCTGGGCACCGCCGCGGTCTGGGTCGGCGTGGCGATGACCGGCTCGTGGTGGTCGGTGCTGCTGGCGGTCCCGGCCGCCCTGCTGTCGGCGCGGACGGGCTTCCTCGGCCACGACGCGGGGCACAAGCAGATCGCCTCCTCCGCGCGGACCAACCGCAGGCTGGGGCTGCTGCTGGGCGACCTCATGCTGGGCATGAGCCACGGCTGGTGGAACGCCAAGCACAACCTGCACCACGCCCACCCCAACCACGCCGAGCGCGACCCCGACGTCGGCGCGGGCCCCCTGGTGTGGACGCCCGAGCAGGCCGCCGAGCGGCACCCGGCGCTGGCCTGGCTGAGCCGCAACCAGGCATGGCTGTTCTTCCCGATGCTGACGCTGGAGGGCCTGAGCCTGAAGGTCTCCAGCATCGGCGACCTGAAGAACCGCGACCCGCGCGACCGCTGGATCGAGGGCGCCCTGCTCGCCGCCCACCTGGTGGGCTACCTCGCCCTGGCCTTCCTGCTGATGCCCCCCGCCGTCGCCCTGGTCTTCATCGCCGTCCACCAGGCGGTGCTCGGCGTCCACCTGGGCTGCGCCTTCGCCCCCAACCACAAGGGCATGCCGATGCCCGGCCCCGACGACGACTGGGACCACCTGCGCCGGCAGGTGCTCACCTCCCGCAACATCCGGGGCGGCCGGATCACCGACTGGATGCTCGGCGGCCTCAACTACCAGGTCGAGCACCACCTCTTCCCCGGCCTGCCCCGCCCCGCCCTCAGCGAGGTGCAGCCCATGGTCCGCGCCCACTGCGCGAAGCTGGGCCTGCCCTACACCGAGACGGGCCTGATCGACTCCTACGCCCAGGCGCTGCGCCACCTGGACTCCGTCGCCTGACCTCAGGCGACCGGAAGCACGTCACGGCCCCGCTCCCCCTCCGGGCGGGGCCCGAAGATGCGGCGCTCGTCCGCGCGGATGGGCACGTCGTTGATGCTCGCCTCCCGGCGCCGCATGAGGCCCGCCTCGTCGAACTCCCACTGCTCGTTGCCGTAGCTGCGCCACCAGCGGCCCTCGGCGTCGTGCCACTCGTACTGGAACCGCACGGCGATCCTGTTCTCGCCGTACGCCCACAGCTCCTTGCGCAGGGCGTAGTCGCGCTCCTTCTCCCACTTTCGGGTGAGGAACTCCACCACCCCGGCCCTTCCGGTGACGAACTCCGAGCGGTTCCGCCAGCGGGTGTCCGGGGTGTAGGCGTGCGCGACGCGCTCGGGATCCCGGGTGTTCCAGGCGTCCTCGGCCGCCTGGACCTTGGCCCGGGCGGTCTCCTCGGTGAACGGGGGCTGCATGCGCTGCTCCTTCGACGGATAGAGAACGTGCGTTCTCCGGTAGCCTAGAGAACGAACGTTCTCCAAGGCAAGGGCGCAGCACATGGACCAGGCGGAC
Organism: Actinocorallia libanotica; assembly: GCF_039525175.1. NCBI lineage: Bacteria > Bacillati > Actinomycetota > Actinomycetes > Streptosporangiales > Thermomonosporaceae > Actinocorallia > Actinocorallia libanotica. Next base: position 71,559 of record NZ_BAAAHH010000028.1, read on the forward strand.
CACGAGACACGCATCCTGGACGCCGCCGAGCGGCTCTTCTACGCCCGCGGCATCCAGGCCGTGGGCATGGACGAGCTGCGCACGGCGGCCGGGGTCTCGCTCAAGCGGCTCTACCAGAGCTTCCCGTCCAAGGACGAGCTGGTCGCCGCCTACCTCGACCGGCGCGACGAGCGCTGGCTGTCCTCGCTGCGCACGTTCGTCGGCGACGGCGGGGTCATCGAGCTCTTCGCCTGGCTGGTCCAGTGGTTCTCGACCGAGGACTTCCGCGGCTGCGCCTTCCTCAACGCCTTCGGCGAGCTGGGCGGACGGGTCTCCCCGCCGGTCCTGCGGCACAAGGACCGGCTCCACGCCCTCCTGCGGGAGCTGGCGGTCCGGGAGGGCGCGCCCGACCCCGATCTGCGCGCCGACCAGCTGCTCATCCTGGTGGACGGGGCGACGGTCACCGCGATGCTGGGCCGCACGAACGCCGCGGGGGCCGCCCTCCGGCTGGCGCTGGCCGACGTGCGAGGATGACCTATCCGATTCGCGGCTTTTGGTAATGAAGCAGGTGACAAGGTGCGCGCTGAGCAGCACGAACCCCTCCCCGAGGGCAGGGCGGAGCTCTGGAAGGAGTTCTTCAACGGGGAGCACAACCAGAAGTTCTTCGCGGGGGTCGTGGGCCTGGTCATCGAGGACGTGCGGGCCGACTACGCGCGGATGCGGCTGCCCTACCGGCCGGAGCTGAACCAGCCGGCGGGCGTGGTGCACGGCGGGGCCATCGCCACGCTCATCGACACCGTCGTGGTCCCGGCGGTGGCCAGCCCCTACGACCGGGTGCCGGTCATGCTCACCATCGACATGCAGCTGCGCTACCTGAGCGCGGCGCGGGAGCGCGACCTGATCGCCGAGGGGTGGATCACGCGGCGCGGCAGGTCCACGGTGTTCTGCCAGGCCGAGGTGCGCGACACCGAAGGCGAGCTGATCGCCGAAGGCTGGCATGTCTATCGGGTGATTCCTGCCAAGAACGGGTAAAACCTCCTCGTCGACGAGGAGGAGGCGGGCGTGCCGGACGGGAACTGGCCATGGATCATCGCGATCGGCGCCGTCGTCGTGCTGGTCACCTTGTACATCGTCGTCCGCGTGCTGGGGCGGCTGCACAGGCTGCGGGGGTTCGTGCGCTCGCCGGACTCCCCCGGCACCGCCAAGGCCGCCTACTACGCGGCCTGGGTGTACGCGCTCAGCCCGATCGACCTGCTGCCCGACCCGATCCTCATCGACGACATCGGCGTCGTCCTGGCCTGCGTCGCGGCGCTGGAGCAGATGGCGCGGCGGCGGCGCGGCGCGCTCAGACCGTGACCGCCGCCGACCTGGCGATCCGCCCGCGCACCGCGCCGAGGAACCGGCCGTCCGGGCCGAGGGCGCGCACCTCCACCTCGTCGCCGTCCTCCAGCCAGGTGCGGACCGAGCCGTCGGGCAGCACGAGGCCCTGCTCCCCCCCGCCGGTCAGCTCGATCAGCGACCCCGCCTGTTCCGGCTCGGGGCCGCTGACCGTCCCGGAGGCCAGCAGGTCGCCGGGGCGCAGGCAGGCGCCGTTGGCGGTCAGATGCGCCAGCATCTGGGCCGGGCTCCAGTGCATGGCGGCGTACGGCGGCCGGGAGACCACCTCGCCGTTCAGCCGCACCTCCAGCGTCAGGTCCAGGCCCCGGTCCTCGCGCTCGCGCAGGTAGGGCAGCAGCGGCGTCCGGCCGGAGGGGGCGGGCACGCGGAAGCCGTCCAGCGCGGCGAGCGGCACCACCCACGGGCTGACCGAGGTGGCGAACGACTTGCCGAGGAACGGCCCGAGCGGCACGTACTCCCAGGACTGCAGGTCGCGGGCCGACCAGTCGTTGACCACGCAGATCCCGAAGACGTGCTCGGCGAAGTCCTCCACGGGCACCGGCACGCCCATCGGGCTGGGCGTGCCGACGACGAAGCCCAGCTCGGCCTCGAAGTCCAGCCGCCGGGTCGGGCCGAAGAACGGCGCGACCGAGCCCTCCGGCCGGAACTGCCCCGACGGGCGGTGGATCTCCGTCCCGGAGGCCACGACCGTCCCGGCGCGCCCGTGGTAGGCGATCGGCATGTGCATCCAGTTGGGGGTCAGCGGATGCCTTCCCGGGCGGAAGATGCGCCCCACGTTGGTGGCGTGGTGCTCGGAGGCGTAGAAGTCCACGTAGTCGGCGACGGTGAAGGGCAGGTGCAGCGTCGCCTCCGACATCGGCACGTACGGGCCGCCCACCCCGGCCAGCAGCGCCTCGCGCACCGTGTGCCACACCTCGGGTCCGGCCACCAGGAACGGGTCGAGGGTGCCGTAGGCGAACAGCGCCGGATGCGGCACGCGCGCCTGCGACAGGTCGAGGATCCGGTTCTCCACCGCGACGCCCACGCGGCGGATCCCGGGCCGGTCCAAGGTGGTGAAGACCCCGTAGGGCAGCGTCTCAGCGTCGAACATTCGTCCATGTCCATGCGTAGTCGGGGTCCGCGCAGGCCGCTCCGCCCTCGCCCAGCTCCAGCGGGGCGAAGGTGTCGACCATCACCGCGAGCTCGTTCACGGCTTCGAGGCCCAGCGCACGTTCACGCACCCCCGGATGCGGGCCGTGGGTGTGCCCTCCCGGGTGCAGCGAGACGGACCCCCGCTCGATCCCCGAGCCCCGGCGTGCCTCGTAGTCTCCTCCGCAGTAGAACATGACCTCGTCGCTGTCGACGTTGGAATGCGCATAAGGGACTGGAACGGCCAGCGGATGGTAGTCGACCTTGCGCGGCACGAAGTTGCAGACCACGAAGTTGCGGCCCGCGAACACCTGGTGGACGGGGGGCGGCTGGTGGACGCGCCCGGTGATGGGCTCGAAGTCGTGGACGCTGAGGGCGTACGGGTACAGGCAGCCGTCCCAGCCGACCACGTCGAAGGGGTGCGTGGCGTGGACGTGGACCGTCCCGCCGCCCCGGTGCCTGACGTGGACCTCCACGTCCCGCCCCTCCCGCAGCAGCGGCTCGGCCGGGGCGCGGAGGTCGCGCTCGCAGTACGGGGCGTGTTCGAGGAGCTGGCCGTACCGCGACAGGTAGCGGGACGGCGGGGCGATGTGGCTCGCCGCCTCGATGCAGTAGAGCCGCACCTGCCCGGACGGGACCCAGCGGTGGATCATCCCCCGGGGAAGCACCACGTAGTCGCCCGGCCCGGCGCTCAGCGCGCCGAACACCGTCTCGACGACCGCCTCCCCCTCTTCCACGTAGACGCACTGGTCGCCGATCGCGTCCTTGTAGAGGGGCGACGGCTCGTCGGCCACGGCGTAGGAGAGGCGCACGTCGGCGTTGCCCAGCAGGACGCGCCGCCCCGTCACCGCGTCCACGCCGTTCTCCCCCTCGGGGAAGAGCGCGTAGGGGCGCAGGTGGCGGGGCAGCAGGGGGTGGTTGCGGCGGTAGTCCTCGGCGGGGGGCTCCCAGGGGCGGGCGTCCGTCAGCGCGGAAGGGCTGTCGCGGTGGTAGAGCAGGGAGGAGTCGGAGCTGAAGCCCTCCTCCCCCATGAGCTCCTCGTGGTAGAGAGACCCGTCGGGGGCCCGGTGCTGGGTGTGCCGCTTGTCCGGGACCTCGCCGAGTCTCCGGTAGTACGCCATGGGCCGCTTCCCTCGTCTCCAGGGTCCGCGCGGGGTCTAGAGGTTCCCCCGTCTCGCCTGCTCCCGTTCGATCGCCTCGAAGAGCGCCTTGAAGTTGCCCTTCCCGAACCCGAGCGAACCATGCCGCTCGATGAGTTCGAAGAAGACCGTCGGCCTGTCCTGCACGGGCTTGGTGAAGATCTGCAGGAGGTAGCCGTCCTCGTCGCGGTCGGCCAGGATGCGCAGCTCCCGCAGTGTGGAGACGGGCACCCGGGTCTCGCCGGCCCACTCGCCGAGGGTGTCGTAGTAGGCGTCGGGCGTCTCCAGGAAGCGCACACCGCGCGCCCGCATCTCCCGGACGGCCGTCACGATGTCGGAGGTCGCCAGGGCGATGTGCTGGACGCCGGGACCGCCGTAGAACTCCAGGTACTCGTCGATCTGCGACTTGCGCTTGCCGAGGGCGGGCTCGTTGAGGGGGAACTTCACCCGGTGGTCGCCGCTGGCGACGACCTTGGACATCAGCGCCGAGTACTCGGTGGCGATGTCGTCGCCGATGAACTCCTTCAGGTTGGTGAAGCCCATGACGCGTCGGTAGAAGTCCACCCACTCGTCCATCTTGCCGAGCTCGACGTTGCCGACGCAGTGGTCGACGGCCTGGAAGTAGTGGCCCGCCGGCTCCGGGACGAGCGGGTCCGCCGGGACGAAGCCCGGCAGGAAGGGACCCGAGTAGCGGGACCTGTCGATCAGGGTGTGGCGGGTCTGGCCGTAGGCCGCCAGGGCGGCCATGCGCACGACGCCGTGCTCGTCGGACAGCTCGTACGGCTCCTCCAGGACGCGCGCGCCCTGGCCGCGGGCGTACGCCACGGCGGCGTCCACGTCGGTGACCTCCAGCGCGAGGTCGCCGACCCCGTCGCCGTGCGCCGCGACCGAGGCGCCGACCTCGGTGCCCGCGCGCACCTCCCCCGTGATGCGGAAGCGGGCGCTGCCCGAGGCCAGGACGTACTCCGCGTGGTCGCGGCAGCCCGTCTCGGGGCCCCGGTAGGCCACGCAGCTCATGCCGAACGCGGTGGAGTAGTAGTGGGCGGTCTGCCGGGCGTTGCCGACGAGGAACCTGACGTGGTCCAGGCTCCGCACCGGGAAGGGATCCGCGGAGAAGTCGTGGGGAACGGCCCCGACGAGGACGTCCTCGTCGACGGGCCTGCTCAGCTGGGTCATCTGGCGCGCCTCCTCGCCCCTCGGATGCCATCACCTTGACTCCGGCCTACCCACGATGACAAGGTTTCCGTCATCAGCTGTACAGAATGGTAAGTAAAAGTCGGTTCAGGTGGTCACAAGATGCCCGATCAGCCAACCACCCTCGACCAGCTCGACATCCGGCTGCTGCGCGCCCTGGCCGACCACCCCCGCGCCGGGTTCCTGGAGCTGTCACGGATCACCGGCACCTCGAGGGTGACCGTCCAGGCGCGGCTGGAGCGGCTGGAGGAGGCCGGCGTCATCCGCGGGCACGCCCCGCAGGTCGACCTGCCGAAGGCGGGCTACCCCGTGCTGGCGTTCGTGACCCTGCAGATCTCGCAGGGCGCGCTGGCCGAGGTCGCCGACCACCTGCGCGCCCTGCCCGCCGTCCTGGAGGCCCACGCCACCACCGGCCAGGACGATCTGCACTGCCGGCTGGCCGCCCCCTCCCACGAGGGGCTCCAGGAGGCGCTGCTGGCGCTCAACCGCATCCCCGCGGTGGTGCGCACGACCAGTGTCATCGCCCTGTCGGAGCTCGTGGCGCCTCGCGTCCTGCCCCTCCTGGAGTCGGTGGAGCGCCCCGAGCCCTCCCGCGTCCCGGCCTTCCGCCGCGACGCCCGCGACGCCCGCGACGTCAGGTAGCCGTGACGAGCGTCGCCGCGCCCGCGCCGATGAGCGCCACCGCCCACACCCGGTCCAGGTTGAACCAGGCGCGCCGCAGGACCGCCAGCCCCACCACCTCGTAGACGATCACGGCCACCGCGCCCGCTGCGGCGAACATCGCCAGCGTGTGCACGCCGGTGACGAAGACCGCCGCGCTGACGGCGTCGCCCGCGCCCGCGCCCAGCCCGTGGTCGTGCGCCCCGCCGCCGCCCTCCATCGAGGTGAGGACGGGCAGCAGCATCAGTCCCGCGCCGTGCGCCGAGGACATGAGGAACGACCAGAAGGCCAGCTGCCACAACGACAGCCGCATCCCGACCCAGCGGAAGTGCCGCTGCGACAGCAGCCTCCACAGTCCGAAGCCCGCCAGCAGCGCCCCTCCCGCGATCGCCACCGCCTGGGTGGCGACCACCGAACGGGTCAGGGAGACCAGCACCGCCACCACCGCGACGGAGGCGGCGTGCCCCGCCGCGATGGCGGGCAGCGACGCCAGCATGCGGGCGCGGGAACGCTCCTGCAGGCCCCGGGCGACCGCGAACAGCCACCCCATGCCGGGATTGAGTCCGTGGAAGGCACCCAGGGCCAGCAAAGACGCGAGGGTCACGGGAAGCAATAAGAGTCGGAGGAGGCGTCGCCGCCCTGGAGCCGCACCTGGTGGGGGCGCCGGCCCCGGAAGTCCTCTCCGTGCGGGAAGAAGCGCTCGTCGAACGTGAACTTCTCGCCCGAGTCGAGCTTGGCGGCCCAGGCTCCCACGCCGTCGGGGTAGAACTGGTCGTCCCAGGAGCCGTACAGGGAGTTGGTGACGTAGACGCGCTTGCCGTCGCGGCTGACCTCGACCATCTGCGGCCCGCCCGCCAGCGGAAGATCGGGCTTCGCCGGGTGCGGAGTGCGGTCGACGATGCCGCCGATGCGCACCGACCCGGCCTCGACGGGGTTGAAGGGGTCGCTGACGTCGTAGCGCTTCAGCTCGCCGGTCCCCCAGGCCGAGACGTACAGGTACTCGTCGTCCACGGACAGGTCGATGTCGGTGATCAGAGGCGGGACGGCGCCGAAGGGGGCGATGACCGGCGGGAGCGAGGCCGGGTCGGCGGGCTCGGCGGGGATGGTGATGACCTTCTTCACCGCGAACTCGGCGCCGTCCTTGTACCAGAGCCACACCGAGGCCGACAGGTCCTCCACGTCCACCACGACGCTCGCGAACCCGTACTGCTTGGTGGGGTCGTGAGCGGGGCGCAGTTCCAGGGCCATCTGGTACTGGTCGCCCAGGTCGATGGTCTGGATGTGGCGGCGCTTGCGCAGGTCGAAGAAGTGCAGGGAGTGCCCGTACTTGCGGCCCAGCAGCAGCTCCCCGACGACACCGTCCTCGATCATCGACGGTGTGCCCCACTCGGACGTCACCAGGACGTCGTGCGCGATGTGCCACCAGAAGTCGTAGGCGAAGTGCTGCGGGCCGCGGTCGACCTCCCAGCGGCCCAGCACCTCGAACGAGGTGTGGTCGAGCAGCGCGATGCCGCCGGGGCCGTCCTCTCCACCGGCCCCGCCGAGCGCGGAAACGTACAGGCCCTCGGGGCCGCAGTGCACGGTGTGGGGGCGGGAGTAGCCGGCGCGCTCGGCCAGCTCCTCGGGCTCCAGGACCTTGACGACCTCCGGTGAGCGCGGGTCGGCCTTGGTGTCGATGACGTAGATCCGCGAGGAGCGCAGGCCGGGGACGATGAGGTAGCGGCGTTCGACGTGCGGGTGGGGGGCGCCGGGGCACAGGGCGCTGCTGCAGGCGTTCCACCCGAAGTGGTGCAGCTCGTCGCCGAGGTGGGGCAGGTCCGTCCAGCCCACGACCCGGCCGTAGGAGGAGGAGTCGGGGTCGGTGTCCAGGACGGCTATCGCGTCGGGTTTCTCGGCCGCGCGGTCGAAGGCGGCGACGTAGGCGAGCTTCTCGGGCGGGGCGGAGGCCGCGTCCCGGGGGGATGGGTAGAAGGTGGGATCGGGCTTCCACAGCGCCATAGGTGGCTCCTCGCAGACGGTTGCGCAGATTCTATACTTTCCCAGTATGGAATACCATCATGGTCCGCGGGGACCTAGGTCCCTGGCGCGCCGGGTAACAGCTCGGTAGTCTTCAATGTCACGCTCCATTTACATCTGCCGGGTAGTGTTGCCCCGCGGGTAAACGATCATGTAGGAAAGCAAGCGCATTCCCCCGATCAGGCAGGTCTCGTGTGAACGCTTCAGCGAGTCTTCCGGACCATCCGGAGGGCCATATCTCTCCGCTCGACGGCGGGCCCACCGTGCTGCGCATGATGCTCGGCGCCCAACTGCGGAGACTGCGTGAGGAGCAGGGCATCTCCGCGGAGAAGGCCGGATACACCATCCGCGCCTCCCACTCCAAGATCTCCCGAATGGAGCTCGGCCGCGTCGGCTTCAAGGAGCGCGACGTCGCCGACCTCCTCACCCTCTACGGGGTGCTGGACACCGATGAGCGCGCCCCGATCCTGGACCTGGTGAGCCGCGCCAACGAACCCGGCTGGTGGTACAGCTACAACGACCTGCTGCCCAGCTGGTTCGAGGTCTACATGGGCCTGGAGGGCGCGGCGTCCATCATCCGCACCTACGAGCTGCAGTTCATCCCCGGGCTGCTGCAGACCGAGGACTACGCGCGGGCCCTCATCCCGCTGGGCTTCCCGGAGATCTCCGCGGAGGAGCTCGAGCGCCGCGTCCAGCTGCGGATGCGCCGCCAGCGCAGGCTGCTCGCCGGCGACCTGCGGGTGTGGGCGGTCGTGGACGAGAACGCGCTGCGCCGCCCCATCGGCGGCAAGGCCGTCATGCGGGCGCAGGTCGAGCACCTCATCGAGCTGAGCGGCAGGCGGAACGTCACCATCCAGGCGCTGCCCTTCAACGCGGGCGGGCACGCCGCGGTCTCCGGCGCCTTCAGCCTCCTGCGCTTCCCCGAGGCGACGCTGCCGGACGTCGTCTACCTCGAGCAGCTCACCAGCGCCCTCTACCTCGACAAGCCCGCCGACATCGACCGGTACCTCCAGGTGATGAACCGGCTCGCCCTCGAGGCGGCACAGCCGGGCGACTCCCGCGAGATGCTCGCCAGGGTGCTGAACCGCTCCTCCTGAGGGCGTTCAGGCCGGCGCGGGCTCTCCCACCACCATGACCGGGCACGGGGCGTCCCGGATCAGCTCGCGGGTGGTGGCGCCCAGCGCGCGCAGCCGCCAGCCGGGCCGCTCGTGCCTTCCCAGCACCAGCAGCCCGGCCCCGGCCGCCGCCTCCAGCAGCACGTCGCGGGCGAAGCCCGGGACGACGACCGGTTCCGTGCCGGGCCAGCGCGACGTCCACGGCTCCAGCTCGCGGGCCAGGTGCCCGCGCACCCCCGCGAGCACGGACGTGGTGTCCAGCGGCGGGATCCAGGCGGGCGCGCCGAACCCCTCCACCGGGGGCTGGAACCAGGCGTGGACCAGGCGCGGGGGGCAGCCGCGCAGCCGCGCCTGGGCGTCGGCGGCCTCCAGCACCGCGGCGGACGGGTCCACGCCCACCCCCACCACGACGGGCGCGTCGTGCAGGGCGGAGGCGTCGGACTTGACCAGCACCACGGGGACGGGGCAGCAGCCGGCCACGGCGAGCGCGGCGGAGCCCGCCACCAGGCTGCCCACCGCGCCGTGGCCGTGGGTGCCCAGCACCACCAGGCCGGCTCCGGCCACCCGCTCCAGCAGCACCTGGCCGGGCTGTCCGGGCACGGCCTCGATGACGAGGTCGGCCGGATAGGCGACGCGGTGGGCCCGGGCGGCGGCGGTCTCCAGCAGCTCGTGCCCGCCCGCGGCGACGGGGACGTGCAGCAGCCTCAGCCGCGCGCCGTGCCGCCCCGCCTCCACCGCCGCCCACTCCAGCGCGGCGTTCCCGGGCTCCGACCCGTCCACGCCGACCAGGATCTCCTCCATCGGCTCCCTCCCGTCTCCGCTTCTTCTACCCAGCGGAGACGGGAGGGATCAGGCGACGGACGACCGCAGCGCAGCGAGGATCGGCCATCGCCCCTTCGGGGGCCTGGGGGTCGCCCCCCAGACGAACACCGACGACCGCAGCGCAGCGAGGATCGGCCGCCGCCCCCTCGGGGGCCCGGGTGGGGCTCCCGGACGGTCAGGTCGTGGCGGCCTCGGCGATGACCGTGTCGACCTCCTCGCGGCGGGCCGTCTCCTCGGCCGCGAAGCGCTCGGCGTCGAGGCGGTCGGCGAGCTCCTCGTCGTGGGCCATCAGCGCCTCCAGGTCCGCCTTGGACATCTCCAGGACGCCCATGTCGGCGTAGGCGTTCTGGACGCGCTCGCTCCACAGGCCGATGTCCTTCACGCACGGGACGATGCGGCTGAACAGGAGGCTCTGGAAGATCCGCATGTACTCCGATTCGAGCATCAGGCCGCTCGCCTCGTCCTTGGGGATGCCGAAGTTCTCCCAGACCTCCAGCGCCTGGAAGCGGTCGCGCATGAGGTAGCAGCCCTCGATGACGAACTCCTCGCGCTCGCGGCGCTCGACGTCGGTGAGCTCGCGGTAGTGGTCGCGCAGCGCGAGGCGGCCGAAGGCGACGTGGCGCGCCTCGTCCTGCATGACGTAGGTGAGCATCTGCTTGGGGAGTTCGACCGTCGTCATGTCCCGTACGAGGCCGAAGGCGGCCAGCGCCAGTCCCTCGATGAGCACCTGCATGCCCAGATAGGGCATGTCCCACCGGCTGTCGGTGAGCGTGTCGTTGAGGAGCGTCCGAAGGTTGTCGTTGATCGGGTAGACCAGGCCGATCTTCTCGTGCAGGAACTTGCCGAACAGCTCGACGTGGCGCGCCTCGTCCATGGTCTGGGTGGCGGAGTAGAACTTGGCGTCGAGGTCCGGGACGGTCTCCACGATCCGGGCGCCGGTGATCATCGCGCCCTGCTCGCCGTGCAGGAACTGGGAGAACTGCCAGGAGGTGAGGTGCCGCCGCAGCTCGCCCCGCTCCTTGTCGTTCATCTTCGCCCAGTAGGGGGTGTTGTAGATGGCGTTGGCCTGGTCGGGCAGGCCGAGCGGGTTGGCGGGGTCGACGTCAAGGCTCCAGTCGATGCGCTTGACGGCGTCCCACTGCTTGTCCTTGCCTTTCTGGTACAGGTTGAGGAGCTTGTCGCGGCCCTCGTCGTATTCCCAGGTGAAACGGCTGTCCCCGGCCAGCGGCACGTTCCAGGTCTCCTGGGGAACGGGGGTGGTGTAAAAGTCGTGGGTCGACACGTCTTACTCCCGTCTGTGACGTACAACGTACGTAGAACGTACGATGTACGTAAAGTCGCACAGGGCAGGAAAGGTGTCAACGGTTGCTCAGCAAGGGACGCATCATCGACGCGGCGATCGCGCTGGTCGAGCGGCACGGCGAGGACGCGCTCTCCATGCGGGCCGTCGCCGCGGAGCTGGACGTGGCGGTCATGTCCCTGTACAACCACGTCCCCAGCAAGGCGGCGCTGCTGGACGGCATCGCCCACCGGGTGATGGGCGGCCTGGAGCTGGACGAGGAGGCCGGTGCCGACTGGAAGGCCCAGGCCCGCACGCTCATCCGCGCCTTCCGCCGCGTCGCGCGCGACTACCCGGCCTGCATGAACCTCATCGTCACCCACAGCGTGGAGCTGCCGTTCGGCATCCGGCCGATCGAACGGGCGCTGGTCATCGCGGCCTCCGCCGGGTTCGACGGGCCCACCTCGGTCAGGGTGATGCGCGCGATCATCGCCTACGCGCTCGGCGCCCAGCTGCGCGAGACCGACATGGTGAAGATGCTGGACTACCTGCCGGCCGACCCGGCGGCGGCGTTCGCCGAGCTCGACCCGGTGGAGTTCCCCCACGTGACGGCGCTGGCCAAGGAGCTCACCGCGCACGACCCCGAGTCGGACTTCGAGTTCGGCCTGGAGTTGTTCATCGGCGCGCTCGACACGCTGCCGCGTTGACACCAGGCGCGGACGGCCGGGGTGAGGCTCCTGCGGGGATCCTCCGCTCACCCGCCTGGAGCGGTCCACGAACGGTCCGTCCGCGCCGCGGGGTGAATCAGCCGGAATGCTTGGCGCTGGCGGCCCCGCGCAGGCCCACCGTTCCCGGCCGGTGAATCAGGATCTTCTTCATGGGGGTTCCTCCTGGAGAATGACAACCCGGACGGGAGACAACAATTCCATGCTTTCTATCAGAAGTGCGACTTCGGTCTCGGAAGGTGAGACAAATAACCCTGCACGTCTACCGCCGATACCTCCGTTTACTTCACACGATCACCATTGAAACGCACATTTGTCCCCCATCAGGAGGTATGTCATGAAAGTCCTTATTCTTGGGGGCACTGGGTTCGTCGGGACGGTTGTGGCGCAGGAGGCGGCCTCCCGTGGCCACCGGGTCACGGTGTTCAACCGGGGCAGCCGCCCCGCCCCCGCCGGAGCCTCCCTGCTGACCGGCGACAGGCTCGGTGATCTGAGCGCGCTGCGCGCCGGCTCCTGGGATCTGGTGGTCGACACCTGGAAGGGCGCGCCCAGCGCCGTCCGGGAGAGCGCACGCCTGCTGTCCGGGCGCGCGGGCCACTACGCCTACATCTCGTCCCGGTCCGTCTACGCCCAGCCGGCCCCGCCCGGAGGCGACGAGAACAGCCCGCTGGTCGACGGCGCCTCCCCCGGCGCCGGGGAGGTCCCCTACCCGCAGGCCAAGCTCGGCGGGGAGATGGCCGTCGCCGAGTCCTTCGGCGACCGCGCCCTGTTCGCCCGCGCCGGCCTGGTGCTCGGCCCGCACGAGAACGTCGGCCGCCTCCCCTGGTGGCTGGACCGGGTCTCCCGGGGCGGCGCGATCCCCGCGCCGGGCCCCGCCGACCTGCCCCTGCAGTTCGTCGACTGCCGCGACCTGGCCCGGTTCGTCCTGGACCACCCCGCCACCGGCGGCGCCTTCGACCTGGTCGGCCCGCCCGGCCACACCACGACACGCGACCTGCTGGCCGCCTGCGCCGAGGCGACCGGCGCCTCCCCCGACCTCCGCTGGCTCTCCCCCGAGCAGATCGCGGCGGCGGGCGTGGAACCCTGGTCGGACCTGCCGATCTGGCTGCCGCCGGGCGAACTCCACGACACCATGCACTCCGGCGATCCGGCCAAGGCCCTCGCCCACGGCCTGGCCTGCCGCCCCGCCGCCGAGACCGTCGCCGACACCTGGACCTGGATGCGCTCCTCCGGCTGGACCGCCCCCGACACCGTCTTCGGCCGCCGCGTCGGCCTCTCCCCCGCCCAGGAGCAGGCGCTGCTCTCCGCCTAGACGGACCCCACGTACACCCAGTCGCCGTCGACGCGGACGAACTTGCTGTTCTCGTCCATCCGCCCCCGCCGCCCCCGCTCGACGTAGTGGGCGCGGAACCGCACGGTCCCCTCGTTGTCGAAGGGCCCGCCCTTGGCGGTCTCCAGCACCTCCAGCCCCGTCCACCGGGTCCGCCGGTCGACCCCCGTGTCAGCGGGCCGGGTGGCGGGATGCCAGGAACGCTCCAGGTAATCCGCGTCGCCCACGGCGAACGCGCTGTACCGCGAACGCATCAGCGCCTCCGCCGTGGGCGCCGTCCCCTCGCCCTTGTGGAACCGGCCGCAGCACTTCTCGTAGGACTCGGGGAGCCCGCACGGGCACTTCGAAGACATTCCCTCATTGTCCCGCCTTCCCCGCGCCTCCCGTCCCGTCCACCAGCGCGTCCCCCAGCGCCGTGCGCTCGTAGAGGACCCGCCGCCGATACCTGCGTCCGACGACCAGCCCCGCCTCGTAAAGCACCTTCACATGGGCGGAGACGTTCGCGGGACTCAACGAGTGCCGCGCCGCCAGATCCTTCGTCGCCGCCGGAATCACCAGGTCCGCCAGCAGGAGCGCCCGCGTTCCCCCGAGCAGCCGCCGCAGCGCGCCGCTCGGCACGGGCGGCCCGCTCCACAGCTCGGCGATGCCGCGGGCGGGGTAGATGAGGGCGGGCCGGTCCGCTCCCTCGCCGCGGATGGCGCGGCCCGGCCAGATGAAGGCGCTGGGGATCAGGACCACTCCCGTACCGGCCAGCTCGTAGGCCTCCGCACCGGGCGCGTCGATGAGCAGGGTCCGGTCGCGCCACAGGAAGGCCGCGTCGAGCTCGGGCACCAGGCGGCCGAGGCCGCTCTCGGCCAGCAGCCGGGCGTGGTGCGCGAGGTCCGCCCGCAGGAGGTCGTGCAGGCGCGGCCAGTACGGGGCGACCAGGACCTGCCAGGCCAGCTCCAGCGTGTCGGCCAGGACCTCGCGTGCCCGGACGGGATCGGCCGCCAGCTCCCCCGCCACCGCCTTCAGCCGCGGATCGTCCTGGTCGTCGCGGGCGCGCAGGAGCTCGGCGCGGACCCGGCGGGGGTCCGCGGCCCGGACCGCGGCCAGCTCGTCGCCGATCCGGGCGCCGGGCCCGACCGGAGTGGGCGCGAGGAAGTCGGGGGTCCAGCCGCGCAGGGGCTGGACGGCGACCAGCGGGGTGAGGTCGAGGCCGTGGCCCGCCACCCGGCGGCGCCACGGCAGGTGGTAGCTCCGCCGGACCGGGTCGTGCAGCGACCGCACCGCCAGCGACGTCTCGAACAGCGGCGCGATCGCGAAGCGGCAGCGCAGCAGGTCGTCCGGTGTGAAGTGGAACTCGTACATCCCCGTGGATTCGTTCTGGAGCGAATCATTCGTCCCGGCCAGGGTAGAAGGCCGACCTTGGTGCCATGTCCTCCGCAGCCACCGAGACCCGCCAGCGCTACCGCGACGCCCTCGCCTCGGGCGAGTTCCGCGCGATCTTCGCCGCCCAGGCCATCGCCATGGTCGGCATGATGGCGGCCGACTTCGCCACGACCGTCCTGGTGTACCGCCGCACCGGGTCGGCGCTGCTCAGCGCCCTGGTCCTGGCGCTGGCGTTCCTGCCGCACCTGTTCTCCGGGGCGCTGCTGTCCTCCCTGGTGGACCGGGTGCCCGTCCGGCGGCTCATGACCTCCTGCTGCCTGCTCGTCGCGGTGCTGGCCGCGCTGATGGCGCTGCCCGGCATGCCGGTGGCCGGGCTGCTGGCGCTGGTGTTCCTCGTCGGCACGGCGGGGGCGGTCCTGGCCGGGGGCCGGGCGGCGACCCTGCCCCAGGTGCTCTCCGCCGAGGCGTACGTGCCGGGGCGGAGCCTGCTGCGGCTGATCGCCCAGGTCGCCCAGGTCGTCGGTTTCGGGCTGGGCGGCCTGCTGCTGACCGTCGTCACGCCGCGCGCCGCGCTGCTGATGGAGGCCGCCGCGTTCGTCGTGGCCGCCGCGCTGCTGCGCTGGGGCACGCGGGAGCGCCCGGCGGCCGGCGGCGGGGGCGGCTCGGTCTTCCGCGACTCCCTGGGCGGGATCCGCGAGGTCATGGCCGTCCGGCCCCTGCGGCGCAACCTGCTGCTCGGCTGGGCCGTCCCGCTGCTGGCCGTCTTCCCCGAGGCCCTCGTCAACCCCTACGCGGCGGAGCGGTCCATGACCACCGCCGAGCTGGGGCTCCTGGCCGCGGCGATGCCCTTCGGCTGCCTGGTGGGCGAGTTCGCGGGCATGCGGGCGCTGACGCCGTCGCGCCAGGTCCGCCTGATCGTGCCGCTGGCCGCCCTCTCCCTGGCCCCGCTGCTGGGCTACGCCCTGCGGCCGGGGCCCGCGGGGGCCGCGCTGCTGCTGTTCCTCGCCGGAACGGGCGTCATCCACCATCTCGGCCAGGATCATCACCTCATGCGGGTGACTCCCGCGCCCCTGAGGTCGCGGGCCCTGGCGGTGCAGACCGCGGGATTGATGTTCTTCCAGGGGGCGGGCGTCGCCGTCGCGGGTTTCGCCGCCGAGTTCGTCCGGGTGTCGGTGGTCGTGCCCGTCGCGGGCGCGGTGGGGCTGGCGGCGGTGCTGCTCCTGCGCCCCGCGCCGCCGCCTCAGGAGGCGGACTCGACCTTGTAGCCGGGGATGGAGGGCCAGCGGACGGTCATGACGACGGAGGCCTCCTCGGCGTACCAGGAGTGGTCGACGCCCCTGCCCCACACTACGTAGTCGCCCTGCTTGCTGAGGACGACGTCGCGGCCGGGGAACTCCATGCGGAAGCGGCCGCTGATGAGGACGAGGAGGGCGGTGCGGTGCTCGCCGCGCACCCACTCGGCGCGGGTGTCGCCGGGCGGGTGGGTGCCCCACTTGATCTCGACGTCGGTACTGTGCCGGGGGTCGCCCTCGGGCATGAAGCGCCCGAGGAGCCAGCCGCGCTCCTCCGGCGCGTCGACGCCCGCGTTGCCCACATAGATCTCGTCTGCCACGGGGATCGAGATTAGCGCGCGCCAGCCGCGGACAGCGCGCCGTAGGCAGGCGTCGGTCAGTGGAACGTTCAGCACGCGCCAGCGCGCATCAGCCACGGGCAGCACGCCGTAGGCGGGCGTCGGTCAGTGGAACGTTCAGCGCGCGCCAGCGCGCATCAGCCGCGGGCAGCACGCCGTAGGCGGGCGTGGATCAGTGGATCAGGGCGTGGTTCTCGGCGTCGGTGCGGCGGAGGCGGGCGGCGATGGCGTTGGCGATGGACCAGCGCAGGGAGTCGGCGAGGCGGGGGGAGTCGCGTTCGAGGCGGGCGAGTTCGCGGGTGGTCAGGACGAGGCAGGAGGTGGGGGATTCGGCGACGATGCGGTGGGTGTGCTCGGCGTCGTCGATGAGGGCGAGGCGGCCGACGGCGGTGCCGGGGCCCATGGAGGTCTCGCGGACGGGGCGGGGCGGGGTGCCGACCATGAACTGGCGGGCGAGGCCGCCGGAGATGATGAAGCACAGGGCGGCGACGTCCTCGATGAGGCGTTCGCCCGGTGCGTACTCGCGCGGTTCCAGGTAGGCCTCCAGGGCGGTGACCAGGAACGGGTCGAGGCTGCGGAGGAGGTCCTGCTCGGCCAGCGGCACGGTCATGCGGGAGGCGCCCTCGGCCTCCAGGAGGGCGTCCTCGCACCACTCCAGGGCGGCGTCACGGGTCTCGGAGATGACCGCGGAGGGGATGGTGACGCCCTGCTCGGTGTCGACGACGACCGTGGTGATGCCGCGCTCCTTCAGCTTGGCGGCCAGGCCTTCCAGGAGGGTCTCGGCGACCGAGGTGACGCGTCCGGCGCGTTTGAGGTCCAGGACGACCCAGCGGACGGAGCCGGTGTCCTCGCTGATCGTGCGCACGACCGCCTCGGCGCTGCTGAAGGCCAGGTCTCCGCGGAGGACGTACACGCGGATGGCGCTGCCGAGGCGGGCCAGGGCGGTGCGCTCGTCGTGGGCGCGGACCCGGGAGGAGTGGGCGGTGTCGCCGCGCAGGGTGCGGTGGAAGACCGGGCCGGAGCGTTCGGCGGGGCGCATCAGGTGCAGCCCGAACCGCTGCGACAGCTCCTCGCAGGCCGCGACGCCGCGCACGCTGTTGCCGCGCGGGTCCAGGCGGGGGCTGAAGAGGCCGAGGCCGAGCTGGGAGGGCAGCGCGGCGATGAGGCCGCCGGAGACGCCGCTCTTGGCGGGCAGCCCGGCGCGGACCAGCCATTCGCCCGCGTAGTCGTAGGTGCCGCAGGTGGCCATGACGGTCAGCGCGTGTGCCGCGGCCTCCACCGACACGACGGTCTCGCCGGTCAGCGGGTTGATGCCGCCTCCGGCGAGGGTGGCGGTCATGACGGCGAGGTCGGTGGTGGTCACCAGCGCCGCACACTGCTCGAAGTACAGCCGCAGCGACTCCTCGACGTCGCAGGTGAGGGTGCCCGCGCCGTGCATGAGGTAGGCCAGGGCGCGGTTGCGGTCGCCGGTCGCCGCCTCCGAGTCCATCACCTTGTGGTCGACCACCAGTTCCCGGCCCGCGAAGGCCGACAGGCCGGACAGGATGCGCTCCCTGCGCTCCTCGTAGGTGTCGCCGCCGACGAGGGTGGAGGTGACGATGGCGCCCGCGTTGACCATCGGATTGTAGGGGCGGCCGGTGTAGGGCTCGAGGCGGACGGCGTTGAAGGCGTCGCCGGTGGGTTCGACGCCGACCTGCTTGAGCACGTCGGGCAGTCCGCGGTCCTGCAGGGCCAGGGCGTAGACGAACGGCTTGGACACCGACTGGATCGTGAACGGCACGCGGCTGTCGCCCGCCTCGTAGACGGTGCCGTCGAGGGTGGCGACGGCGAGGCCGAACCATTCGGGGTCGGCTTTACCCAGTTCCGGGATGTAGGTGGCGACCTCACCGGCGCGCTGCTCGATGAGGCGGGCGTGCAGGTCGTCCAGCAGATCCTGGATCGGGCTGACAAATGGTGCGTTCACTCCGACAGGGTAACGAGAACGCTCACCCGCCGAGATCACCGGCGTCCGCGTCCGGGCGCGCCGCCGCCCCGGCCAGGAGCGCCGCCTCGGCCATGCGGCGCAGCAGGCGCGCCATGTCCGCGCGGTCCAGCTCGCCGGCGCTGTGCGGGGTGGAGTTGAGCAGCCCGAACACCGCGTGGACGGCCGCGCGCGCCTCGTCCTCGGGGCGGGGCCACCGCTCGCGCGCCACCCGCACCCATTCCTCGACGTAGGCGCGCTGGAGGCGGCGGATCTCCCGGCGCGGGGCCTCGGGGACGTTCTCCAGTTCGCGCTCGTGCACGACGATGAGCGCCGGGTGGTCCAGGGCGAAGGAGATGTGCCACTCCAGGAGGGCGCCGAGCGGGTCCTCGGCGGCGGCGGCGCGCCGGAACCCCTCGTCGTGGAGCCGGGCGCTGATGTCCAGCAGGATCTCGGCCAGCAGCGCCTCCTTGCCGGCGAAGTGCCGGTACAGCGCGGGCCCGGTGAGCCCGACGGACGCGCCGAGCTCGCCGATGGACACCCCGTGGAAGCCGCGCCGGGCGAACAGCTCGGCCGCGGCGGCGAGGATCTGCGCCCGCCTCGCCCGGGTATCGATCTCCATGGCCCCAGTGTAGACGACGCTGTTAATGATGATTAACATCGTTGTTAGTGCTCATTAACATGAGGAGGGACGCGTTGGCAGTGCTGCCGAGCCGCACGGACGTCGCGGGCGAGCCCTACAAGCGCAACGCGGCGGCGAACACCGAGCTCGCCGCCCGGCTGCGGGAACGGCTGGCGGCCACCGCCCTGGGCGGGTCCGCGCGGGCCCGCGAGCGGCATGTCTCCCGGGGCAAGCTCCTGCCCCGGGAACGGGTCGACCGGCTGCTGGATCCGGGGTCGCCGTTCCTGGAGCTGTCCCCGCTGGCCGCCTGGGGCCTGTACGGCGACCAGGCGCCGGGCGCCGGAATGATCACCGGCGTGGGCCGGGTGTCCGGCCGCGAGTGCGTGGTCATCGCCAACGACGCGACGGTCAAGGGCGGGACGTACTTCCCGATGACCGTCAAGAAGCATCTGCGGGCGCAGGAGGTGGCGCTGCACAACCGGCTGCCGTCCATCGCCCTGGTCGACTCCGGCGGCGCGTTCCTGCCGATGCAGGACGAGGTGTTCCCCGACCGGGAGCACTTCGGCCGGATCTTCTACAACCAGGCCACGCTCTCGGCCCTGGGCGTGGCGCAGCTGGCCGCCGTCATGGGCTCGTGCACCGCGGGCGGGGCGTACGTGCCCGCCATGAGCGACGAGAACGTCATCGTCCGCGAGCAGGGCACGATCTTCCTGGGCGGCCCGCCGCTGGTGAAGGCGGCGACCGGCGAGGTCGTCACCGCCGAGGAGCTGGGCGGCGGCGACGTGCACTCCCGCGTCTCGGGCGTCACCGACCACCTGGCCGAGGACGACGCCGACGCCCTGCGCATCCTGCGGGAGATCGTCGCGACGCTCGGCCCGCGCCCGCCGCGCCCCTGGGAGGTCGCGACGCCGGTCGAGCCGCTCCACGACCCGTCCGAGCTGTACGGGATCGTCCCGGCCGACGCGCGCACGCCGTACGACGTGCGGGAGGTCATCGCCCGCGTCGTGGACGGCAGCGAGTTCACCGAGTTCAAGAAGGAGTACGGGGCGACGCTCGTCACCGGCTTCGCCCGGATCCAGGGCCACCCGGTGGGGATCATCGCCAACAACGGCATCCTGTTCGCCGAGTCGGCGATGAAGGGCGCGCACTTCATCGAGCTGTGCGACCGCCGCTCCATCCCGCTGGTGTTCCTGCAGAACATCACCGGCTTCATGGTCGGCCGCGACTACGAGCACGGCGGCATCGCCAAGCACGGCGCCAAGATGGTCACCGCCGTCTCCTGCGCCCGGGTGCCGAAGTTCACCGTGATCATCGGCGGCTCCTACGGCGCGGGCAACTACGCCATGTGCGGCCGGGCGTACTCGCCGCGGTTCCTGTGGATGTGGCCGAACGCCCGGATCTCGGTGATGGGCGGCGAGCAGGCCGCCTCGGTGCTCACCACCGTCGGGGACGCCGACGCCGACGCCATCCGCGAGCAGTACGAGACCCAGGGCGAGCCGTACTACTCCACCGCCCGCCTGTGGGACGACGGCGTGATCGACCCCGTGGACACCCGCCGCGTCCTCGGCCTGGCCCTGTCCGCCGCCGCCAACGCCCCCCTCGACGACGTCGGCTACGGCGTCTTCCGGATGTGAGGCCCATGTTCACCACCGTCCTCATCGCCAACCGCGGCGAGATCGCCGTCCGCGTCCAGCGCACCCTGCGCCGCCTGGGCGTGCGCTCCGTCGCCGTGTACGCGCCCGACGACGCCGGCTCCGTCCACGTGCGCGGAGCCGACGAGGCCGTGCGGATCCCGTCCTACCTGGACGGCGCGGCCATCATCGAGGCCGCGCGCGCCACCGGCGCCCGGGCCGTGCACCCCGGCTACGGGTTCCTCGCCGAGAACGCCGCCTTCGCCCGCGCCTGCGCCGAGGCGGGGATCGTCTTCATCGGCCCGCCGCCGGAGGCCATCGAGGCCATGGGCGACAAGATCGAGGCCAAGCTGACCGTCGCCGCCGCCGGGGTGCCGGTCGTGCCGGGCCGCGACGAGCGGGGGCTGAGCGACGAGCAGCTCGCCGAGGCCGCCCTGGAGGTCGGCCTGCCGGTGCTGCTCAAGCCGTCCGCGGGCGGCGGCGGCAAGGGCATGCGCCTGGTGCGCGCCGAAGAGGAGCTGGCCGAGGCGATCGCCTCGGCGCGGCGCGAGGCGCGCGGCGCGTTCGGCGACGACACCCTGCTGGCCGAGCGGTTCATCGACGGCCCCCGCCACATCGAGGTGCAGGTCTTCGCCGACGCCCACGGCAACGTCGTGCACCTGGGCGAGCGGGAGTGCAGCCTCCAGCGCCGCCACCAGAAGATCGTGGAGGAGGCTCCCTCTCCCCTGCTGGACGCCGCCCAGCGGGCCGAGATCGGCGCGCACGCGGTGAACGCGGCGCGCTCCATCGGCTACGTCGGCGCGGGCACCGTGGAGTTCATCGTGGCGGGCGAGCGCCCCGACGAGCGCTACTTCATGGAGATGAACACCCGCCTCCAGGTCGAGCACCCGGTGACCGAGCTGGTCACCGGCCTGGACCTGGTCGAGCTCCAGCTGCGGGTGGCCGCCGGGGAGCCGCTGCCCTTCGCCCAGGACGACGTGGCGCTCACCGGGCACGCCGTCGAGGCCCGCGTCTACGCCGAGGACCCGGCGCGGGGCTTCCTGCCGACCGGCGGCCGCGTCCTGGCGCTCGCCGAGCCCCCGCAGGCGCGGGTGGACTCCGGGGTCGGGGCGGGCGACGAGATCGGCAGCAGGTACGACCCGATGATCGCCAAGGTGGTCGTGCACGGCCGCGACCGGGCCGAGGCGCTGCGGGCGCTGGACCGCGCCCTGGCGGAGTACTCGCTGCTGGGCGTGCACACCAACGTCGCCTTCCTGCGCAAACTGCTGGCCCGGCCCGAGGTCGTCTCCGGCGACCTGGACACCGGCCTGGTCGAACGCGTCCTGCCGGAGCTGAACGCCGACGCGTCCGTCCCCGAATGGGTCCTCGCGGCCGCCGCGCTGGAGCGGATGAACGCGGTCACCCCCGCCGGGGACGACCCGTGGGACGCCATGGACGGCTGGCGGGTCGGCGAGGCCGCGTGGGCCCCGCACGCGCTGGTCGTCGACGGCGGCGAGCCTGTCGAGGTGCGCACCCGGGGCGCCGAGGTCGCCGTCGGGGACGGGGAGCCCCGGCGGGCCGTCCTGTCCGAGGACGCCCTCGTGCTCGACGGCCGCCGCCACCCGCACCGCCGCGTCACCGGCCGCGACGGCGCGGTCTGGATCGGCGCCGAAGGCCGCGCCTGGTCGGTGCGGGAGCGGGAGCGGCTCGCGGGCGGCGGCACGGCGGCCGCGGCGGGAGGCGTCCTGCGCAGCCCGATGCCCGGCACCGTCCTGGCCGTCAAGGTCGCCGAGGGCGACGCGGTGGCCGAGGGCCAGCCGGTCGTCATCGTCGAGGCGATGAAGATGGAGCACACGGTCGTGGCCGCCGTCGCCGGGACGGTCGCCCGGCTGCCGGTCCGCGCGGGCGACCAGGTGGCGCTCGACGCCGTGCTGGCCGAGATCACGCCCGAGGAGGCGCAATGAACCTGCCCGAACAGGTCACCATCTACGAGGTCGGGCCCCGCGACGGCCTGCAGAACGAGAAGTCGGCCATTCCCGTGGCGGTGAAGGCCGAGTTCATCGACCGGCTCGCCGACGCCGGGCTGACCGTCGTGGAGGCGACCAGCTTCGTACGCCCCGAGTGGGTGCCGCAGCTGGCCGACGCGGACGAACTGCTGAAGCTGATGGACCGCAGGCCCGGCGTCACCTACCCGGTGCTGGTGCCCAACGAGCGCGGCATGGACCGCGCGCTGGCCGCCGGCGTCGAGGAGATCGCGATCTTCGCCAGCGCCACCGAGTCCTTCGCCCGCAGGAACCTCAACCGGTCCATGGACGAGCAGTACGCCATGTTCGAGCCGGTCGTCGCCCGCGCGCTGGCCGAGGGCATGCGGGTGCGCGTGTACCTGTCGATGGCCTTCGGAGACCCGTGGGAGGGCGACGTCCCGGTCCCGCAGGCAGCCGCGGCCGGGAAGCGGCTGCTGGAGATGGGCTGCTACCAGCTCAGCCTCGGCGACACCATCGGCGTCGGCACCGCCGGGCACGTCCAGGAGCTCATCGCCGCCTTCGGCGACCCCGCACCGCTCGCGGTGCACTTCCACGACACCTACGGGCAGGCCCTGGCCAACACGCTGGCCGCCCTCCAGGCGGGCGTCACCACCGTGGACGCCTCCGCGGGCGGCCTGGGCGGCTGCCCGTACGCCAAGAGCGCCACCGGCAACCTCGCCACCGAGGACCTGGTGTGGATGCTCGACGGCCTGGGCGTCCGGCACGGCGTGTCCCTGGACTCCCTGGTCGAGACCAGCACCTGGATGGCCGGGAAGCTCGGCCGTCCCTCCCCCTCTCGCGTCGTCACCGCAAGGAGCAGCTCATGATCGATCTCACTCTCACCGAGGAGCAGGCGGCGCTGAAGGAGAGCGTCGCGGCCTTCGCCCGCGAGGCGGTCGCGCCGGTGATCGGCGGCCACTACGAGCGGGGCGAGTTCCCCTACGAGCTCGTCGCCGGCATGGGGAAGATGGGTCTGTTCGGCCTGCCCTTCCCCGAGGAGCACGGCGGCATGGGCGGCGACTACTTCGCCCTGTGCCTGGCGCTGGAGGAGCTGGCGCGGGTGGACTCCTCGGTCGCCATCACCCTGGAGGCCGGCGTCGGCCTGGGCGCGATGCCGATCTTCCGGTTCGGCACCGAGGAGCAGAAGCGCCGGTACCTGCCGAAGCTGCTGTCGGGCGAGCGGCTGGCCGGGTTCGGGCTGACCGAGCCGGGCGGCGGATCGGACGTGCCGGGCGGCATGCGCACCACCGCGCGGCTGGAGGACGGCCAGTGGGTGGTCAACGGCTCGAAGTCCTTCATCACCAACTCCGGCACCGACATCACCGAGTTCGTCACGGTCACCGCGCTGACCGGCGAGAACGAGATCTCCACGATCATCGTGCCCAACGGCACGCCCGGCTTCACCGTCGGTCCGGAGTACTCCAAGGTCGGCTGGCGCTCCTCCGACACCCACGAGCTGTTCTTCGACGACGTGCGCGTGCCCGAGGAGAACCTGGTCGGCCCGCGCGGCCGGGGTTACGCCCAGTTCCTGCGCATCCTGGACGAGGGCCGCATCGCGATCGCCGCGCTGTCGGTGGGCCTGGCGCAGGGCTGCGTCGACGAGTGCCTGCGCTACGTCAAGGAGCGCCGGGCGTTCGGCCGGGCGATCGGCGAGTACCAGGCGATCCAGTTCAAGATCGCCGACATGGAGCGGCGGGTCTGGACCGCCCGCGTCGCCTACTACGCGGCGGCCGCCAAGATGCTGGCCGGGGAGCCGTTCAAGAAGGAGGCGGCGATCGCCAAGCTGACCGCCTCCGACGCGGCGATGGACAACTCCCGCGACGCCACGCAGGTCTTCGGCGGCTACGGGTTCATGAACGAGTTCCCGGTGGGCCGCTTCTACCGGGACGCCAAGATCCTGGAGATCGGCGAGGGCACCTCCGAGGTCCAGCGCATGATCATCGCACGGCAGCTGGGGCTGTCGTGATCACCTTGAACCGGCACGGGCACGTCGCCGAGATCGTCCTGGACCGGCCGGAGGCGCACAACGCGCTCTCCACCGCGATGGCCGTACGGCTCGCCGCCGTGTGCGCGGAGGTCGCGGATTCCGACGCGCGCGCGGTCGTCCTGTCGTCCGCCGCTCCGCGGTCGTTCTGCGTGGGCGCGGACCTCAAGGAGCGCGCGTCGATGACCGACGACGACCTCATGCGCCAGCGTCCGGTCTTCCGCAGCGCCTTCGGTGCCGTCCTTCACCTGCCGCAGCCCGTCGTCGCGGCCGTCCACGGCTTCGCCCTGGGCGGCGGCACGGAGTTCGCGCTCTCCTGCGACCTCGTCGTCGCCGACCTGACGGCGGTCTTCGGCCTGCCCGAGGTCGGCGTCGGGCTGATCCCGGCGGGCGGCGGCACCCAGCTGCTGCAGCGCAGGGTGGGCACGGCCAAGGCGGCCGACCTCATCTTCACCGGCCGCAAGGTCGGCTTCGACGAGGCCGTCGCGCTGGGCCTGGTGGACCGCGCCGCGCCCGAGGGCGAGGACCGCGCGACCGCGCTGGAACTGGCCGCGGCCATCGCCGCCAACTCCCCGGTCGCCCTGCGCGCCGCCAAGCGGGCGCTGCGCCACGGCGCCCCGCTGGACCTGGCCGCGGCCCTGGACGTCGAGGACGCCGCCTGGCGCACCACCGCGCTGTCCGGCGACCGCCGCGAGGGCATCGCCGCCTTCAACGAGAAGCGCAGCCCGGACTGGCCGGGGCTGTGAACTTGTGACGTGGTGTTCCTGATAAACCTGATACGTACTGGAAACGCCGTTTCGAAATAGCTGGAGGCCGTCGTGCAGGAGGGCACCACCCTGTGGGAGCCGTCGCAGGAGACCGTCGAGCGGGCGCGGATCACCGCGTTCATGCGGGCGCTGCCGTCGCGGCCCCGCACCTACGACGAGCTGTGGCGCTGGTCGGTGACCGACCTCGACGGCTTCTGGCAGACGGTCTGGGACCACTTCCAGATCGTCGGCGACCGGGGTGACGGGCCGGTGCGCGAGGGCGGGCCGACACCGGTGGACGGGCTGCGCTGGTTCCCCTCGGCGCGGTTGAACTACGCCGAGAACATGCTGCGGCACGCCGCCGAGCTGCCCGACCGCACGGCCGTCGTCTACCGCACCGACGACGGCGCCACGGTGGAGATCACCTGGGCCCGGCTGGCGGAGCAGGTGGCCGGGGCGCGGGCGGGACTGGCGGCGCTCGGCGTCGGCCGCGGCGACCGGGTGGCGGCCTACGTGCCCAACCGGCCGGAGGCGCTGGTCGTCATGCTGGCCGCGGCCTCGCTGGGCGCGGCGTGGTCGTCGTGCTCCCCGGACTTCGGGGCGCCCAGCGTCATCGACCGGTTCCAGCAGATCGAGCCGAAGGTCCTGCTCGCGGTGGACGGCTACGTCTACAACGGCAAGGCCTTCGACCGGCGCGGAACGGTCGAGGAGATCCGCGCGGCGCTGCCGACGCTCGCCGCGACCGTGCTGATCGACGCCGTCCCCGGCGAGCCGATGGCGGACGTGCTCCCCTACGCCGGGCTCGCCCGGCCCGCCGAGCCCGCCTTCGACCGGGTGCCCTTCGACCAGCCGCTGTGGATCCTGTACTCGTCCGGGACCACCGGCCTGCCCAAGCCGATCGTCCACGGGCACGGCGGGATGGTGCTGGAGCACGTCAAGTCGCTCGCCCTGCACCAGGACCTCGGGCCGGACGACGTCTTCCTGTGGTTCACCACCACCGGCTGGATGATGTGGAACTACCTGGTCAGCGGCCTGATGCTGGGCGCGACCATCGTGCTGTTCGACGGCGCGCCCGCCGGGGACGTGCTGTGGCGGCTGGCCGCCGAGACCGGCACGACCCACCTGGGCCTGGGCGCCCCGTACATCATGGCCTCCCGCAAGGCGGGCCTCACGCCGGGCGCGAGCCTCGACCTGTCGGCGCTGCGGCTGATCGGCTCGACCGGCTCGCCGCTGCCGCCCGAGGGGTTCTCCTGGGTGTACGAGGAGGTCGAGCGGGACGTGCTGCTGGGCTCGCTGTCGGGCGGCACGGACGTGTGCTCGGGGTTCGTGGGGCCGGTGCCGCTGCTGCCGGTGCGCGCCGGGGTGATCCAGTGCCGTGCGCTCGGCGCGAAGATCGAGGCGTTCGACGAGGCGGGCCGCCCGGTCGTGGACGAGGTCGGCGAGCTGGTGCTGAGCGAGCCCATGCCGTGCATGCCGGTCGGGTTCTGGAACGACCCGGGGAACGCGCGCTACCGGGAGGCCTACTTCGAGGACTTCCCCGGCGTGTGGCGGCACGGCGACTGGGTGAAGGTGCTGCCCGACGGCGGCTGCGTCATCTACGGCCGGTCGGACTCCACCCTCAACCGGGGCGGCATCCGGATGGGCACGAGCGACTTCTACCGGGTGGTGGAGTCGTTCGAGGAGATCGCCGACAGCCTGGTCATCGACACCGGGAAGCTGGGCGCGGAGGGCGAGCTGATCCTGTACGTGCAGCTCGCGCCGGGCGCGGAGCTGAGCGAGGAGCTGCTGGGCCGGCTGCGCGGCGCCCTGCGCGCCGACCTGTCGCCCCGGCACGTCCCCGACCGCTTCGTCACCGTTCCCGGCGTGCCGCGCACGCTGTCGGGCAAGAAGCTCGAAGTCCCCGTCCGCAAGATCCTCCAGGGCGCCGACCCGGACAAGGCGGTCAACCGCGGCGCCCTGGCCGACCCGTCGGTCCTGGAGCACTACCTGCCGCGTCCGGCGGAATCCGCCTGACCCGGAGCCGCTCGACCGCGGGCCGCGGGAGGCGGCAGACTGCTGCGCATGAGAACAGAACGTGATTCGGCCGAGGGCCTGCGGGCACTGCGGACCGAGGTCGGGGCCTTCCTTCGGGAGTGGCGGGAAGAGGGGCGTTTCACCCCTCGGTGCGACTCCTGGCTGCGCGACCACGACCCGGCCTTCTCCCGCGCCCTGGCCGAACGCGGCTGGATCGGCCTCACCTGGCCCCGCGAGTACGGCGGGGCGGAGCGTTCCCACCTCGCCCGGCTCGTCGTCACCGAGGAGCTGCTGCGGGCGGGCGCCCCGGTCGCCGCGCACTGGATGGCCGACCGGCAGATCGGGCCCGCGATCCTGCGGCACGGCTCGGCGGAGCTGAAGCGGCGCTTCCTGCCCGGCATCACCCGCGGCGAGACCACCTTCTGCGTCGCGATGAGCGAGACCGAGGCGGGCAGCGACCTGGCGGCGGTGCGCACCACCGCCGCCCTCACCGGCGAAGGGTGGCTCCTCAACGGGCGCAAGGTCTGGACGAGCCACGCCCACCGCTCCTCCCACGCCTACGTCCTGGCGCGCACCGACGCGTCCGGACGCAAGCACGAGGGGCTCAGCGAGTTCCTGCTGGACCTGGCGACGCCCGGCGTGACCGTCCGGCCCCTCTTCGACCTCTCCGGGGAGCACCACTTCAACGAGGTGTTCTTCGACGACGTGCTCATCCCCCACGACCAGCTGCTCGGCGTCGAAGGCCAGGGCTGGAAGCAGGTCACCGAGCAGCTGTCGTTCGAGCGCGGCGGCGCGGAACGGGTGCTCAGCACCTATCCCCTGCTCGCGGCGTTCGTCTCCGGCGTCGAGCCCGGCGACTCCCTGGCCGTCCAGGCCGCCGGGGAGCTGACCGCGCGGCTGTCCGTGCTGCGGGCGATGGCCTGGCGGGTGGCCTCCGACATGGACGGGGGCCGCGCGCCCATCCGGGAGGCCGCCCTGCTCAAGGCGCTCGGCACCGCCTTCGAGAAGGACGTCGTGGAGACCGTCCGGCGGGTCCGCGGCACCCTGCCCGACCCGGCGGGCGGCGATCTGGAGCGGCTGATGGCCCGTGCGGTGCCCGCCGTCCCCGGATTCAGCCTGCGCGGCGGCACCACGGAGATCCTCGGCACCATCGTCGCCAAGGGCCTCACCTCGGACGCGCCCGCCCGGCCGGGCAGAACCCCGCTCGGCGAACTGGCGGCGGACGTTCTGGACGGACGCGGACAGGATCCCGGGTTGTGGGAGGAACTGCGCGAGCTGGGCTGGTCGGGCGCGGGCCTGCCGGAGGAGCTCGGCGGCGGCGGAGGCGCTCTGCAGGACCTGCTGACCCTGCTGGAGGCGGTCGGCGAGCACGGCGCGGCCGTCCCGCTCCTGGAGACCTCCCTGGCCTGCTGGCTGCTCGTCCGGGCCGGACGCCCCCTCCCCGCCCGGATGACCGCGACGGTGGCCCTGCCCGGGGCCGGCCTGCGGACGGGCGAGACGCTCGACGGGACGATCGAGCGCGTGCCCTGGGCGGCCGCGGCCGAGCTCGTCATCGTGCCGCTCGACGGTGAGCTGGTGCTGCTGGACGCCGCCGTCCCCGGCTGGCGCGTCGAGCCCGGACACAACCTGGCCGGCGAGCCGCGCGACACGATCCACCTGGACGGGTGCCGGATCCCGCCCGGCCACCGGATCGCCTGCGACCTCACCCGCGAGACCGTCCTGGAGCGGACCGCCCTGCTGCAGGGCGCCCAGATCGTGGGGGCCCTGCGCACCGCGCTGCGGCTCGCCGCCGACCACGCCCGCACCCGCGAGCAGTTCGGCCGGCCCCTCGCGGCGTTCCAGGCGGTCTCCCTGACGCTGGCCGAGGCCGCCGCCCGGGTCGAGGGGGCCGAGACCGCGCTGGCGCGGGCCGCCGAAGCCGGAGCGGGCGCCCCCGTGGCCGCGCTGCGCCTGTGGCTGGCCGAGGCCGCCGGGGAGGTCGCCGCGGCCGCCCACCAGGTGCACGGCGCGATGGGCATCACCCGCGAGCACCCCCTGCACCACACGACCCGCAGACTGTGGGCGTGGCGGGACGAGGGCGCGGACGCCCGGCACTGGGCCGGGACGCTCGTCCGCGCCGTCGGGCAAGGGCCCGGCGACGACGCGCTGTGGCGGACGACCGGCGTGGACACCGCAGATGGACAGGACGACCGAGGAGGACGGGCATGAGCGAGTGGAAGACGCTGCGGCTGGAGAGCCGCGACGACGGGGTGCGGGTGCTGACGCTGGACGACCCGGCGCGGCACAACGCCATCAGCTTCGCGATGCGCGACGAACTCGTCGACTGCGCCGCCCGGCTGCGCGCCGACCGCGACGCGCGGGTCCTCGTCGTCACGGGAGCGGGCCGCTCGTTCTGCTCCGGCGCCGACCTGGGTGAGCTGTTCGGCGCCGAGGACCTGCCCGTGCGGGAGGTCCGCGACGACGCCACCCGCATGTACGAAGCCTTCCTCGCCGTGCGGGACCTGCCGCTCCCCACGATCGCCGCGGTGCAGGGCCACGCGATCGGCGCCGGCCTGAACCTGGCGATGTCCTGCGACATCCGCCTGGCCGCGCCGCAGGCGAAGTTCAGCGCGACGTTCAGCCGGATCGGCCTGCACCCCGGCGGCGGATGCACCTACTTCCTGGTGGAGGCCCTGGGCCGCCAGCGCGCCCTGGCCGTCCTCCTGGAGGGCGGCACCCTCGCCGGAGAGCAGGCGGTCCGCCACGGCCTGGCCCTGGAACTGCACGACGACCCCCTGGCCGCCGCCCTGGAGATGGCCCGCAGGTTCGCCTCCGTGCCCCCCGGCCTGGCCCGCGACATCAAGAACGCCGTCGGCCTCGCCGCCACCCAGGGCTTCGAGGCCACCCTCGCCTTCGAGGCCTGGGCCCAGGCCGACTCCTCCACCCGCCCCGCCACCCGGGAGAACCTGAACCGCACGTTCCGCAGGCCCTGAACGCCGCCCGCGGCGGCGAGCGGGTCGCGGCCCCTCCCGCGGGCCGGAGGGAGGTCCGGGGAGCGCGGCCGTCGTCCACAGGCGCTGCGCCCCGGCCCTCGCCGATCAGGGAGAATGGACTTTCAGGGAGCGAGCCGAAGGAAGGCGAAGGACATATGGCGCAGCGTGTACGCGGGGTCATCGCACCCGGGAAGAACGAGCCCGTGCGGGTGGAGACGATCATCGTTCCGGATCCCGGGCCGGGCGAGGCCGTGGTGAAGGTGCAGGCGTGCGGGGTGTGCCACACGGACCTGCACTACAGGCAGGGCGGGATCAACGACGACTTCCCGTTCCTGCTGGGGCACGAGGCCGCCGGGATCGTGGAGTCCGTCGGCGAGGGGGTCACCGAGGTGGCACCCGGTGACTTCGTGGTGCTCAACTGGCGGGCGGTGTGCGGGCAGTGCCGCGCCTGCCTGCGCGGGCGGCCGTGGTACTGCTTCAACACCCACAACGCGAAGCAGAAGATGACGCTGGAGGACGGCACGGAGCTGTCCCCGGCGCTGGGGATCGGGGCGTTCGCCGACAAGACGCTCGTGGCGGCCGGGCAGTGCACCAAGGTCGACCCGGCCGCCAAGCCCGAGGTGGCGGGGCTGCTGGGCTGCGGCGTCATGGCGGGGATCGGCGCGGCCATCAACACCGGCGGCGTGACGCGCGGCGACTCGGTGGCGGTCATCGGCTGCGGCGGGGTCGGCGGGGCCTCCATCATGGGCGCGCGGCTGGCGGGGGCGCGGCGGATCATCGCCGTGGACATCGACCAGCGCAAGCTCGACAAGGCGCTCGAGCTGGGCGCCACCCACACCGTGAACTCGCGGGAGACCGACGCGGTCGAGGCGGTCCGCGAGCTGACCGAGGGCAACGGCGCGGACGTCGTCATCGAGGCTGTGGGCCGCCCCGAGACCTACGAGCAGGCCTTCTACGCGCGCGACCTCGCCGGGACCGTGGTGCTGGTGGGCGTGCCGACGCCGGAGATGAAGATCGAGCTGCCGCTGCCGGAGGTCTTCGGGCGGGGCGGGGCGCTGAAGTCGTCCTGGTACGGCGACTGCCTGCCCTCGCGGGACTTCCCCATGCTCATCGACCTGTACCTGCAGGGCCGCCTCGACCTCGGGGCGTTCGTCACCGAGACCATCGGCATCGACGGCATCGAGGCCGCGTTCGAGAAGATGCACCACGGCGACGTGCTGCGCTCGGTGGTGATCCTGTGACCGCCGCCATCACCCACCTGGTCACCTCCGGCACCTTCAGCCTGGACGGCGGCACCTGGGACGTCGACAACAACGTCTGGATCGTCGGCGACGAGCACGAGGCGATCGTCATCGACGCCGCGCACGACGCCGCCGCCATCCGCGACGCGCTCGGCGGACGCGCCCTCAAGGCCATCGTGTCCACCCACGCCCACAACGACCACATCGACGCGGCGCCCGTCCTCGCCGACGCCGCGGACGCGCCGATCCTGCTGCACCCGGCCGACCTGCCGCTGTGGGACATGACGCACCCGGACCGGCGGCCGGACGGGGAACTGGCCGACGGGGAGGTCCTGACCGTCGGCGGGATCGAGCTGCGGGTCCTGCACACCCCGGGCCACGCGCCCGGCGCGGTCTGCCTGTACGCGCCGGAGCTGGGCGCGGTCTTCACCGGCGACACCCTCTTCCAGGGCGGGCCGGGCGCGACGGGGCGCTCGTTCTCGGACTTCCCCACCATCATCGGCTCGATCCGGGAGAAGCTGCTCGCCCTGCCCGGCGACACGAAGGTCTACACCGGGCACGGCGACTCCACCACCATCGGCGGCGAGGCCCCCCACCTGGAGGAGTGGATCGCCCGGGGCCACTGAGCCGCCCCCGCCGCGAGGACGACGCCCGGACGGCGCCCCCGCCGCCGGCTGAGCGTCGCCCGCGGTCTCGGGGGTCGCGGGTCGAGGCGGGTGATCGCCGGGCGGGGCGGGGCGTGAAAGCATCGGGCCATGGAACTGCTCGAGGCTCTGCGCGGCACCGCCGCCATCAGGGAGTTCACCGACGAACCCGTCTCCGACGCCACCGTGCACCGCATCCTGGACACCGCGCGGTTCGCGCCCAGCGGCGGCAACAAGCAGGGGTGGCGGGTCGTCGTCGTCAAGGACCCCGCGGTCCGCGCGGGGATGCGGGACCTGTACCTGCCGGGCTGGCGGGACTACCGGGCGCTGGGCGAGGCGGGGCTGCGGGCGTGGTCGCCGCTGGCCGACCGGGAGGCCGAGGCCGCGGCGCTGGCCCGGGAGCCCGCCGACGACCACCGCGCCGAGTTCGCGCGCCACCTGGACGAGGTGCCGGTGATGCTCGCGGTGTTCGCCGACCTGAACGAGCTGGCGGCCGTCGACCGCGACCACGACCGCTACACGTTCGCGGGCGGCGCCTCGGTCTACCCGTTCGTGTGGAACCTGCTCCTGGCGGCGCGCGAGGAGGGCCTGGGCGGGGTGATGACGACGATCCACATCCGCGAGGAGGAGGGCGTGCGCGAGCTGCTGAAGGCCCCGGAGGGCGTCGCGCTGGCCTCGGTGGTGTTCCTGGGCCATCCGGTGCGCAGGCCGACGAGGCTGCGGCGGACGCCCGTCGCGGAGTTCGCCACGTTCGACTCCTTCGATGGGAGCCCCGTCACACCGCCAGATGTTACTGACCAGTAAGATACTTTCCCGTGAGCTACCTGTACTGGGAGAGCGTCCCGACCCGCTGGAACGACAACGACGGCTACGGCCACATGAACAACGTCGTCCACTACGAGATGATGGACACCGTGGCCAACACCTGGCTCATCCGCGAGGCGGGCTTCGACCCGTTCCACGGTGAGACCATCGGCATGTGCGTGGCCTCTCGCTGCGAGTATAAGGCCGAGGCCCGCTTCCCCGAAGTGATCAGGGTGGGGTTGCGCATCGGCAGGCTCGGCACCTCCAGCGTCAGGTACGAGATCGGCCTGCACCGCGCCGACGGCGAGACCCTCATCGCGCACGGCGACTTCACCCATGTCTTCGTCGACCGCCGGACCCGGCGGCCCGTGCCGATCACCGGGCGGATGCGCGAGGCCATGGAGAAGCTGGTGGTGGCCTCATGATCAGGACCCGCGTCTCGGTGCTGACCGAGGCCGGCCGGGAGGCGCCCTACGCCGAGTCCCGGCCGCTGGAGGTCACCGAGGTGGAGCTCGCCCCGCCGGGGCCCGGCGAACTGCTGGTGCGGATCGGCGCGGCGGGCCTGTGCCACTCCGACCTGTCGGTGATCAACGGGTCGCGGGTGCGGCCGCTGCCGATGGCGCTGGGGCACGAGGCCGCCGGCGAGGTCGTCGAGGTCGGCCAGGGCGCGGAGTTCTCCGTCGGCGACCGTGTCGTGCTGGCGTTCGTGCCCGCCTGCGGGCGGTGCGGCCGCTGCCGGTCCGGACGGCCCGCCCTGTGCGCGCAGGGCGCCGCCGCCAACGGCGCGGGCACCCTGCTGGGCGGCGGGCGGCGCATCGACGGCGGGCGGATCCACCACCACCTGGGCGTCTCGGCGTTCTCCGACCACGTCGTGGTCTCCCAGCAGTCGGCGGTCAGGGTCGACGCCGGGCTGCCGTTCGAGATCGCGGCGCTGTTCGGCTGCGCGGTGCTGACCGGTGCGGGCGCCGCCCTGCACAGCGCGCAGGTCGTCCCCGGGGACAGCGTGGCGGTCTTCGGGCTCGGCGGCGTCGGCCTGTCGGCGCTGCTGGCGGCCAAGGCCCTGGGCGCGGAGTCGATCGTGGCGGTCGACGTCGTACCCGCCAAGCTGGAGCTCGCCCGCGAACTCGGCGCCACCCACACCGTGGCGGGCGGCCCGGACGCCGTCGCGGAGCTCAGGGAGATCACCGGCGGCGGCGCGGACAAGGTCATCGAGACCGCGGGCGTCGTGCCGGTGCTGCGCCAGGCCTACGACGCGGCGGCCCCCGGCGGCACCACCGTCACCGTCGGGCTCCCCGCCCCCGGCAAGGAGCTGGCGCTGCCCGCGCTCGGCCTCGTCGCCGAGGAGAAGACCCTGCGCGGCAGCTACCTGGGCTCCTGCGCGCCCCGCCGCGACGTCCCCCGCTTCATCGAGATGTACCGCCAGGGCGTCCTGCCGGTGGACCGGCTGCTGTCCGGCACCCTGCCGCTGGAGGAGATCAACGCGGGCTTCGACCGGCTGCACACCGGCGAGGCCGTCCGCCAGGTCGTGGTCTTCTAACGGTCGTTGTCCTCCGGCGGTCGTGCGCTTCCGGCGGTCGTGGTTCCAACGGCCATAGTCTTCCGGCAGTCGCGGTCTTCCAACGGCCGCGATCTTCCGGCGGCCATGGGCTTCCCACGGCTGTGGGCTTCCGGCGGTCACGTCTTCCGGCAGCCATGGGCTTCCGGCGGCCACAGCCTTCCGGCGGCCACGGTCTTCCGACAGCCGTGGGATTCCAGCGGCTGTGGGATTCCCACGGCCGTGGGCTTCTGGTGCTCGCCTCCCGCTCGGGGGAGGCGAGCCTCCGTCAGCGGGAGGCGAGCATGCGCAGTGCCAGGTCGGCGTAGGCGGCGGTGATCTGGGCCGAGGTGCGGCTGCGCTGGCTGGGATACCAGCGGGCCACGTCGATCGCCAAGGACATGATCGCCGTGGTGGCCATGGGCGCGGCCGCGGCCTCGAACACGCCGGCCGCGACGCCCTCGTCGATCGCCTCGCGCAGGAAGGCCTCGGTCCGCCGCCGGATCCCGATCAGCTCCCGCTGGTGGGCCGAGGCCAGCGAGGCGTGCTCGTACTGCACCACCCGGCCCAGGGTGTGGTGCTCGGCGTGGAAGGTGACCATCGCCTCGACGATGGCGCGCACCCGCTCCGCCGGATCGGGATGCTCGGCGCAGGCCCGGCGTACCCGCTCGTGGTTCACCTCGTGCCCGGTGCGCGCGATCTCGTACAGGATCGCTTCTTTGGTGGCGAAGTGCATGTACATCGCGGCCGGGCTCATTCCCGCTCGCAGTGCCACCTGGCGGGTCGAAGTGCCGTGATACCCCTGCTCACCGAAGGCGTCCAGGGCCGCCATCAAAAGCCTCTGCGCCGTCGGCGGCAGGTCCGCCCAAGCCTCCTGGACGGTCTCCGCCGCCATGCGCCGCCACTCCCGTACTCGCGCTTCACCGTCCCGGCACCGGCCGGGGCAACCAGAGACTAGGCGACCGTCAGGCCGCCGTCCACGGGGATCACGACGCCGTTCACGTACGATCCGGCGCGGCTGGCCAGGAACACCGCAGCGCCCGCCATGTCGTCGGGGCGGCCGATGCGCCTGAGCGGCACCGCCTGGGCGATGGCGTCGCCGAACGCGTCGAGCGTCGCGGCCATCATCTTGGACTCGAACGGCCCGGGCGCGATCGCGTTGACGGTGATCGCCTCCGGCCCGAGCTCCTTGGCCAGCACCCGGGTGAGCTGGTGGATCGCGGCCTTGCTGGAGGTGTAGGAGTAGCGCTGGCCCGGCGTCATGATCCCGTCGATCGAACCGATGTTGATGATCCGCGCCGGGTCGTCGGCGGTGGCCGCCTCGCGCAGCCGCGGCATCAGCGCCTTGGTGAGGTAGAAGGGCGACTTCAGGTTGAGGTCGATCACCTTGTCCCACGCCGAGGAGGGGAACTCCTCCAGCGGCGCGCCCCAGGTGGCCCCGGCGTTGTTGACCAGGATGTGCAGCGGCCCCTCGATCGTCCCGGCCAGCCGCAGGCACTCCTCCTCGGTGGACAGGTCGGCCGGCACCCCGACGACCTCCCCTCCCCCGGCCTTGGACAGCTCGGCGACGGCCTGCTCCACCGCGTCGGCCTTGCGGGAGCTGATGACCACCCTGCCCGCCCCGGCCTCCAGCAGCCCCCGCGCGATCATCAGCCCGATGCCCCGGGTCCCCCCGGTGACCAGCGCGGTCTTGCCGTCCAGCCGGAACAGATCCATGAAGAGCTCCCGGTACGTCGTGAGAGGTCCGATACGAGACCAGCAGTCTACCGGCGCACGGCTTCGGCGCCGCCGGGCGTCGGCGCCTGCGGCCCGGTCCGGCGCTGGTAGGCCGGGGTGCACAGGGCGAGCGAGGCGCCCAGGCCGGCGAAGGCCAGCCCCCCGACGACTCCCACCCAGGGCGACCAGCCCTCGGCGTCGCCCGCGGTGAGGCCGAAGGGCGCGGCCGCCATGGTGGCCAGGCCGTACGGGGTCAGCAGGAGCGCGCCGGCCCAGCCGGGGACCAGCAGCGACCAGCGGGGCGGCCGCCTCCCCCGGGAGAGGACCAGAACGGCCAGGAGCACCATGCCGGCGAACGCGCCCAGGACGGTGAAGTCGAGACCGTGCTGCTCCATCCGCACCAGCACTTCGGGAGCTCCGTTCTCCCGGAACCGCGCGGCCAGGTCGCCCGACGGCCTGCCGGCCGTTCCGCCGAACGCCCAGTAGGTCTTCATCGCCGTGTAGGGAAGCAGGGACGCCGCTCCGGCCCAGGCGGCCGTCGAAGGTTTCACGTTCACACCGGAGACCCTGGCAGCCGCCCGTGGAATCCGCTTCCCGCCGGAGAGCGAACCCGCTCCCTCCGGCGGGTGATCCATCTCGGGAGCCGGGAGTAGGCCTCAGGCGCTACAGGGGGCGGGTGGCCAGGGCCCGGTCGAGGCGGGCTCGGGCGCGGGCGGCCTGGCGGGCGCGGTAGGCGATGGGCATGTAGCGGAGGCGTTCGGGGAGGTGGGGGGTGGTGCGCGCGATGGCCTGGCCCACGGCGTGCAGGAGGCGTTCGTCGCGGGGGGTCCAGGTGAGGCCGAGCCTGTCGCGGGCGGCCGGGGGGAGGGTGCCGACGGTGATGAAGCGGCCCAGGTTGCCGACCGCGGCCATCAGGGGGGCCAGGGCGGGGCGCAGCGGGGCGGGGATGCCGGGGGGCACCTTGTCCATGGCGGCCAGGACCTCGAGTGCCACCTTGTGGGGGACGAGGGTGTCGGCGACCATCGCGTCGAAGTACTTCCAGTAGTCGGGGATGGTCCGGGGGAGCATGCGCTCGGGCACGCGCAGGATGCGCCCCAGCTGGATGAACTCGTCGAAGATCTGCTGTTCCTTCTGGAGGGTGAGGGGTTCCGTCCCGAAGTAGCGGGGGGCGGTGACGGCGGCGTAGAAGCCGGTCAGGTGCACCCAGGCCCAGGGTTCGGCGGACAGCGCGTGGTGGCGGACGCCGTCCTCGTCCACGGCGCTGAGCGGCTTGTGCATCTCGCGGAGGCGCCGGCCCTCCTCGATCGCGGTCTCGCCGCCGTAGACCCAGGTCTGCACGGAGGCGAAGCTGCGCCTGGCGCGCCCCACGGGGTCGGTGCGGAAGCTGGACATCTGGTCGACGACGGTGCCGATCGCCGGGTGCATGGTCTGCAGGATGAACACGCTGTTCCCGGCCAGCGCCGAGGTGTACAGGCCCATCTGGTCCCACAGCAGGGAGCCGGGCCCGAACGGCTCGGGCTCCCGCTCCGCGGTGTCCGGGGTGAGGCTTTCCTGGATCTTGCCCACCGCTCCTCCTCAGGGGTGACGGCTGAAGGATGTCCCCCTAAGCTAAACGCGAATAAGTAGTCGCTTACAAGTCGCTTCCGGAAGGTGACGGACAATGCCTCCCCTGCCTGCGCATTCACCGCGGAAGGTGCCCCGGCAGGAGCGTTCGCGCCGCACCATGGAGCGCATCCTGGACGCCGCTACTCGCGTTCTGGCCGAGCGCGGCTACGACGGCGCGTCCACCAACCGCATCGCGGCCGCCGCCGGGCTCAGCAACGGCTCCCTCTACCAGTACTTCCCCAACAAGGACGCGATCGTGGTGGCCGTCCTGGACCGCTTCGCCGACCACCTCGCCGAACGGCTGGGCGCGGAGATCGAGGCGGCCATGTCCGAGCCCTGGCAGACCGGCGGCCGCTCCCTCCTGGAGGCCCAGATCCGCCTCCTGGAGGAGAACGCCGACCTCCTGCGCGTCGTCGTCGAGCACGTCCCCCGCCTGGGCCCCTTCGGCAAGCTCGACGCCCTCCGCCAGCGCCTCGCCGACCTGGTCCGCATCTACCTGCTGCTCAACCGCGACCGCTTCCGCCCCGGCCTCGACGTCGACGCCGCCCTGTGGATCATCACCGAGACCGTCGGCCAGCTCGCCATCCGCTACGTCCTCGACCGCCCGCCCATCCCCCACGACCGCATGGTCGACGAACTCGCCGAACTCATCATCCGCTACATCAGAAGCGAGCCGGCGCCGTGACCTGCAGGCAGGGACGACGGTCCGCCGCAAGGTCTTGGACAGCCCATCCAGCTGAGATCTCAACGTAGCCGATCACAAACAGATAGTAAGATCCCGGTGTGCGGCTCCGGTTCAACTTCCGTCTCTACCCGACATCCCATCAGCAACAAGCGCTGGCGAGAGCGTTCGGGTGCGCGCGAGTGGTGTTCAATGACGCCCTGCGTGCCCGGCAGGAGGCGCATGCGACCGGGTCGGCGTATCCCTCGGACGGGGAGTTGTCCAAGCAGGTCATCACGCAGGCGAAGAAAACCCCTGAGCGGGTATGGCTGGGCGAGGTTTCGACGGTCGTCCTCCAGCAGGCACTGGCCGATGCGAACGCCGCCTATCGGAACTTCTTCGCCTCCCTGTCCGGCAAGCGCAAGGGCCCGAAGACGGCGCGTCCCCGGTACAGGTCTCGCAAAGACCATCGGCAGGCGATCCGGTTCACCCGCAACGCACGTTTCACGGTGCTGGACAACGGGCGGCTGCGGCTGCCGAAGATCGGGGATATCCCCGTCCGCTGGTCGCGGGACCTGCCCTC
Organism: Actinocorallia libanotica; assembly: GCF_039525175.1. Classification (NCBI taxonomy): domain Bacteria; kingdom Bacillati; phylum Actinomycetota; class Actinomycetes; order Streptosporangiales; family Thermomonosporaceae; genus Actinocorallia; species Actinocorallia libanotica. The sequence continues at coordinate 110,064 of NZ_BAAAHH010000028.1, forward strand.
GGAGCCGTCATCGGTCACCGTCATCAAGGATGCCCGCGGCCGGTACTTCGCCTCTTTCGTCGTCCAGACCACGGACGCACCCCTGCCCGAGACGGAGCACGAGGTGGGGATCGATCTGGGGCTGGCGTCGTTCGCAGTCCTCTCAGACGGCACCGTGATCGACAACCCGCGTGTACTGCGCCGGGCCGAACGCCGCCTGAAGAAGGCGCAGAGGGCCCTGTGCCGCAAGGCCAAGGGCTCGAAGAACCGTGCGAAGGCCCGTCTACGGGTCGCCGAACTCCATGCCAAGGTGGCTGATGCCCGCCGGGACCACGCCCACAAGGTCTCCACGAAGATCATCCGCGACAACCAAGCGGTCTATGTGGAGGATCTGTGTGTGAGGGGCCTGGCCCGTACCCGGCTGGCCAAATCCGTGCATGACGCGGGCTGGTCGCAGTTCGTGAACATGCTGGAGTACAAGGCCGCCCGATACGGCCGGTATTTCGCGAAGATCAACCGGTTCGAACCCACCTCGCAGATCTGCTCGACCTGCAAGACCAAGGACGGCCCCAAACCCCTCCACATCCGCCAGTGGACGTGCCCGGCTTGCGGGACCGTCCACGACCGGGACCTCAACGCAGCCGACAACACCCTGGCCGCCGGGCGGGCGGACAGACTCAACGCCTGTGGAGCGCAGGTAAGACCGGGACCTGTTCCGGCACCGCGCTGTGAAGCAGGAACCCACTCCAAGCCCACACCTACACAGGTGTGACAGGGGAGAATTCCCGCCTTTCAGGATGGGAAGGACGTCAAATCAGCAGGTGACCTGCAGTGGTCATCTGTCCGGTGTGAGGCTCCGGTTCTGCGGTGGACCATGGCGAACTGTGGCAGACAGGAGGGATGGAATTCTCTGCGGAGACGTGGGAGCTGCTCGCCTCGGCCGGTACCGAGGTGGGCTACGGGGCCGGTGAGAGCATTCTGCGGCAGGGCGATCCGCCGACGCATGTGTCGGTCCTGCTGTCCGGGCGGGTGAAGGTGCTGACCGGATCCGCGGACGGCACGGTGCTGCTGCTGGCGGTGCGCGGGCCGGGAGAGCTGCTCGGATCGATGGGCGTCATCGGCCGGCACGGGCGGTCGGCGTCCGTCGTCGCGCTGGAGCCCTGCGTCACGCGGGTGCTGGGCGCCGATCGCTTCCGGGCGCTCATCCGGGAGCACGGGCTGGAGGAGGCACTGCTGCGGCGCACGATGCGGCGGATCCTCGAAGGCGAGGCGTGGCGGGCGGAGCTGGCGGCGCTGCCCGCGGGGCCGCGGGTGGCCCGGGCACTGGAGCGGCTCGCGGCGCCCGGCGCCGACGGCCTGCCGGAGGTGTGCCTCGACCAGACGGAGATCGGCCAGGCGGTGGGCCTGTCGCGCAGCATGGTCGCCGCCGCCCTGGCCCGCTTCCGGAAGCTCGGCCTCGTGCGCACCGAACGGCGCAAAATCGTCATCCCCGACCTCCCCGGCCTGCGGACACTGGCCGGTTCGGGCCAGGCCAGCATCTGATTTCAGAGAACCTCGGGCAGACCCACCTGTCGTCCAGCGTGTCGGGTCCCCGGTCGGTGCACCGCGTGGCCTCGGGGGTCGCCCGCAAAAGAGGGGACAGACAGCAGCTCACCGGGCTGGAAGCGGCGGAGGATCAGATGTCGTGTGATCGGCGGTATCGGCTTCGTGGGTCGCGTGTGGGCGTCAGGGCGGGGCGGGGCGGGCGTGGCGGAGTTGGTGGAGGGTGTAGCCGCGGCCTGAGGGGTCCAGGGATTTGGTGGTCTGTTTGAAGAGGTATTCGGCGCGTTCGTAGGAGAGGCGGCGGCGGCCGGTGTCGGGGCAGAGGTCGGCGGGGGCGGAGAGGGTGGCGGCGGCCCCCTGGTCCGCCGCCCGGGCCCCGGCGGCGGGGGGGGGGGC